>DAOTYD010000116.1:0-21602 GCA_034435295.1 Anaerolineae bacterium | reverse complement strand
AGGCGGGGCGTTACCGCTTTACGACCACGACCGACGACGGGGTGCGGCTCTACGTGGACGACCAGCGGATCATCAACGCCTGGGCGCCCATGCGCGGCAGCCGCAGCGCGACAGTCAACCTGACCGCCGGCAACCACACCGTCCGCGTCGAATACTTCGAGCGCAGCCAGGCCGCCAAAGCCCGCCTCACCTGGCAGCGGCTGGGCGCGCTGCCAGCCACGCCGACCAGCGGCCCTGTCTCCTGCGCGGGCGGGCCGCTGCGCCTCGACGCCTGGTCCGTTGCCCGCACCTGCGACCCGCAGGGCGGCGGCTGGACAGCGACGATCTTTGTCCAGGGATACGGCGGCGATTGCCGCTACACTTATGCCTGGGAAGGCCGGCCCCAGGGCGGCCCAACCACAGAGTCGATGACCTTCGCGGTGCGCAGCGCCAGCGCTGGCAGCGCTATCGTCGGCTACGCCTCGGTCACCTCAGCCGGGCAGACCGTGCGCGTGCCGGTCTATGTGCGTCACCCAAGCTGCCCTTGAACCACTCAGTGGGTATGATCGAAAAGGAGGCTTATTATGGAAATATCCACCTGTCCATCCTGTGGCGAGGCCATCGAGATTGATGAGCGAATGTGGCTTGGCCAGACCCTCATCTGCCCCCACTGCGATGAGGTGCTCAAAGTCGTCGAGCTGGACCCCTGCGAGCTGGACCTGGCTTTCGGGGAAGACTGGGAAGACGAAGATTGGGAGGACGAGGACTGGGAAGACGAAGACTGGGAGGACGAGGACTGGGACGACTGGGACGACGAGGACGAAGACAACTGAGAGGTCGTCTTCTCATAGACCGTTTGGCGTGGGACAGGCCAGGCTCTGGCCTGTCCCACGGGAGTTGCACGGCTAAAGATGGCGGTTACCCTATAACAACCGCCGCTCCCGCACGGCTTCCTGAGCCATGGCGATAAAGTCGGCCACATCCATCGCGCCGACGTTTTCCCCATCCCGCCGGCGCAAGTTGACCTGCCCGGCCTCGGCCTCGCGGTCGCCGACGACGAGCATATAGGGCACCTTGTTCAACTGCGCCTGGCGGATTTTGGCCTGCATGCGTTCGCCGGAGGCGTCGACCTCGACGCGCAGGCCGGCAGCCCTGAGCTGCGCGGCGACCTGGTGGGCATAGTCCAGGTGGCGGTCGGCGATGGGGATGAGCACCGCCTGAACCGGGCTGAGCCAGACAGGGAACGCCCCGCCATAGTGTTCCACCAGCACGCCGAAAAAGCGCTCCATGCTGCCCAGTAGGGCGCGGTGAACCATATAGGGGCGGTGTTCCTGGCCGTCCTCGCCGATGTAGGTCATGTCGAAGCGCGCAGGCAGGTTGAAATCGAACTGGATCGTCGTGCACTGCCACAGGCGTCCCAGGGCGTCCCTGATCTTGATGTCGATCTTGGGGCCGTAAAAGACCGCCTCGCCTTCCATGCGCTGGTAGTCGAGCTGCCGTGTGTGGAGGGCCTTGACCAGCGAGCGCTCGGCCTGCTCCCACATCTCGTCGGCGCCGGCGTACTTGCCCGGGCTTTTGGGATCGCGCACGCTCAGCTCGATCTTGAACTGGTCAAAGCCATAGCCGCGCAGCAGGTCGAGGCTGAAATCGAGCACGCGCAGGATCTCGTCCTCGATCTGTTCCGGCGTGCAGACGATGTGGGCATCGTCCTGGGTAAAACCGCGCACGCGCAGCAGGCCGTGCAGCGTGCCGCTGCGCTCGTAGCGGTAGACCGTGCCCAGCTCGGCCCAGCGCAGCGGCAGCTCGCGGTAGGAGCGCAGCCGCGATTTGTAGATCAGGATGTGGAAGGGGCAGTTCATCGGCTTGATGTAATAGTCCTGCCCCTCGATCTCCATCGGCGCGTACATGCCCTCCTTGTAGAAATCGAGGTGGCCTGAGGTTTCCCACAGCAGGGCGCGGCCGATGTGCGGCGTAAAGACGATCTCATAGCCGCCCTCATAGTGACGGCGGCGCCAGTCGTCCTCCATGATCACGCGCATGCGGCCGGCTTTGGGGTGCCAGTAGGCCAGCCCCGCCCCGCCTTCCTCGTGGAAACTGATCAGGTCGAGTTCCTTGATCAGCCGGCGGTGGTCGCGCCGCTCCACCTCCTCGCGCCAGGCCAGGTACTCTTCCAGCTCCTGCGCCGTCAGCCAGGCCGTGCCATAGATGCGCTGGAGCATCGGCCGGCGCTCGTCGCCGCGCCAGTAGGCCCCGGCGACGTTGAGCAGTTTGATCGCGTCGGGGTTGATCTCGCGCGTGTTCTGCACGTGCGGCCCGCGGCAGAGGTCGACGAAGGGGCCGTGGCGGTAGATGGAAAGCCTGGGCGCCTCGTCCAGCGGCTCGCCGTACTCGTCGGTGCCGGCCGAGAGGATGCCGTCGATCAGCTCCAGCTTGTAGGGCTGGTTGGCAAAGATGCGGCGGGCTTCCTGCTCGCTGACCTCCTGGTAGACAAAGTCGTGTCCTTCGCGGATGATCTGGCGCATGCGCGCCTCGATCTCCTCCAGGTCCTCCGGCGTCAGCGGACGGGGCAGGTCGAAATCATAGTAGAACCCCGTCTCGATGGCCGGGCCGATGGCGACGAGGCCATCGGGGAACTTTTCCAGCACCGCCTGGGCCATCACGTGCGCCGCCGAGTGGCGCAGGCGGTGCAATTGCTCCTGCTGCTCATGATTCTTTTCGGACATTTCTCACCTCCCTGGTATGCAAAGACCCCCGCGCCCTGGGGCGCGGGGGTCGATCCCACGTGGTTCCACCCAAGTTCGGCTTGTGCCGCACTCTGAGGCGCTAACGGGCCTGCCCGGAGCCCCATACTCTCGCCGCAGCGATTTGAGGAGCCCGCTCGCGGGGGGTTTTCCCGGCCTTCCGGTCAAGGGGGCTTTCAGCCGCTGACCCCCTCTCTCTGGGACCTTGCCTGACCGGTACTCGTCCCGCTCAACGCGTTGTCGATTCGATTGTGGGCATATTATACTCCACATTTCATCCCTTGACAAGCCTTCCCTTCTGGGTACAATGAATACAAGGAAAGAGAACCTGAGTCTGGGCGCTATGGAATACAAAGACTATTACAAGATTTTGGGCGTCGATCGCAACGCAACCCAGGAAGAGATCAAGCGGGCCTACCGTAAGCTGGCCCGCCAATTTCATCCCGATGTCAACCCGGACGCCAAAGCCGAAGAGCGTTTCAAAGAGATCAACGAGGCGCATGAGGTGCTTTCCGACCCGGAAAAGCGCCGCCGCTACGACCAGCTCGGCAGCAGTTGGAACCAGTGGCAGCGGACGCAGGGCGCGCCGGGCGGCTTTGAAGATTTTGCCCGTCAGTGGTTTGGCCAGGGCGGCTTTGGTGACGCGCAGGTGCAGTACATCGACCTGGATGAGCTCTTTGGCCGCGGCAGCCTGGGCGACCTGCTGGGCGCCTTTTTCACGCCGGGCGGCCGCCGCACCAGCCGACCCGGCCGCCGGGGCCGGGACATCGAGAGCCCCGTCGATTTGACGCTCGAAGAGGTTTTCCACGGCACCACCCGCCGCCTGCAACAGGCCGACGGGCGCACCGTCACGGTCAAGATCCCGCCCGCCGCGCGCCCCGGCTGCCGTGTCCGCGTCGCTGGCCACGGCGAGCCCGGCCAGGGCAACATGCCCCCTGGCGACCTCTATCTCAAAGTGAACATCCTCCCCCATCCCGTCTTTACCCTCAAGGGCGACAACCTGGAGCGCAATCTCCCGGTTGATCTCTACACGGCCGTGCTGGGAGGGGAGGTCCCCGTGGAGACCATCGACGGCGTCGTGACGCTCAAGATTCCCCCCGGCACCAGCAGCGGCAAAAAGCTGCGCCTGCGCGGCAAGGGCATGCCCAAGGCGCACAACCCCCACGAGCGAGGGGACCTCTTTGTGACGGTCCAGGTCCAGGTGCCGGGTCGCCTCAGCGCCCGCGAGCGAGAGCTGTTCGAGCAGTTGGCCCTCATGCGCAAAAAATAGCCGGCACGAAACTCTGCCGACTGAGGCCATAACCGGCTACGGCAAACAAGAATCCCTCGATGAAAGGATGATCCTATGATTGACGAAAAGGAACTGCGCCAGTTAGCCAGGATTCAAAGCGAAACCCCCATTCTCAGCGTTTACCTGAACGTCGACCCAACCGAACATACAACAGAAGAATATCTCCTTTCACTGCGGCAGATGCTCAAAGCGGCCGGCGACGAAGCTGCCGCTGAAGACATCGAGCAGGTGCAGCGCTATTTCGAGCACGAATATGACTGGAGCGGGCGGGGCGTGATCATCTTTTCCTGCCAGGCCAGGGAGCTGTGGCGCGTCTATACGCTGGCCATTCCCATCGCCTCCGGCGTCACCGTGGCCCGCCGGCCCTACCTCTCGCCGCTGGTCGCCCTCGTCGAGGCCTACGGCCGCTATGCCGTCGCGCTGATCGACCGCCAGAGCGCCCGCTTCTTTCTGTTCCAACTGGGCGAACTGGTCCACGAGCAGGTGTTTGAAGGCGAAGAGGTGCGCAAGCTCAAGAAGGGGCGCGGCTCCTCCGCCGGCCCGGCCCGCCGCGGCGGCGCTCCCGCCTCCGGCCGCCACGAGGAAGAGGTCGCCATGCGCAACCTGCGCGAGATCGCCAAAGAGACCGACCGCTTCTGTCGCCAGCACAAGCCCCAGCAGTTGATCCTGGGCGGCGCGGACCACACGCTGGCCCACTTTCGCGAGATGCTGCCCAAAGCGCTGCAGGAGCGCATTATCGGCACCATGAGCGCTGACGCCACGATCAGCGAGCCTGAACTGCGCGAGCGCTCGCTCCAGATTCTGAACCAGGTCGAAGAGGCACGCGAGGCGGCCCTGGTAGAAGCCGTCTTTACTGCCGCGGCCAAGGGCCGCGAGGGCACCATCGGCCTCGACCAGACCCTCAGCGCCGCCCACGAGGGGCGCATCCGCACGCTGGTCATCGAGCGCCACTTTCACGCCCCCGGCTACCGCTGCGACCACTGCGGCTATCTGACCACGCAGCCGCTCGCCACCTGCCCTTTCTGCAGCGGCAGGTTTGTCGAGATCCCCGACGCGGCAGAGGCCGTCGTGACCAAGGTGATCGAGGAGGGCGGCGTTGTTGAGGTGGTCGATCAACATCCCCGCCTGCAAACCGTTGGCGTGGGCGCGCTATTACGATATTGATTGGAGAAGCCATGAACATCGATGCCAAGATCCAACAACTGCGCCAGATGCGCGAGCAGGCGCGTATGGGCGGCGGACAGGCGCGCATCGAGCGTCAGCACGCCAGCGGCAAGATGACCGCCCGCGAGCGAATCGAAAAGCTGCTCGACCCTGGCTCCTTCCGCGAGCTGGACATGTTCGTCACCCATCGCGCCACCGGCTTTGGCGTCGAAGCCAGCCGGCCGCTGGGCGACTCGGTGGTGACCGGCTGGGGGACAATCAATGGCCGCCCGGTCTATGTCTTTTCACAGGACTTTACCGTCTTTGGCGGCAGCCTGTCGGAAGTGCATGCCGAAAAGGTCTGCAAGATCATGGACCTGGCGATGAAGAACGGCGCGCCGGTCATCGGCCTCAACGACTCGGGCGGGGCGCGCATCCAGGAGGGTGTCGTCTCGCTGGCCGGCTATGCCTACATTTTCCTGCGCAACGTGCTGGCCTCCGGCGTCATCCCGCAGATCTCGGCCATCCTGGGCCCCTGCGCCGGCGGCGCGGTCTACTCCCCCGCCATGACCGACTTTATCCTGATGACCAAGGGCACCAGCCACATGTTCATCACCGGCCCCGATGTCATCCGCGCCGTCACCCACGAGGAGGTCAGCCACGAAGAGCTGGGCGGGGCCATGGCCCACGCCTCCAGGAGCGGCGTGGCCCACTTTGCCGCCGAGAACGAGGAGCACTGCCTGAGCCTGGTGCGCCAACTGCTCAGCTACATCCCCCAGAATAACCTGGAAGACCCGCCCTTTGTCCCCACCGACGACCCGCCCGACCGCATGGAGGAGGCGCTCAAGACGATCGTGCCGGAGAACCCCAACCGCGCTTACGATATGAAGGAGGTCATTCGCCACGTCGTCGACAACGGCGAGTTCCTGGAGGTGCACGAGCACTGGGCGCAAAACATCATCGTCGGCTTTGCCCGCTTTGGCGGCTTTAGCACGGGGATCGTCGCCCAGCAGCCGCTGGCACTGGCGGGGGTGCTGGACATTGACGCCTCGCGCAAGGGCGCGCGCTTTGTCCGTTTTTGCGATGCTTTCAACATCCCCCTGGTCACCTTTGTCGATGTGCCCGGCTTTCTGCCAGGGGTCGATCAGGAACACGGCGGCATCATCGTCAACGGGGCCAAGCTGTTGTGGGCCTACTGCGAGGCGACCGTGCCCAAGATCACGATCATCACTCGCAAAGCCTACGGCGGGGCCTATGACGTGATGAGCTCCAAGCACATCCGCGGCGACATCTCTTACGCCTGGCCCAGCGCCGAGATCGCCGTGATGGGACCGGACGGGGCGGTCAACATCGTCTTTCGCAAGGAACTGGCCGAGGCCGAGGACCCCGAAGCGTTGCGCCAGCAGTTGATCCAGGAGTACCGCGAGCAGTTCGCCAACCCCTACGTCGCTGCGGCGCGCGGCTATATCGACGACGTCATCGAGCCGCAAGAGACCCGTCCGCGCATCATCGAGGCGCTCAAGATGCTGCAGAACAAGCGCGACGCCAACCCGCCCAAGAAGCACGGCAATATACCCCTGTGAATGAGCCTGCGCGCTGAAGCGGCCAGGCTGTGCGTCCTGCACTTTGAAACGGTGGGGTAGGGAATATGGAGAACAAACAAAGCATTCAAGAGATCGCCACACGGCTGACCGAGCCATTCAAGCACCTGGTCGTCGGTCAGGTCGATGATTATTGCGCCTACCTGACCCGCATCCAGGGCACCTACCTCTTTCACCAGCACCCCAAGGACGAGATGTACCTGGTGCTGGAAGGGGAAATCGTGATCGAATATGCCCACGGCGCTACCGTCACCCTGGGGCCGGGGGAGAGCCTGGTCGTTCGCGTTGGCGAAAAGCACCGCTCCTGTTCCGAGCACGGCGCGCTGGTGCTGATGTTCAAGGCCCAAGACCTGTTCGCCCAATAGGAGTCTGGCATGGCAACCAATCCGCTCAAGATATGCGACCTCATGCTGCGCGACGGCCACCAGTCACTGCTGGCGACGCGCATGCGCACCGATGACATGCTGCCCATCGCTCCCAAGATCGACCAGGTGGGCTTTTGGGCGGTGGAGATGTGGGGCGGCGCGACCTTCGACTCGGCTATGCGCTTTCTGGACGAGAACCCGTGGGACCGCGTGCGCCTGCTCAAAGAGCGCATGCCCAACACGCCCTTCCTGATGCTCCTGCGCGGCCAGAACATTGTCGGCTACAAGCACTATCCGGACGACGTGCTGGAGCGGTTCGTCGTCCACGCCCGCGCTGTGGGCATCGATGTCTTTCGCGTCTTTGACGCGCTCAACGACGTGCGCAATATGGAGCGGGCGATGGAGTATGTCAAGCGAGAGGGCGGTCATGTCCAGGCCGCCATCTCCTACACCATCGGCCCGCCCTATTCGATCGACTATTTCGTCGACCTCTCGCGCGAACTGGTCAGGCGCGGCGCCGATTCGATCTGCATCAAGGACATGGCCGGCCTGATCACCCCCTACGCCGCCTACGAGCTGGTGAGCCGCCTCAAGGCCGAGTTCGACCTGCCCATCCTGCTGCACTCGCACTATACCAGCGGCATGTCGACCGCCGCGCTGGTCAAGGCCGCCGAGGCCGGGGTGGACATTGTCGACACGACCATCTCCTCCCTCTCCGGCATGACCTCCCACTCGCCGACCGAGTCGATCGTGGCCATCATGGCCGGCACGGAGCGGGACACGGGCCTCGATCTGAACCTGCTGGCGGAGATCGCCGCCTACTTTGCCGAGGTGCGCAAGAAATACGCCCGCTTCGAGAGCGGCATGAAGGCCGCCGACGTGCGCGTGCTGCAGTACCAGATCCCCGGCGGCATGCTCTCCAACCTGGTCTCGCAACTGCGCGGGCAGAACGCCGAGGACAAGTACGAAGAGGTGCTCAAAGAAGTGCCGCGCGTGCGCGCCGAGTTGGGCTATCCGCCGCTGGTCACGCCCTCCAGCCAGATCGTCGGCACGCAGGCCACGCTCAACGTCGTGCTGGGCCAGCGCTACAAGATCGTCCCCGAAGAAGTGCGCCAGTACGTGCGCGGCTACTATGGCCGCCCGCCGGCGCCGATCGACCCGGAGGTGCAGCGGCTGGTCATCGGCGATGAGCAGCCGATCGACTGCCGCCCCGCCGACCTGATCCCGCCGGGGATGGAAAAGGCAAGGGCCGAGATCGGCGACCTGGCGCAGAACGAGGAGGATGTCATCTCCTACGCCCTCTTTCCGCAGGTGGCGCGGCCCTTCCTGGAGCGGCGGGCGCGCGGCAGCAGCGGCAAGGAAGTATTCGTCGCCGCCGTTGCCGGGCTGTTGTTGCGCCGGCTGGAGGAGCAGCAGGCTGCCGCCGCGCCGCCTCCCGCCGGCCCGGCCATCGCGCCCTGGAAGATCTCGTGGCGGCCACAGCGCGGTCACTGGCCTGGCCTGATCGAAGGCGCGGGAGGGCTGCGATGAAAGCCGAGTTCACCATTACCATGGACGGCGTCACCTACCAGGTCAAGGCGGACGGTGACTCGATCACCATCAACGGGCGGACTTTTGTCGTCGAGGTCAGCGGCGAGGAAGTGTTTGTAGACGGCATCGCCTACGACGTCGCCCTGGGCGACAAGACGGCGGTCATCGCCGGCGATGCCCATCCGCTGGAGGTCAGCGGGCTGGTGCTGGCCACAGCCGCCCCGCCGCCGTCCAGGGCCGCGGCGCCGGTTGTCGCTGTCAGCAGCGGGGCGGTGCTGGCGATTATGCCCGGCAAGATCGTGCGCGTGCTGGTCGAGGTCGGCCAGCCGGTGGAAGAAGGCCAGCCGGTCTGCGTGCTGGAGGCGATGAAGATGGAGAACGAACTGCACGCCCGCCAGAGCGGAACGGTCAAGGCCGTGCACGTTAAACCCGGCGACGATGTCGAGAAGGACCAGGTGCTGGTCGAGATCGAGTAGGGGCACGGCATGCCATCCTCCCACGACGCCGAACGCGGGAGGAGGAAAAACATGCGCGAGATGGTCGACGATCTGCTGAGCTGGCTCGAGGCGGGAGAGGCCGTCGCCCTGGCGACGGTGGTCCGCGCCGAGGGGCCCTCTCCCCGGCCGGTGGGCGCTCACATGGCCATCAGCGCCTCCGGCCGGCTGGCGGGTTCGGTCAGCGGCGGCTGCGTGGAGGGTGCTGTGGCGCGCGAGGCGGAGGAACTGCTGGCCGGCGGGCCGCCCCGCCGCCTGCGCTACAGCACCAAAGACGAGGATGGCTGGGAGGTGGGCCTGGCTTGCGGCGGCGCGATCGAGGTCTACGTGGAACGGCTGACGCCGCTGCATCGACGGCTGCTCGAAGCGCTGCGCGCGGGCGAGACGGTGGCCCTGGCGACCTGCCTCGAAGGCGGGGGGCACGCCCTGGCCTGGCCCGACGGGCGCGTCGAGGGCGACGCGACGCTGGCGCCCGACCCACCCAGCCTCTTTGCCAGCGGCTTGCTCGCCGAACTGCGGCCCGACCCCCAGGGCGAGGTCTTTGTCCAGGTCTTTGGCCCCCCGCCCACGCTGACCGTCATCGGCGCGGTGCATCTGGCGCAGCCGCTGGCGCGGCTGGCGCAGGAGCTCGGCTTCCGCGTCCGCGTGGCCGACGGGCGGCGGCTCTTTGCCACGCGCGAGCGCTTCCCCACCGCCGACGAACTGCTCGTCGGCTGGCCGCGCCAGGTGCTGACGCCGGAACACTTGCGGCCACAGGACGCGGTGGTCATTCTGACCCACGACCCCAAGTTCGACCTGCCGGCGCTCGAACTGGCGCTCAACAGCCCTGTCGGTTACGTCGGCCTGCTGGGCTCGCGCACGACGCAGGAGCGGCGGCGGGCGGCGTTCGAGGCGCGCGGCGGGCGCGCTGAGCAGTGGGCGCGCGTCCACGGGCCGGTAGGGCTCGATCTGGGCGGGCGGGAGCCAGCGGAAATCGCCCTGGCGATCCTGGCCGAGATCGTCGCCGCGCGGCACGGCAAAGCCTGAGCTACTGCCGCTCGCCCAGCACCACCAGCACCTGGCTGCGCCCGACCGGCACCCACTCGCCGCGCAGGGCCAGCCCGCTCTGCAGCCAGGCCGAGGCGTCCACAGATGGCAGCGGCGCGCGCTGGCCTGTCACCCTGTACAGCCACTCCAGGAAGCGGGAGAGGGGGTCGCGCCCCAGCAGGCGGCAGGAAGCGACCACGGCCACACGGCCCTGGGGGGCCAGCACGCGCATCACCTCGCGCGCCGTGCGCGGGTCGATGATGAACTCGGTGGGGAATGTCGCCACGACGGTGGGAAAGGCGCCGTCGCGGAAGGGAAGGGCCTGGGCGCGGGCGCGCACCAGTCTCGGCGGCAGCCCCGCCCGCCGCAGCCGTCGGCGGGCCAGCCGCCCCATCTGCGGCGAGAGGTCCAGCCCAACTGCCCACTGCCCCTGGCGGGCCAGCGCCTCCTGCAGATGGCCTGGTCCGTGGGCCAGCTCCAATGCTGGCCCAACGCTCACATAGCGCAGCGCCACCTGCACCCAGTCGACCCACTGGCCCAGCGAGACCAGCCAGGCCACGGCGTCATAGGTCCAGGCCATGGGGCCATAGAGAAGGCGGAAGAAGAGGCGGATACAGGCTGACCACATAGGGCTATTTCTCGTGAACTGTCAGGTGGCCAGAACGGGGGGACAAGTCTGCAAGTGGGCAAGTCTGGAGGTCACCTCTTGCATTCTTGCCTCTTGCTTCACCTCACCCCCCACAGCCGCACGGTGCCATCCCAAGACCCCTAGGCCAGTAGGGGCGCAGCGCCGCTGCGCCCGTACCCATCGGGGGAGGAGGCCACGCTCGCTATCCAGGCGCCAGTTTCAACGAAGCGCATCTCCTCCAGCGTTCCGGCATCGTAGAGATAGATGCCCCGGGAAGAAGCCACAGCCAGCAAGCGGCCATCGGGCGATAAGATGGCCTGATTGATCGTGCCTTTGCCCCAGCGGGCCAGTTGCATCACCCGCTCGGCGTTTTCGGCTGAGATGGGCTGGTCGGGCTGGGGGTAAGGTGTGCCGGCCAGGACGAGCAGGGGCGGCAAGGTTGGAGTAGGAGTGGGCAATGGCGTAGGTGTTGGCAATGGGGTTGAGGTGGGCTCAGCTTCTTCCGGCACCTCGATGAGAACAAAGTACGCGGCGGGATATAGTCTTCGCCACTCTCGTCAACGACGCGCAAATCTCCATCACGCTCGGCGTCTTTATCAGGCAACACTCGATAAACCTTGTGCAATTCGAGAGATGCCGGATATTCCGAATTGTCAGTGCATATCGCAAAACGTGGTTTCATTGCCCTAATCCAGATACCGCTTTCGGATGATTTCAAATGGTTGCACGGAGCGCTTTTAAGAAGTCGTTGTGTTGTCGGGGCGCGTTGACATCGCGATAGGGAAGGTCGTTGCCCCTTTCCCCCGCACAGATCCCGGCGTGCGGTTTTTTGCGGCACAACCCCCAGGCGGAGATTGCGCCCAAACCTGCGAGGGGGCAGGCAGTTACTTCTCTACTTTTGTTCCGCATTCGGCGCAGAATTTCGCACCTGGACTTAGTCTTGCGCCGCATTTTGTGCAACGATTGTCTGTAGCAATCTTCGCACCGCATTCGGGGCAGAACTTGACTTTAGCAGGCAGAGGCGCATTGCAACTTGGACAGGTAGCTCGCACGCCTTCCCGCCACTCTTTCTCCCTCAGCATTTCCCGGTCCTCTTCGGCCACTTGGGAATGTGCCCAGATTTCTTCTACCGTCCGACTGGCCTGGGCCGCAGCCATTTCTACTCCCAGATCAGGGGCACAGTCCTTGCACAGACCTTTCTTCTTAGCCTCACCCCACCCGCACCCCCGGCGGATTTGCCGCTACGCAGGCGGCGAGGGAGGGGTGAGAAATGAGCCGCCTGCCCTCCTGCGGCTGCAGGTTAAAAGTGCTGGCAAGAGGATGAGCGATTCTTTGCGGCGCACTCCGGCGCGGAGATTGCGCCCAAACCCGCGGGAGGGTGAGCTCAGGCCTCCCCCCGGTTACGAGGAAACAGCAACATACTCAGCAAAAGATCGTGGCTTCGGAATAGGCAAGTTGTCCTCAAGCAAACCGCGAATGTGCATCTCAATCGCCTGGTGCATATTGCGCGTAACCTGTTCGCGTGTCCTGCCTGTCGCCACGCAACCCGGTAGGTCTGGTGAGTAGGCTGAATAGTTCCCGTCCGCTCTCTCAACAACGATCAGAAAACGATACATCTTTATCTCTCACTCTTCCTCGGCTTTGGCAATTGGGCCTGCTTGAGAACACTGTTCAGTGTGCCTGGCGCCAAATCATCGTTGAGATGTCCGGCTATTGTGACCCGACCAGGCCTGGTCGGATGCTTGTATTGCCGGTGACTGCCTCTCGTGACTACCAGATATCACCCGTCCTCTTCGATCATCTTGATGACATCACGAACTTTCATTGCCGCCTATTCTCATCCCCAACAGCCAACCCTCACCGATAACACACTACAATTCTAGCATAAATTGCGCCCAAACCTGCGGGAGGGCAGACAGTTACCGGCCTCCTAGAAGGGAGAAGCGAGGCCCTCCTCGCCAGACGCCGGCGCGCCCAGCGACCAGACGCCCAGCTCCAGAGTGAGGCGTTGGAAGAAACTGTTGGTGGGCAATTGCCCCATGCCGTACTCCAGATCGAGCACCCGCGCCCGCAGCTTGAGCGTCTCGGTGGTCAGATCCAGGATCGTTCCGTGCTGCGCCAGCAGCGTCTCACCCTTGGCTGACAACTTGCTCTGCAGCGCCTCGTCGTTGTAAGCAAACTCGCTCATCAGCACCTTGGTCACGGTGCGGATGTCGTTCTTGTCGAACAGCCAGACCTCCAGGGCGGTTACCTTTCGCGGGTCGCCCACGCCGATCGTTTCAGAAATCCCCACGCCACACTCGCCCAAAAAGTCACCGTTGCCGTCCTCGATGCTAAAAGACGGATCGTAATGGTCATCGCCCAGCGAGTAGGTGGTCTTGAACTGGGCAATGGGGGGCAGGGCCACGTCCCACTCGATGCGCTCGCTGATCTGTTGCGAGGCGCCGGCGCGGGCAATGCCCTCTTCCGACGGGCGCCGACCGCGCAGGAAGCGCGAGAGCAGGAAATAGGCCAGCAGTCCCAACGCCGCTGCCAGCGCCACCCCGCCGCAGAGGCCCAGGATCGAACGCCAGGAAATGCCCGCCGCCGGAGCTTCTTCCACCGGCTGGCGCAGGGCTGTCATTAGCGACTGGATGTTTGCCGCGTCCTGTCCGCCGCGAGCCTGCGCCAGAGCTTCCAGCACCTGCAGGGGATCCTCTTTCTTCCAGTACTCCACGCCCAGCCGCTGGCGTGCCAGTTCCACGTCTCCGTTGGCCGCATACTCCCTGGCCACCCAGGCCAGATAGTCGCCACGAAAATCCTGGCGCAGAAATTCGGGCGTGGTGTTGGTGTAGGTCACGGGCCAAATTCCCCACCCGAAGACAAGGCCCAGGACGATGCCAATCAGCAGTCCACTTCCAAAGATGATCTTGGTGGTGTGCCGGTTGTAGAGGTTTAACAGTTTATTCAGCATGGCGCTCCCCCTGTTTCTGGCGAACGAGCATAGCCAGGCGAAATTGGACCCATTTGCTCAATCAGGTTACCATAAAATCAAAATAAACGCAAGTCGCACAACAAGCGGGGGCGGGCGTGAGATTTTTTATGTCGCATAAAAACCTTGACGCTGCTCATTTTTTCTGTTATAATGTGGCCAGCGAGAGAAAGGAAGCCGGGCTGTTCGCTTCATGCTCCGTTAATAGATGCTTTTGCCAGGCTTTTTCTACTCATGAGTATGCTGCAATTCGACCTCTCACCGCTGATTGGCGGGCGACCAGGCGAGCGGTTGAGTTTTTTTTTGGACGAAGGGCCCCGCTGGCTTGACGACATCCAGGTAGCCTTTCTTCGCGGCCCGATCAACTTTACCCGCGTCCAGGGAGGGATCTTGGTACAGGCGAATCTCCAGGTCCAGGCTCAGGTAGAGTGCGTCCGTTGCCTGGAACCTTTCCCTTTCCCCTTTGAGATGGAGGTCGAAGAGGTCATCGGTTTTGCCGGCAAATTGCGACCTGGCATCACCTATCAGCTCGACGAAGAAGGTGGGTTCAATCCTCTCCCTCTGCTGCGCGAACAGGTCTGGGTCTCCCTGCCGATGAAACCAATCTGCCAGCCCGATTGTCGCGGGCTGTGCCCCGAGTGCGGCGCAAACCTGAACATCGAGCCCTGTACTTGCGATCGTGAAGAGATCGACCCCCGCCTGGCCATGCTGGCCAGGCTCAAGAAGCACTAGCGCATAGTGATGGGGAGGCGTATGAGCGTGCTTGAGGATTTGCTGGAAAAGGCCGAACTCCAGGGTTATCTGACCACAGACGACATCCTGGATATGCTGCCAGAGGTCGAAGAATCGCTCGAACAGCTTGAAGAAACGTACATTTTCCTCCAAGAGAACGGCATCGAAGTATATGATGACCGGCCAGAAGATGCCGACGACCTGATAGAAGAAGAAGCCCCCGAAGACCTATTTGATCTTGACGAAGTATCCGTAGACGACACCGTTGGACTCTACCTCAAAGAGATGTCGCGTGTTCCCCTCCTCTCGACCGAGGAAGAAGTATGCCTGGCCCACGCTGTCGAGGCGGGGCGCAAAGCCCGCTGGCTGCTGAGCAAAGACGGCCATGACCCCGCCGAACGCGCCCGCCTGGAGGCCCTCATCGAGCAGGGACAGGAAGCCCGCGAGCATCTGATCAAGGCCAACACTCGCCTGGTGGTCAGCATCGCCAAAAAGTACATGGGCCGTGGCGTCCCCTTCCTCGACCTGATCCAGGAGGGGAACCTGGGCCTGATGAAAGCGGTGGAAAAGTTCGACTATCACCGCGGTTACCGCTTCAGCACCTATGCCACCTGGTGGATCCGCCAGACCATCACCCGCGCCATCGCCGACCAGGGCCGCACGATCCGCGTCCCCGTGCACATGTCCGACCGCATCCGCCGCCTCTACAAGGTGGCCCGTCAACTGGAACAGGAAAACGGCCGCGCGCCGACCCCTGAGGAGATCGCTGCCGAGCTGGACCTGGAACCGCGCAAGGTGCAGTGGATGCTCAAGGTTTCCTGGCGGCCGCTGAGCCTGGAACACCCCGTCGGCGAGGAAGAAGACAGCGAGCTGGGCGCCTTTATCGAGGACGAGGGCACGCCCACGCCCTCCCAAAGCGCTTACCAGAACCTGCTCGCGGCCAAGATCGAAGAGGTGCTGTCCACCCTCAGCCCCCGCGAGGCGCGCATCCTGCGCCTCCGCTTTGGCCTGGTCAACGGGCGCAGCTATACGCTGGAAGAGGTGGGGCAAAAGTTTGGCCTCACCCGCGAGCGCATCCGCCAGATCGAGGGCAAAGCCCTGCGCCGGCTGCGCCACCCCTGCCGCAGCCGCCAGTTGCGCGAGTATCTCGGCTGACCCGGCTTCCTGGCGACACGGCTTTCTGTGTCACCCTGAGCGAAGCGAAGGGTCTCGTTGCAACACAGACCTGTCACCCTGAGCGAAGCGAAGGGTCTCGCTGCAACACAGACCTGTCACCCCGAGCAGAGCGAAGGGTCTCGTTGCACCACGGCTTTCTGTGTCACCCCGAGCAGAGCGAAGGGTCTCGTTGCACCACGGCTTTCTGTGTCACCCTGAGCGAAGCGAAGGGTCTCGTTGCAACACGGCTTTCCAAAAGCCGCAGGCGCACTGCTGCCCTGGCACGGGCGTCAGCCGACGGCCAGGCGGTAGCCGCGCCCGCGCCCGGTGACGATCAACAGCGGGTGACGCGGGTCGGGCTCCAGCTTCTGGCGCAACCGCTTGACCAGGCTCTCGATCTGGTAGTCATAGACCTCGGCGCGGTACTCCGGCCAGACCGCCTCGGCGATCTCCTGCTTGCTGCAGTCTCGCCCCCGGTTGCGGTAGAGAAAGTCGAACAGCGCCCGCTCCTTGGCCGAAAGGGAGACGGGTCTGCGGTTGACCCAGAGCTCACCCGTCGCCTCGTCAAAGACCAGCAGGGGAAAGTCGGTCACCCGCAGCGTGGCTTCGGGGTCGTGAAAGGTGAGGATCGCGCTGGCGATGGCAATCTCGTCGCCGTCGCGCAGCACGTGGGGAGCTGTGATCCGCCGCCCGTTGACGAACGTGCCGTTGGCGCTCTCCAGGTCCACCAGCGTGCAGCTCTCGCCGTCCCAGCGCACCTCGGCATGGCGGCGGGAGACCCGCTGGTCGGGAATGAACACGGCGCAATCGGGAGAACGACCCAGCAGGGTCACCTGCCTGGTGAGGGGAAAGCGCCGTCCGGCGCAGTCCACCAGGTAGGGCATCTCCCCGCTCACGGCCCTGCCTCGTAGACAACCGTCAGCGTGGGGCGGTCGGCGGGCGATGGCTGTTCGCTCGTATAGAGCCAGTGGTGGGCGCGGTTGTCGCTGTCTTCCGACATCATGACCACCAGGCCGTTGTTCGGCTCGCCTCGCTCGCGCCAGGCGGCCAGCGCCTGGCGGACATCGAACGCCACAACGCCCGTGTCGGGCAGCGGAACGATGTCCAGCGGCGTGGGGTCATAGTCCCAGCCGGCCACCAGCCCCGGCCCGCTCCACGGCATGTTGTAGGTTGCCGTGATTGGCTCCCACGGCGTCAGCACGCGGTAGATGACGGCGGCGCCGGGGAAAGACTCGTCATGCCACAGTTCTACGCGCAGCGTCAGCGTGGCGGAGAGCACCCGCGCGTCTGCCGGCAGGCCGCTCAGGTCGAAGCGGACGAGGAAGCGGTCCGGCGTCAGCGGCCCCTGCAGATGGATCAGGTCGGCCTCGTGCCAGGACGTATCGGGCGTGTCTGGGTCCAGCCAGGTGTCAGCGGTGACCTCTGGCCCTTCCAGGACCAGCGTGACGGTGCTGCCGGGGAGCGGGGTAGGCGCAGGGGTTGGGAACAGCCGCCAGGGTCGAACGGCAAACAGCAGCCCCGCCAGCACGACCAGCGCGGCCAGTCCGCCCATCGCCCACAAGACGCCGCGCCGGAGCGGGCGACGGGGCCTGAGGGGGGCCATCTTGCGCGAGCGGAGCGCCTCCTTGAGAGCGCGGCCCATCTCCCCTGCCGTCTGATAACGATGATCGGGGTCCTTGGCCAGCGCCTTGAGGATGACCCGTTCGACCGCTTCCGGCAGGTCAGGCCGCAGCAGGCGCGGCGAGGGCAGCGGCGCGGTGATGTGCTTGAGGATCACCGCATAGGGCGTATCGGCGTCGAAGGGGACGCGGCCGGTGCAGAGCTGGTAGAGCAACACGCCGAGGGCATAGATGTCGGAGCGAGCGTCGCCCGGTTCGCCCCGCCCCTGCTCGGGCGACATGTAGGCCGGCGTGCCCAGCGGGCTGCCGCTGCCGGTGATGGCCGTCGTGTCCACCATGCGGGCGATGCCGAAATCGCACAGCACCGGGCGGCCCTCGTCGGTGATCATCACGTTGGATGGCTTGATGTCGCGGTGGACCATCCCCTGACGATGGGCGTGGTCGAGCGCGTCGCACAGCGCGCAGACGATGTGCTCCACCTCCTCCAGTTCCATCCGCTCGTCGCGGCAGCCCAACTCGCGCAGCTTTTCGCGCAGGCTGATGCCTTCCAGGTACTCCATCACCAGGAAAGCCAGCCCGTTGTCGGTGTCGAAATCATAGACGCGGACAATGTTCGGGTGATCCAGCGCGGCAACGGCGCGGGCCTCGCGGCGGAAGCGCGCCGCGAACGCCTCGTCACCGGTCAGGTTCGGATGGATGACCTTGACCGCGACGTAGCGATCCAGCTCGGCCTGGTAGGCCTTGTAGACCTGCGCCATCCCCCCCTGGCCGCGCTTTTCCACCAGGCGATACTTGCCAATGGTTTTCCCTGTCAGGTCGAACATACTTAAAGTATACCCATCTGGCGAATTTGGGCAAGGTTGGAGGGGTGTAGGACAACTGCTCGCAGTTGTCCTATAAAGTATCACTCGATCACCACAAGCACGCCGATGTCGACCCACTCGTACAGCGTCGCCGCCTCGTTCACGCCGAGGATGATGCAGCCATAAGAGGCCGGCGAACCGAGCGCCCCTTCCCACAGCCGCCGACCGCTGGAGAGAATCGGCAGGGCGTGGATGCCGTTGTAGACGTCCCCCCCGGCGCGGTAGACGGCGATGAAATGGGGCATCCACAGGTCCCACTGGCTGGCATAGGCGTTCTCTTCCTTGCTCAAGACCTGGTAGATGCCGGTGTAGGTCGGCGAGCGGGCGATGCCGGTGGAGACAGGCCAGTCGTAGAGCAGCGCGCCGTCCTGGTACACCCGCATGCGCTGCTCAGCGATGCTGACGACGATGCGCCGGCTGGGATCGGCCAGGTAGGGCGTCAGCACGTCCTGGGAGGGAATGGTCAGTGTCTGTCCCACCTGTAGCCAGTTCAGGTCGATGTTGGGGTTGGCCTCGGCGATGAGGCCGGGCGGCATGCCATAGGCCGCCGCGATGCGGGTCACCGTGTCGCCGGGCTGGACGATGTGCGTGCGCGTCGGATGGGTCAGGTAGAGCTCTGTCGCGCCGCCGCCCGCCGCGAAAAGCGCCATCACCTGTTCGGCGGCTTCCTCCAGGCGAAAGCCGCGTCCTTCTCCCAGACCGGCGGCCAGGTCGGCGAGCGTGGCCTGCACGGCAGCGGGATCGACCACGACTCGCGGCCCGTCCTCTTCCTCTACCACCCGCAGCCAGGAGAACAGTTCGTCGCGGCTCAGCGTCCAGTGAAAGCTCTCGTCGGTCAGCACGTCATAGGCCGACAGCTCGATGCGGCGGTTCAGCATGGCCTCGGCTTCGGCCTGGGCGGAGCTGGCATCGGCGATGTCGGGCAGCACCACCAGGAAGGTCAGCGCCACCTGGTTATCCGGACCCAGGTAGTTCACCGTCGTCACCAGGTTTTCCAGCGTCGCGTCGACGTTCAGCCCGCGCCCGGAGCGGCCAGGGACGGCGACCACCTGCCCGTCGACCAGTTGCAACGTCGCATTTTCCGGCGGGTCGTACACCTCCTCCGCCAGTCGCCCCAGCAGCTCTCGCGCTGCCTGGGGATCGAGTGTCATCACGGGCGCTACTTCGTGAGCGCCGGCCAGCAGGCGCAGGCGCGCCAGCGGGTTGGTCTCGCCGCGGCCCACAGCGAAAGCGGCCTGGGCCGTAGCCTCCGGTTCGACGTGCAGGCCGATCTCGGCCCACGGCACGGCCCAGCGGCGTTCCCCATCGCGGAGGATGAGCACGCCTTCCTGCCATGCTGGGGCCTCCGCCAGGCGCGCCGCCGCCTCGGCTGGCGTCAGCCCACCCAGGTCGATGGCGGCCACGTAGACATGGGGGTAGATGCGGTCCTGGTAGGGCCGCAGCATGCTCTCGGCTGCCATCCAGGCGGCAAAGAAAGCCACGGCGCCCAGGGCCAGCAGCAGGACAGCAGCGAGGAACAAGGCAGGGCATCCCAGCCCGTGCCTGGCCGGAGCGGCCTGGACCGGTTGGGTCTCGACCAGTTGCCTCATTGCGGCAGATCGGGGTAGAAATCGATCACGCGCTCACCGCTGGGGAGAGTAGACCAGGCTGCCGCGCGGCCGATCATGGCCGCCGGGTCGAGCGTCACGCCGCTGGCGGCGGCGACGGCCTGCCGCAGCGCATCCAGCGAGACGGCCAGTCCGACCGCCGAGCGCGTCTCGTTGAGCGTGTAGCGCACCTGTAGCGGGCTGGCCAGCAGCGCGCCCGCGTTTCTGTCCCACAGCAGCAGATAGCTGCCGAACTGGCTGGCGGGGTCATAGTAGACGGCCAGCGCTGCTTCCATACCCAGGTCAGGATTGATGCGCGCCGTGCCGACCGGCCGCCCGGTGGTCGGGTCGCCGTCGACATCGAGGGCAAAGATCCACTCGGTGTAAGCTGGCGGCGCTTCGGGGATCGGTTCGTGGAGGCGCAGCCACAGCAGCAGCTCGCCCTCGTTGACCCATTCCAGGAACTGCGCCGGCGTCCCTTCGGGAGGCTGCAGCAGGACCTGTCGCTCCGGGCCGATGCTGGCGGCCCAGATGTCGATGCCGGGGGGTGCTCCCTCCACCGGCGCGCCGCTGGCATAGCTCCCCACATCTCCCTGCGCGTCGCGGGGGCCGGGGGGAAGCAGCTCCTCCGTCGCCGTGGCCGCTGGCAGCGGCGTTGCGGTGAAGGGGGCGGCTGTTGCCGTCGCGGTCTCGGCTGCCGCCGACGTCGGCGAGGGCGGCGGCAGCGTCGCCGTGGGCGTGGGCTGAGGGCGCGGCTTGAGCGCCTGGTTCAGCAGCAAGCCGAACAGAACGCAGCCCAGCAGGGCCAACAGGGCCATGCTCGCAATGATGCCCAGCCTGGTACGTGTATTCTGGATCGCCCACCATCGACCGGCTCTTCGGAGCGGCCTCAACTCGTCCATCTGCTGCTGCCAGCGAAAGGCCATAACCTTTTCTCCTGTCTCGGATCTGCCTGCCAGGTCCAAATTGCCTGCTTTGGGCCTTGAGCCTGCGGTTGGCTTGCTGACCGTTGTTATCGCGTCAGCGCAGGGGCGCAGGCGAAACCCCTTCGCTCAAAAACGCTGCGGCAGGTCCAACCATCCAGGCCACCGCAAGAGCGCGGTCGGGTGAAGCCAACGGTCAGGCGCAAGCCGCCTACCCGTACCGCCTTCTCCCCTCCCGCACTATCCCCACTATCTCCTCCACCGTCAACCCCAAATCCAGCCCCTCCACCTCCAACGGCGACCCCTCCTCACGCTCCAGTCTCACTACAAACACACGACCATCCCGCCGCCGTATCCTCACCTCCTCTTCCCTTGCTGCCCTCTCCAGCAACTCTGCCAACCGCTGTCGTGCCTCCGTGTAGGTGTACACGTTCATTCCTCCACCTCCACTTCTACAACCTCCACCCCCATCTCCCTGGCCAACCTCTCCAAATCCTTGTCCAACGTCATCAACGGCGCTCTGTACTTCTGCGCACACCGAATCAGATAGGCGTCGTACGCATAGATTCCCGCTTTGCCGGCCACCTTCAACGCCTCCTCCAGCTCCACCTCCACAAATCGTATCGGTATCCGCCCATACACGTCGATAGCCCTCAGCGCCTCCACCAATGTCACTCGCCTCCGCCTCAACATCGCCGAGAAAGCGTTCCCAACCTCCCAGTGCACAGAAGGTGGCGCCAACAGATTGACCCCCCTGGTGTGCTCGATCAGCGCCTCACGCTGCGGCTCGTTCACAATGACAGCGATGACAACCGAGGTATCCACCACGACATCCATTGCTGCCTCCTTGCATAAGGGTTGTACAATTGCACATCCGTATCATTTATTATACTGTACAACCCACAAAGGCGCAAGAAAGCCTCAGGGCGGGTGTTCTGCCCCCTCACCCCGCCCC
>DAOTYD010000115.1:0-19396 GCA_034435295.1 Anaerolineae bacterium | reverse complement strand
GTTGGCGACAGCGTTGGGGTGGGGGTGAGCGGTGCCTCTGTCGGCGCCTGGAAAGGCAGGATGCAGGCCACTGGGTGGGTGATTTGCCAGATCACACCGCTCAAGGTCAGGAGACCCAGGGCGACCAGGACGCCCCATGGCCACAGCGCGGCGAGGATCGCCCTGCCCGCTGTGGTTCGGCCAGGCCGGAAGGGCCTGATCTGCGTTGGCGGGTACTGGCCGGTCTGCTCAAAGACAAAGGCGCGCCAGAGGTTGAGGATTTCGCGCAGTTGGTCGCGCTGGCGGGGGTTGCCGATCAGCTCACCGGCCTGGTGGGCGCGTTCGATCAGCCGCAACACGCGCTGGACGTCGAGCGATTCGGGGGCGTCGGCCCGTTGGGCCTGCAACGCCTGGTGTTCTGCCAACAGTTCCTGGTATATGCTCATCACCGCCTCACCGATTGGGAGAGTTGATGGATGGCCTCGACGACACGGCGCAGGGACTTGTCCGCCAGATAGAGGAACTGGTCAACGCGGTCGCCAAAGGCCGAGATGTGATCGGCCAGCGCAGGCAGGTCGCTGTGGAGCAGGGCCTCGTCGATGGCGCTGCCGATCCCTTCCAGTTCGACAAACCAGGGGGGGCCGCTGCCGGTCTTGGGATCGAACGGCTCGTCGATGGCCTGGACATCCCGCGCCAGGGCCTGGAGGCGGCAGAGGGCGCGGTGGCAGGGCCGCCATTCGACCTCGATCTCGTAGAGGAGGCGTTCCTGTTCGCGGCGGGATGTGCCGCGCAGATGGCCGATCCCGGTAACGTGGCTGCGGCAGGGGGTAAAGTCGATCTGCAGCCCCTGGAGCAGATTGTGCAACTCTTTCCACTCCTTGAGTTCTTCGTGCAGGCGACTAAAGGTGTCGAGGTAGGCTTCGATCCGCCGCGTGAACTCGACGAACTCTTCGCGTACCCTGGGCCGCGAGGCGGCCATGATCGACGCCTGCAGTTCCTGCAGTCGCTCTGGCGAGTAGGGTGTGTCGAGGAAGGGCAGCATCTGGCGCAGCAAGGCCTCCAACTGGGACAGGCGCTCTTGCCTTTGCAGCAGCAGCACCAGTTCGCGCGCCTTGCCAGCCTTGCCGACGGCAGGCAGACTCTCATAGTCCACCTCGAGGTCGACGCAGAGGTCCTGCAGTTCGCTCTCGCCGAGGTGCCGAACGAGAATGCGCCGCAGGTCGCTGGGCGATAGGGGAGCAGGTTCTGTCATAGGATGGGGTTCCCTATCATAACCATAAGCTCATTATAGCATAAAACAGGAGTAGGAGTATCCGAACCTCAGTAACCTTGACTTTATCCCAGATGGGGTTATGATAACAGCAGCGGCGGGAAGGATGGAAGACATGCGCGCTCTTCGGGATCAGTGGCAGGCTATGGAAGCCCAGGAAGTGCTTCTGCTGCGCCGCATGAGCGTCCAGGAAAGCATCCGCAGTTTGTTGGCGCTGCAGCGGGCTTTCGAATACCAGTTACAGCAGACCGAGAGCCTGTTCCGCGCCGGGCGGCTGGCTTACCTGCAAAACCTCCAGGCCCGCCTGCAACAGTTCGATCGCTGGTACAGAGAACGCTATGGAGAACCTGCTTCAGTCGATTGCCATTCTGCAGAGACGCCTGGCTGAGGCAGGCATACCTTCTGCTGTGATTGGCGGTGTTGCCGTGGGCGTGTGGGGCAACCCGCGCGTGACGCGCGATGTCGACATCAAGGTTATGGCGCAGCGGAATGAAGCACATCGCCTGTGGAGCGTCCTCAGCGCCGATTACACACCGTTGATAGAGAATCCTTCCCTTTCTCTGCAGCGCCTGGGCTTTGTATTCGTGCAAGATGCCTTCGGTACGCGTATCGATTTGTTGCTGGCCGATACGCCCTACGACGCTACGGCCATTCAGCGCGCCCGCGATGTGGAAGTGGAAGCGGGGCTGGTGCTGCGCGTTTGCAGCCCCGAGGACTTGGTCATCTACAAGATGATTTCTCTGCGGCCGCGCGATGCGGCGGACGTGGAGAGTATCATCCGCCGCCAGGGAGAGGCACTGGATGATGCCTACATCCTCGATTGGCTGCGCCAGTTCGAACAGGCACTCGATGACTCGACGTTAGTGGCCGGGTACGAACGCCTGCGGGCTGCCTGCCGCTAACCAGTTTTTCATCCCTCTGCTGTTCATCACGTTTCTATGCGCCACGTTTGACTTTTTTTAAGTATTTGGTATACTTTGGGTTCGATTTGCCGTTGGTAGCCGCTGGGGAGGTTGAATGCAAACGTCACGTTGGGGCAGCAAATCTTATGCGCAGATTGCCGGTTCTCTGAGCCTGCCTGCGCTGATCGAAGTGCAGTTAGAGTCCTTCCGCTGGTTTCAGACCGAGGGCATCAAGGAGCTCTTTGACGAGATTTCGCCTATCGAGAGCTATACGGGCACGCTAAAGCTCTATTTCCCCAGCACCAAGCCGGAAAGCGCCCGCTTCGACCTCGATTATCGCTTCGGCGAGCCGGCCTACAGCCAGGACGAGTGCCTGGAACGGGACGTCACCTACGCAGCCCCGCTCTACGTCAAGGTCGCCCTCGAAAACCGCGAGACCGAGGAGATCATCCAGTCCGAGATCTTTTTGGGCGATTTCCCGCTGATGACCGAGAACGGCACGTTCATCATCAACGGCACCGAGCGGGTGGTCGTCAGCCAGTTGATCCGTTCCCCCGGCGTCTACTTCGACGTCGAAGAGGACCGCGTCACCGGGCGGCGGTTGTGCATGGCCAAGCTGATCCCCGACCGCGGCGCCTGGATGGAGTTCGAGAGCCGCAAGACGGGCTATCTGACCCTCAAGTTCAATCGCAAGCGCACCGTGCCGGTGACGATTATGCTGCGGGCGCTGGCTGCCGTCGATGACGGCACCCACTCACAGGTTCTCAAGAATGGCTCGGACGAGGAGCTGCTGGCACTGTTTGCCGATGTCGATACCGCGCCGGATCTCCAGTGGATTCCCACCACCATCCGTCAGGAGCCGAACTGGGAACCGCGCGAGGGGCGCACGATCGCCCAGGAAGCGCTGCTCGAGTTTTATCGCCGCATGCGCCCTGGCGACCCGCCCACGATGGAAAACGCCGAAGAGTTTCTGGTCTCGCAGATCTTTGACGAGCGCCGCTATGACCTGCAGCGCGTTGGCCGCTACAAGCTGAACCAGCGCCTGGGCCTGGAGATGCCCATCGAGCAGCGCACGGTGACCAAGGCGGACATTCTTTCCCTGGTGCAGCACATGATCCGCATCAACAACGGCATCGAAGACGCTGACGATATCGACCACCTGGGCAACCGCCGTGTCAAGACGGTGGGCGAGCTGATCCAGAGCAAGCTCCGTGTCGGCCTGCTGCGGATGGAGCGCGTGGTCAAGGAACGCATGTCCCTGCGCAGCGAGGCAGAGCCGCCAACGCCGGTCAATCTGATCAACATCCGCCCCGTTGTCGGCGCGCTGCGCGAGTTTTTTGGCTCCAGCCAGCTCTCCCAGTTCATGGACCAGACCAATCCCCTGGCGGCGCTGACGCACAAGCGTACCCTTTCCGCCCTGGGGCCCGGCGGCCTGCGACGAGAGCGCGCTGGCTTTGAGGTGCGCGACGTCCACCACTCGCACTATGGGCGCATCTGCCCCATCGAGACTCCTGAAGGCCCCAACATTGGCCTCATCGGCCGCCTGGCGACGTATGCTCGCGTCAACCCCTTTGGTTTTATCGAGACGCCCTACCGCCGCGTGGTGCGCACCGTCTCGCCCGTGGTGGAAGAGCTGACTGGCGAGATCCTGCGCGAGGCGGTGGTCGACTCCCGCAGCGGCGAAGTGGTCGCCGAGGCCGACACCCTGGTGACGCCCGAACTGGCCGAGCGCATCGCCGCGCTGGGCCTTTCCGAGCAGATCCCCGTCCGCCCCCGCGTGACGGACGAGATTGTCTATCTCTCGGCAGACAAGGAAGAGCGGTACACGATTGCCCAGGCCAAGTCCGAGCTGGATGAGCGGGGCTATTTCAAGCACCCGCGCATCTCGGCGCGGCACGGCGAAGAGTTCCTGTTCACGACGGTCGACCGCATCAGTTATATCGACGTGGCGCCCTGTCAGGTCGTCGGCGTCTCGGCGGCGCTGATCCCCTTCCTCGAACACGACGACGCCAACCGCGCCCTGATGGGCTCGAACATGCAGCGCCAGGCCGTGCCGTTGCTGATGCCCGAAGCGCCGCTCGTTTCCACCGGCGTCGAGCGGCAGGCAGCCGTCGACTCGGGCCAGATCGTGCTGGCAGAAAAAGAAGGCGAGGTGCTCAGCGTCACCGGCGAGCGGGTCGTGGTGCTGGAGGAGGATGGCCGCCGGCGCGTCTATCCTCTGCGCAAGTATGACCGCTCCAATCAATCGACCTGCATCGATCAGCGCGCTGTTGTCCACAAGGGCCAGCGGGTGCACAAGGGCCAGGTGCTCATCGACAGTTCCTCCACCGACGGCGGCGAGCTGGCCCTGGGGCACAACGTCCTCTGCGCTTTTCTCTCCTGGGAAGGCGGTAACTTTGAGGACGCCATCCTCATCAGCGAGAGCCTGATCCGCGACGACAAGTTTACCTCCATCCGCATCGAAAAGTACGAGGCCGAGGCGCGCGATACCAAGCTGGGACCGGAAGAGATCACCCCCGACATTCCCAACGTGGGCGACGAGGCGCTCAAAGACCTGGACGAGGAAGGGATCATCCGCATCGGCGCCGAGGTTGAGCCTTCCGACATCCTGGTGGGCAAGATCACGCCCAAGGGCGAAAAAGAGTTGACGCCGGAGGAAAAGCTGCTGCGGGCGATCTTTGGCGAAAAGGCCCGCGAGGTGAAGGACAGCAGCCTGCGCATGCCCCACGGCGAGCGAGGCAAGGTGGTTGATGTCAAGGTCTTTGACCGCGAGGAGTACCGCGACCTGCCGGCCGGTGTCGAGCGCATGGTGCGGGTCAGCGTGGCCCAACGGCGCAAGATCACCGAGGGCGACAAGATGGCCGGCCGCCACGGCAACAAGGGCGTCGTCTCCCAGGTCGTGGCGATCGAGGACATGCCGTTCCTGAAGGACGGCACGCCGATCGAGTTGATCCTGAACCCCCTGGGTGTGCCAGGCCGCATGAACATCGGCCAGGTGCTGGAGACGCACCTGGGCTGGGCGGCGGACCGGCTGGGCTTTCGCGCGGTGACGCCGGTCTTTGATGGGGCCGACGAGGACCAGATCGCTGCCGAACTGGCGCGGGCCTGGTTGATCGACCGCGCCTGGAAAGAGATCACCGAACGGGCCTGGGCCTGGCTCAAGGCGCAGAACTATGCTCTGGAGACCCTGGTCGACGACGCGGAAGCGCGCCTGTTGTACGTCATGGCCTGGCTGGGCGGGCGGGGCTACGACGAGGGCCGCCTGGCTGAGGACATGGTCTATGCCCGCCGCTCGGTGCTGCGCGAGTGGCTGAAAGAGCGGGGCTACAACCCTGATCACCTGCTCTCCTTCGAGGACGACACGCGCTCCCTGGCAGAGCGGGATGTGGCGGACCAGGCAGCGCGGGTGGCCTGCCTGCGCATCTGGCTGGCGGACCGTGGCTACGATGTCAGTGAGCTGGACGATGAGGCGGTTCTTCTCCGCGCCACCGAGGTCAGCCTGGAACTTGTGGACCCGCTGCCGACGTTGGGGCGGGCGATTCTTTACGATGGCAAGACGGGCGAACCGTATGATCAGCCGGTGACCGTTGGCATGATCTATATGATGAAGCTGACCCACATGGTCGAGGACAAGGTCCATGCCCGTTCGACAGGGCCCTACAGCCTGGTCACGCAGCAGCCGCTGGGCGGCAAGGCCCAGTTTGGCGGGCAGCGTTTCGGCGAGATGGAAGTGTGGGCGCTGGAGGCATACGGCGCCGCCTATACGCTGCAGGAGATGCTCACCGTCAAATCGGACGATGTTCACGGGCGTGTGCGGGCCTATGAGGCCATTGTCAAAGGCGATCCGATCATCGAGTCGGGCGTGCCGGCCTCGTTCAAAGTGCTGGTCAAAGAGCTGCAAAGCCTGGGGCTGGCGGTGGAGGCGGTGACGGAGAACGGTGAGGTGTTGTGCTTTGGCCGCGAGGAGGCGCGCCCACGCCTCCCGCGCCTGCCGCTGGGGCTGCTCGATCTGGGGAATCCCGAGGCGCTTGACTAAAAAACAGCCTTGTGGTAAAATTCCCGTTCGCTGGATGAGCGGCAGCTATATCTCCTGCCGCTCCATTGACAGAAGGATGGTCGAAAGGAAGGCCACGGTGAGTGGGTGGCCTTCTTGGTTGATTTTAGTAGGGGGAATTCATGCCCACGATCAATCAATTGATTCGCAAGGGAAGACAGCCAAAGCGCAAAAAGTCCAAGGCGCCGGCGCTGCAGTATACATCCAATTCGTATACCCGGCGGCGGACGTTGCAGCCGAAGGGCGCGCCGCAAAAGCGCGGCGTCTGTACGCAGGTGCGCACGACGACGCCCAAAAAGCCCAACTCGGCGCTGCGCAAGATCGCCCGCGTCCGTCTGACCAACGGTATTGAGGTGACCGCCTATATTCCCGGCGAGGGGCACAACCTGCAGGAGCACTCGGTGGTGCTGGTGCGCGGTGGCCGCGTCAAGGACCTCCCAGGCGTGCGCTATCACATCGTCCGCGGGGCAATGGACGCATCTGGCGTCGAGGGCCGCGCTCAGCAGCGCTCCAAGTATGGGACCAAGGTGCCCAAGGCGGCCAAGACGACCACCAAGAAATAAGAAGGCAGGAAGCCATGCCAAGACGCTATCGTCCGCCCATGCGAGAAGTAGAGCCAGACGTGCGCTTCAACAGCACGCTGGTGACCCGCTTCATCAACCGGGTGATGCGGGGGGGCAAAAAGAGCCTGGCCACGCGCATCGTCTATGAGGCGATGGACATCGCCGCGACCAGGGCCAGGCGCCCGCCGTTGGAGGTGCTGGAAGAGGCAATCCAGAACGTCTCGCCGATGGTGGAGGTCAAACCCCGCCGCGTCGGCGGCTCGACCTATCAGATCCCGGTCGAGGTCCCGCCGTACCGCCAGGTCAGCCTGGCCATGCGCTGGATTCTGGCTTCGGCCCGCCACCGCCCAGGCCACTCGATGGCCGAAAGGCTGGCTGCCGAACTGGTCGATGCGGTCAACAAGACGGGCGCCTCGATCAAAAAGCGCGAGGATACACACAGGATGGCGGAGGCCAACCGGGCGTTTGCCCATTATCGGTGGTGACGCGTAACACGCAACACGCAACACGCACCACGCACCACGCGCCACGTGTTCCGTGTTCCGTAAGTCACGTGACGGGCAATGGACGAGGCACACTCGCTAGAGCGGATTCGTAACATCGGGATCATTGCCCACATCGACGCAGGCAAGACGACAACCACCGAACGGGTGCTCTTTTACACAGGACGTACATACAAAATGGGGACGGTTGACGAAGGGACAACCGTCACCGACTGGATGGTCCAGGAGCGGGAGCGGGGGATCACGATTACCGCTGCGGCGGTAACCTGCTACTGGCGGGACCATCAGATTAACATCGTAGATACGCCGGGGCACATCGACTTTACGGCCGAGGTGCAGCGCAGCCTGCGCGTCCTCGACGGCGGCGTGGTGGTCTTTGACGCCGTGGTCGGTGTCGAGCCGCAGTCGGAGACGGTCTGGCGACAGGCTCGCTCCTTCGGTGTGCCCCTGCTGGCTTACATTAACAAAATGGACAAGCTGGGCGCCGATTTCGCCCACGCCACAGAGACGATCCACCAGCGCCTGGGCGCAAATCCGGTGATGGTGCAGTGGCCCATCGGCCGGGAAGCGACCTTCCGCGGCGTGGTCGACCTGCTGGAGATGCACGCGATCGTCTGGGTCGACGACCTGGGCAGGCTGCCCCAGATCGAACCCATCCCGCCCGACCTGCTGGATGAGGTGCAGGCGGCCAGGGAAAAGATGGTCGAGCAGATTGTCGAGACAGACGACGAGCTGACCACCCGCTACCTGGAGGGTGAAGAGATCACGGCGGCGGAACTGCGGCGGGCGCTGCGGACGGCCACGCTGCAAGGCGCGCTGACGCCGGTCCTCTGCGGTTCTGCGCTGCGCAACAAGGGGGTGCAGCCCCTGCTCGACGCCGTCGTCGATTACCTGCCGTCGCCGCTGGATGTCCCGCCTGTGGAGGGGAAGAATCCCTACACGGGGAAGGAAGAGGTGCGCCGGGCCGACGTGGAAGAGCCGCTGGCGGCGCTGGCTTTCAAGATCGCAGCCGACCCCTTCGTGGAGCGCCTGACCTACGTGCGGGTCTACTCTGGCAGGCTCAAGGTGGGCGCGCAGGTCTATAACCCGGGCCGCCAGCGCAAGGAGCGCGTCAACAGGCTGTTGCGCATGTTCGCCCGCGACCGCGAGGAGGTCAGCGCGCTGATGGCGGGAGACATCGGGGCGGTGGTCGGGCTCAAGCAGACCTTTACCGGCGATACGCTCTGCACGTCCAGCGCGCCGATTGTCCTGGAATCGATCGTCTTTCCGGAGCCGGTGATCTTTGTTGCCATCGAACCGCGCACGGCGGCCGATCAGGCGCGCATGGACGAGGCGCTGCGACGGCTGGCCGAAGAGGACCCGACCTTTGTGGTTCGCGTGGACGAGAACACCGGGCAGACAGTCCTTGCCGGGATGGGCGAGTTGCACCTGGAGATCCTGGTCGACCGGCTGGTGCGCGAGTTCCACGTCGAAGGCAGGGTCAGCCGCCCGCGGGTGGCCTACCGCGAGACGGTGACGAAGGAGGTCGAGGCCGAAGCGCTCTTCGACAAACCGACAGGGGGCAACCCGCAGTACGCCTGGGTGCGTCTGATGGTGGGGCCTCTGCCGGGAGGGGGCTTTCGCTTCGAGAACCAGTCCTCCAACAAGGACCTGGCCGCTGCGGTCGAGGTGGGCTGCCGGGAGACGATGGAGAGCGGCGTGCTGGCCGGCTATCCGCTGACCGACATACGGGTCGTGCTGCTGGAAGTCGAGTGGGATGAAGAGATTTCCACCCCCGGCGCTTTCAAGGTCGCCGGCTCGATGGCCTTTCGCGCCGCGGTGGAACGCGCCGAACCGGTCCTGCTTGAACCGGTGATGGCGGTTGAGGTGGTCGTCCCAGAGGCTTTTACTGGCGATGTGCTCGGCGATTTGAGCGCCCGTGGGGCCAACATCGAGGCGATGAATCCGCGCCCCGGCGGCCTCCAGGCCTTGCAAGCCTCGGTGCCGCTGGCCAGGATGTTCGGCTATGCGACCGACGTCCGGTCGCTGACCCAGGGACGGGGTACATTTACGATGGAGTTCCACCATTATGCACCGGTGGACAAAAATAGAATGGATGCCATCTTGTACGGTGGCGCGTGGTAGAAGACGCTCTCGCAAGCGGGAGTTGTTCTCCAGTTCTTTTGGGGCCGGGGGATAACTCCGGCCCAAAGTTTTCAAGTTCGAAAGGAGAGAAGGAACAATGGCAAAGGAAAAGTTCGTACGCGAAAAGCCGCATGTCAACGTGGGCACGATCGGCCATATCGATCATGGCAAGACCACTCTGACGGCGGCCATTACCAAGGTGCTGGCGCTCAAGGGATATGCCCAGTATCAGAGTTATGACCAGGTCGCCAAGGCGGATGCCAAGATGTTCCGCCGCGATGCCACCAAGATCTTGACCGTCGCCATTGCGCATGTGGAGTATGAGACGGACAAGCGTCACTATGCCCATGTTGACTGCCCCGGTCACCGCGACTATATCAAGAACATGATCACCGGCGCGGCGCAGATGGATGGGGCGATCCTGGTCGTCTCCGCGGCCGACGGCCCGATGCCTCAGACCCGCGAGCACGTCCTGCTGGCTCGCCAGGTCGAGGTGCCGGCGATTGTGGTCTTTCTCAACAAGGTCGACCTGATGGAAGACGAGGAGCTGCTGGAGCTGGTCGAGCTGGAGCTGCGCGAGCTGCTCGACTCGTACGAGTTCCCCGGCGACGAGACCCCCATCGTCCGCGGTTCGGCGCTCAAGGCGCTCCAGTCGGATAGCACCGACCCCGATGCTCCGGAGTATGCCTGCATCTGGGAGCTGATGCGGGTGGTCGATGACTATATCCCGACGCCGGTGCGCGAAGAGGACAAGCCCTTCCTCATGCCCATCGAGGACGTGTTCAGCATCAAGGGCCGTGGCACGGTGGTGACGGGCCGCGTCGAGCGCGGCAAGCTCGTCCCCATGACCGAGGTCGAGATCGTCGGTATCGTCGATCAGCCGATCAAGACGGTCGTCACGGATATGGAAATGTTCCGCAAGAAGCTGGACATCGTGGTCGCTGGCGACAATGCGGGCCTTTTGCTGCGCGGCATCAGCCGCGAGCAGGTGGCGCGCGGCATGGTGGTGGCCAAGCCCGGCTCGATCACCCCGCACAAGCACTTTGAGGCCAACGTCTACGTCCTGCGCAAGGAGGAAGGCGGGCGCCACAAGGCCTTCTTCTCCGGCTACCGGCCGCAGTTCTATATCCGCACCACCGACGTGACGGGCGAGATCACCCTGCCCGAGGGCGTCGAGATGGTGATGCCGGGCGACAATGTCAACCTGGTCGTCAGGCTGATCGAGCCGATCGCCCTGGAGCAGGGGTCCCGCTTTGCGATCCGTGAAGGTGGCCTCACCGTCGGCGCGGGCGTGATCACCAAGATTCTGGACTAGAGAAGACTATGGCCAAGCAGAGGATCCGCATCCGACTAAAAGCATACGATCACCGTATCCTGGACGAGTCCGCCAGGCGGATCGTCGAGGCAGCCGAACGCACTGGCGCGACGGTGGTGGGGCCGGTGCCCCTGCCGACGCGGGTGGAGCGTTTTACCGTGCGCCGCTCGACGTTCATCGACAAGGACTCGCACGAGCACTTTGAGATTCGCACGCACAAGCGGCTGATCGATGTCGTCGAACCCGATAACAAGACGATCGACACGCTGATGCGGCTCAATCTGCCGGCCGGGGTGGACATCGAGATCAGGCTGTAGGGTGATCTGTAGGGGATGATGCGGCCAGGGCGGGCCGGCAGTCCCATGGAGGATGTGAGCAGTGAAAGGGATTTTGGGTAAAAAGGTGGGGATGACCCAGGTTTTCAACGATGCCGGCGAGATGATCGCGGTAACGGTGATCGAAGCCGGCCCGTGCTGGGTCACCCAGGTCAAGACGCCCGAACGGGAAGGCTACAGCGCCGTGCAGTTGGGCTTTGAGGAGGCCAGGCCGCAGCGGTTGACCCGCGGGCAGTTGGGCCACCTGGGCCGGCTGAAGCCGAGCGACAAACACCCGCGTCGACGGGTGCTCGAGTCTGACGTCCCGGCGCTGCGCTACCTGCGCGAGTTTCGCCTCAAGCCAGAAGAGGCGCCCGCGGAAGGGGAAAAGGTCACCGTCGAGGTCTTTGCTGTCGGTGACCGCGTGGATGTGACCGGCGTCTCCAAGGGCCGCGGGTTTGCGGGTACGGTCAAGCGACATCATTTCAACCGTCAGCCCAAGACCCACGGCCAGTCTGACCGGGAACGGGCTCCCGGCTCTGCTGGCGCCGGGAGCACTCCTGGCCGGGTGCGTAAGGGCAAGCGTTCGCCAGGACATATGGGTAACGAGCGGGTCACCGTGCAGAATCTGGAAGTCGTGCTGGTTGATCCAGAGCGCAATCTGCTGGCCGTGCGGGGCGGTGTGCCCGGGCCGCGCAATGGCCTGCTCTTGATTCGGCAGGCCCGCAAGGCCGGCTAGCGGACGGGGAGGAATGAGGATGATCGTTCCTGTGTGGAACATGTCCGGCAAACAGGTGGATGAGGTCGAGCTGCGCCCTGACATCTTTGAGCGGCCGGTCAGTGTGCCGTTGATGCACCAGGCGCTGGTGCGGCAACTGGCCAATGCCCGCCTGGGCACGCACAAGACCAAGACCCGCGGCGAGAACAATCGCAGCAAGGCCAAGTGGTATCGCCAGAAGGGCACGGGGCGGGCGCGCCACGGCAGCCGCAATGCTCCCATCTTTGTGGGGGGTGGGGTGGCGCACGGGCCGCAGCCGCGCAGCTATGAGAAGCGCATGCCGCGCAAGATGCGCCGCGCCGCGCTGCGCAGCGCCCTCTCGGCCAAGCTGGCTGGTCAGCAGATCGTGGTGCTGGACGAGCTGGAGCTGGAAGCGCCCAAGACGAAAGAGATGGCGGCCGTGCTGGAGCGGCTGGGCTTGGGGGACAACGTGTTGATCCTTCTGCCAGAGGGGAACGAGGCGGTCGAAAAGTCGGTGCGCAATCTGCCCGGCGTCAAGACCCTGCGCGCCAGCTATCTGAACGTGCGCGATCTCTTACAGCACGACCGGCTGTTGATGCCCCTGGGCGCCCTGCAGGTCATCGAATCGATTTTGGGGTAGAGCCATGCATCTGTATCAGGTGATCAAGCGCCCCGTGGTGACGGAAAAGAGCCAGTATCTGGCTGAAGCCAACCGCCAGTACACCTTCGAGGTCGACCGACGGGCCAACAAGGCCCAGATCCGGCAGGCGGTGGAGACGATCTACGGGGTCAAAGTGGCGGCGGTGTGCGTATCGAACATGCCGGCCAAAGCAGCCAAACGGTGGGGGCGGCGCCGTGTCGTGCGCCTGCCGATGTGGAAAAAGGCCGTGGTGACGCTGGTCGAGGGGCAGTCGATCCCCATCTTTGAAGGAGGCTAGGCATGGGCATCAAGGTCTATAAGCCGACGTCCCCCGGCCGGCGGGGGATGACGGGGCTGACGTTCGAAGAGATCACCAGCCCCGAGCCAGAGCGAACGCTGCTGGCGCCGCTGCGCCGGCGCAGCGGGCGCAACATGGCCGGGCGCGTCACTGTGCGCCATCACGGCGGCGGGCACAAGCGTCGCTATCGCGTCATCGATTTCAAGCGCGACAAGCATGGCATCCCGGCGCGGGTCTCTTCGATCGAGTATGACCCGAACCGCTCGGCGCGCATCGCGCTGTTGAACTATGCCGACGGCGAGAAACGTTACATCATTGCCCCGCTGGAGCTCAAGGTTGGCGACGTGGTCAGCAGTGGGCCGGGCGCAGAGATTCGCCCTGGCTGCGCGCTGCCGCTGGAACGGATGCCGTTGGGCACGCTGGTGCACAACATCGAACTCTATCCGGGCCGGGGCGGGCAGTTGGTGCGTGCGGCAGGCACCTCGGCGCAGGTGCTGGCGAAGGAGGGCAGCTATGTGACCCTTCGCCTGCCCAGCGGCGAGATGCGTCGCGTGCGCAAAGAGTGCCTGGCGACGGTTGGTCAGGTGGGCAACATCGATCACGGCAACATCAAGCTGGGCAAGGCCGGGCGGAAGCGCTGGCTGGGCCGTCGGCCGGAGGTTCGCGGTTCGGCGATGACGCCGCGCGACCACCCGCACGGCGGTGGCGAGGGCCGTTCGCCGATCGGTATGCCCAGCCCCAAGACGCCGTGGGGCAAGAAGACGATGGGCGCCAAGACCCGCCGCAACAAGACCACGGACAAGTACATCGTCCGGCGGCGCGGCGTGGGCCGGCGGTAGACTGTGAGGTCGGGAGAAGCGATATGTCGCGGTCGTTGAAGAAGGGTCCGTACGTAGATCCCAAGTTGCTGCGGAAGGTCGAAGACCTGAACAGGGTGGGGGAGAAGCGCGTTATCCGCACCTGGGCGCGCGCCTCGACGATCTTCCCGCAGATGGTGGGGCACACGATTGCCGTACACGATGGGCGGCGGCATGTGCCGATCTATATCACCGAGAATATGGTCGGCCACAAGCTGGGCGAATTTGCGCCCACGCGAACGTTCCGCGGCCATGTGACGAAGGAAAAGAAGGGCAAGGTCCGCCGCTAGTAGCGGGCACTGGAGGAAGGCATGGAAGTTCGCGCGCAGGCGAAACATGTGCCCATGTCGGCACGCAAGGTGCGCCGGGTGATCGACCAGGTGCGCAACATGGACGTGGAGCAGGCCCTGGAAGTCTTGCACTTTCTTCCTCACGCGGGAGCGCGGACGGTGGAAAAGCTGGTCCGTTCGGCGGTTGCCAACGCAGAGGAAAACATCGGCCTTTCGCGGAGCAATTTGTACATCGCCCGGATCACAGCGGACGACGGGCCGGGCGTGCTGCCCGGCAAGGGGCGCCGCCCGCGCTTTGGCGGGCGCGGCCGCTATCGCCCCATCCGCAAGCCGTCGTCGCATATCACTGTGGTGCTGGACGAGTACGAGCCAGAATAACAGCGGGCAGGAACGCCTGAAGGAGGTTCGAGTTTGGGACGCAAAGTTCACCCCTACGGTTTCCGCCTCAAGGTCATCCGTGACTGGAAGGCGCGCTGGTATGCAGAGGACAAGGATTACGCGCAGCTCTTGCAGGAAGATTTGGCGTTGCGCGAGATGCTGATGAAAGAGCTGGCGGCCGCTGCAATCTCGAACATCGAGATCGAGCGGTTTCCCAACCAGGTCAATGTGATCGTCTGGACGGCGCGGCCGGGCATTGTCATCGGCCGCAAGGGTGCTGCGGTCAAGAATCTGCGCCGTGACCTGGAGGTGTTGACCGGCAAGAAGGTGCACATCGAGGTGCAGGAAGTGGCCCAGCCAGAGATCGACGCGCGCCTGGTGGCGCAGAACATTGTGGCCCAGTTGGAGCGGCGTATCTCGCACGGGCGTGCGGTCAAGCGGGCCGTGCAGCAGGCCATGCGCGCCGGCGCCGAAGGTGTTATGGTCATCTGCAAGGGCCGTCTCGGCGGGGCCGAAATGGCCCGCCCGGTGACCATGCGCGAGGGCCAGGTGCCCCGTCAGACGCTGCGGGCCGATATCGACTATGCGGTCGAAGAGGCGCATACCACCTACGGCCGTATCGGGGTGAAGGTGTGGATCTATAAGGGCGAGGTCTTGCCCGAGGCGCGGGAAGAAGAGCCTTTCATCGTGTAGCGACCTCGTCGTGGGGAGGAATGACTCATGTTGATGCCAAAGCGAGTCAAGTATCGTAAACAGTTCCGCGGGCGGATGAAGGGCCAGGCCTCGCGCGGAAGCGAGATTTCATTTGGCGAGTACGGCCTGCAGGCCCTCGAACCGGCGTGGATCACCAGCCGCCAGATCGAGGCAGCCCGCCGCGCTATCGTCCGTCACGTCCGCCGGCGCGGCAAGTACTGGATCCGCATCTTTCCCGACAAGCCGGTCACAGCCAAAGCCGCGGAGACCCGCATGGGCAAGGGCAAGGGTGCGGTCGATCACTGGGTCGCCGTGGTCAAGCCTGGCCGTGTCTTGTTCGAGCTGGCCGGCGTAGACGAAGACCACGCCCGCGAGGCGATGCGGCTGGCGGCCAACAAGCTGCCCATCCGCTGCCAGTTCATCGTGCGCCCGGATTTGGTGGGGGAGTAAGATGCAAGCAAGGGAAATTCGAACGTGGACAGACGCCGAGTTGCACAAGCAACTGGACGATGCCTATCGGGAACTGTTCAACCTCCGCCAGGACTGGTACATGGGTCGGTTGGAGGACAATAACCGGATTACTGCCGTCAAGCGCGACATTGCCCGCATGCGGACGATTCTGCGGGAGCGCGAGCTGGCGAAATTGATCATCGAAGGAGGCGCGCAGTGAAAGAGCGTCGAAGACGATTGGTAGGGCGCGTCGTGAGCGACAAGATGACCAAGACGGTGGTGGTGCTGGTCGAGGAGAGCCGCCGCCACCCCCTCTATCGCAAGGTGGTCGCGGTGCGCAAAAAGTTCTACGCTCACGACGAGAACTCGACCTGCCGGGTGGGTGACACGGTGCGCATTGTCGAATCGCGGCCCTTGAGCCGCACCAAGCGCTGGGTCGTGGAAGAGGTCATCGAGCGCTCCGAACTGGGCGAAGAGGCCAGGGTGCTATGATTCAGCAAGAGACGCGTCTGAACATTGCCGATAACACGGGCGCGCACGAGATTCTCTGTATCCGTGTGATGGGCGGATCGAAGCGGCGCTATGGCACAGTCGGCGATATCATCATCGCCACGGTCAAGAAGGCCGCGCCGAACGCAGCGGTCAAGAAGGGCGATGTGGTCAAGGCCGTGATCGTCCGCACGGCCAAGGAGTATATGCGCCCGGACGGCTCTTCGATTCGCTTCGACGATAACGCGGCGGTGCTGCTGGATCCGTCCGGCGTGAACCCGCGTGGAACGCGCATCTTTGGGCCGGTGGCCCGCGAGCTGCGCGAAAAGGGCTTTATGAAAATCATCTCCCTGGCCCCTGAGGTCCTCTAGGGCAGGGATGCAAGGAGTCGAATGGTGAGCGTCCGCATTCGCAAGGGAGATACGGTCGAAGTCATTTCTGGCAACGACAAGGGCGTGCGCGGCAAGGTCCTGCGGATCCTGCCCAAGGACGGACGCCTGGTGGTGGCCGGAGTGAACATGGTCAAAAAGCATCAGCGCCCGGTGCGGGCGGGCCGCGGGCAGGTGCAGCCAGGCATCATCGAGTTCGAGGCGCCGATTCACCTCTCGAACGTGATGCTGGTCTGCCCTCACTGCGGCGACCGCACCCGCGTCGGCTTTGAGGTGCAGGCCGACGGGAAGAAGGCGCGTGTGTGCAAACTGTGTAACCGGGCTGTCGATTAGCCGGGTTGGGGATGGAGTGAGAATGCAGCGACTGCAAGCTCTCTATCGAGAACACGTTCGGCCAGCGATGATCAAAGAGTTTGGCTATGGCAATGTGATGCAGGTGCCGAGGGTGGAAAAGATCGTCGTCAACGTTGGCATGGGCGAGGCACTGGACAACCCCAAGGCGCTCGATTTTGCGGTGCAGGACCTGGCCAGGATCACCGGGCAGCGCCCGGTCGTCACGCGGGCGCGCCGCTCGATCGCCGGCTTCAAGCTGCGCGCCGGGCGCGCTATCGGCGTCAAGGTGACCCTGCGCGGCGAGCGGATGTGGGCGTTCCTGGACCGTCTGTGCAACGTGGCCCTGCCGCGCCAGCGCGACTTTCGCGGCGTGCCCGAGTCGTTCGACGGGCGGGGCAACTATACGCTGGGACTGCGCGAACAGCTCGTCTTCCCAGAAATCAATTATGATCAGATCGACAAGATCCGGGGTCTGGAGATTTCCATTGTCACCTCGGCCAGGACCGATGAGGAAGGGCGTCGCCTGCTGGAGTTGTTGGGCATGCCGTTCCGGCGCACCAGATAGCGGAGGATTGCATGACAAGAAAGAGCCTGCCGATTCGAGAGGAACGTCGCAAATACAAGATCAGGGTGCGCAACCGCTGCAAGCGCTGCGGACGCCCCCGCGGCTATTACCGACGCTTCCAACTGTGCCGCATCTGCCTGCGCGAGCTGGCGCTGGAAGGCAAGATCCCCGGACTGGCCAAGTCCAGTTGGTAGGAGTGGCGGACTGATGACTGTAACAGATCCGATTGCTGATATGTTGACGCGTATCCGAAACGCCATCGCGGTGGGACAGGCGGCGGTGGAGATGCCTTCTTCCAAGATGAAAGTGGCCATCGCGCGCATTCTCAAGGAGGAGGGATATATCGACGACTACCAGGTGGTCGAGAGCCCTGAGCAGCCGCGCTACCGGCTGGTCATTCGCCTGAGGTACGTCGGCGAGCGACGCAATCGCCGGCCTGTGATCACCGGCCTGGCGCGGGTCAGTCGGCCCGGCCGCCGCGTCTATACGCAGGCCAGGAACATTCCCTGGGTGCGCAGTGGGATGGGCATCACCATCCTCACCACCCCCAAGGGGCTGTTGACGGGCCAGCAGGCCCGCCGCCTGGGCGTCGGCGGCGAAATCATCTGCCATATCTGGTAGCGGACGGCGAGGGAGGTAGAACGTGTCACGGATTGGTCGCAAACCGATTCCTCTGCCGAAAGGGGTGTCGGTCACTATCGAGAAGAACCGGGTGACGGTTCGGGGTCCCAAGGGCGAGTTGACCCGTGCCTTCGATCCGGATATGGAGATTGTGGAAGAAGAGGGCGCCCTGCACGTGCGCCGGCCGGGCGACACGCGGCAGCAGCGCGCCATGCACGGCCTGACCCGTTCTTTGCTGGCCAACATGGTCACGGGCGTGTCGGAAGGGTTCAAGAAAGAACTCGAGGTGCAGGGAGTGGGCTACAAGGTCGATCTGGAGAGCGATGGCAGCCTGCTGATGAGCCTGGGGTTTTCCCATCCGGTGCGCATTCAGCCGCCAGCAGGGGTGACTTTCCAGGTCGAGCCTCGCACCAGGGTGATCACGGTGAGCGGCATCGACCGCGAGGCGGTAGGGCAAATCGCTGCGATCATCCGCCGCACGCGGCCGGTGGAGCCGTATCGCGGCAAGGGCGTGCGCTACGTGGGTGAGCAGATTCGCCGCAAGGCGGGCAAGACGGGCGCGTAGGAGTGATAGCCGATGGAGAAGAATCGTCGTCTTGGACAGGTGCGTCGGCACAAGCATGTGCGTACCAGGGTGTTTGGCACGCCCGAACGGCCGCGCCTGAACGTCTTTCGCAGCCTGCGGCACATCTACTGTCAGGTGATCGATGATACGCAGGGGCACACGCTGGCCTCGGCCTCGACGATGGACCCGGAAGTGATGGCCCAGATCGAGGGCAAACCCAAGGTAGAGCAGGCGCGGGTGGTGGGCAAGATCCTGGCCAGCCGCGCGCTGGCCAAGGGCGTGACCCGCGTTGCCTTCGACCGTGGGGGGTACAAGTATCATGGCCGGGTCAAGGCCCTGGCTGAAGGCGCTCGCGAGGGCGGGCTGGACTTTTAGGGGGCTCGATGAGCAAGAATCTGCGAGACCATGAGGTTTTTGAAGAGGAAAAGGACGAACTGGACGAGCGCGTCGTCGACATCGCGCGGGTGGCCAAGGTCATCAAGGGTGGCCGCCGCTTTGCCTTCCGCGTCGTTGCTGTGGTGGGCGACAACAACGGCAGCGTCGGGATCGGCGTGGGCAAAGCGCGCTCGGTCCCCGATGCCATCCGCAAGGCAACCGAACGGGCGCGCAGCTCGATGCGCCTCGTCCCGCTGACCGGGCAGACCATCCCGCACGAGGTGATCGGTCGCTGCGGAGGCGCGCAGGTGCTGATCAAGCCGGCCTCGCCCGGCACGGGCGTCATCGCTGGCGGCGGCACGCGCGCCGTCCTGGAGGCTGCTGGGGTCCGTGACGTGCTGACCAAGTCGCTGGGCAGTGCCAATATGCTCAACGTCGTCAAAGCGACGATGGACGGCTTGAACCAACTGCGCTTTGTCGAGGACGTCGCCCGCGAGCGCCGCATCCCCGAAGCGCACGTGATGCCCTTCTGGAGGCGTGGGCAATGACGGCCAAAAAGAAGCAACAAAAGAAAGTATTGCGCATCACGCTGGTCAAGAGCCCCATTGGCTATTCGGAGCGGCAGAAGCGGACCGTGTGGGCGTTGGGCCTGCGACGGATGAACCAGACGGTCGAGCAGGTCGAGTCGCC
>DAOTYD010000114.1:0-21876 GCA_034435295.1 Anaerolineae bacterium | reverse complement strand
GCAAAGTCGTGGCTGTAGACGAACTGCTCATAGTAGGCGGCAAACGTCAGCGAGATGGGGTCGCCTGTGCCGTCATACGCGCCCCACAGATAGACCGTCGGATCGCTCAGCGCTGTCTCCAGTTGCGCTGGCATCAGGACGACGTCCGCCTGACTGACAAAGGCATAGGGGGAGAAGCGCACGCCGCGAGTCGGATGAGCCAGCGCAGCCAGGCGGGCCATGTCGCGGTCGCGCAGGGCCTCGACCGCCGACGTCGCCAGGGCCGCCGGATCCGGCACAGGAGTAACCGTCGGCTGGGCCACGGGAGAAGCTGGCGCCGGGGATGGCGAGGCGCAGGCGGCGAGCAGGAAGAGTCCAATGAGCGCCAGAAGCCTGGCTCTCTTTCTCCGCGCACTCTGCGCTTCAACCCCGCCTGCAGGTCCTTCAACTCGCAGGAGAGAGACCATCCATCTCCGCATACCGTCCATAATTCACCTCCCCTGAAGGGGCGTCGCCCGGCGCCAGACGCTCCAGCGCGGCGCGCCCCAGCTTTTCGAGATAGGCGCGGCGGTCGGGCAGGCCATAGACCCACTCGTCCAGCCAGGCGCAGGTCGACTCGTGCTCGCGGCTGAGCTGATCCCACTGCAGATAAAAGTCATTGTCGCGGTCGTAATAGCCCTGGACGTAGGAAGGGTGCGCGCCGTAGGGCTCGTGGACCACGGCGTCGACGATCAGGCCGGGGATGAGGGTGCGGTTGGGATCGCTGCGGATGACCGCCTCATCGACGAGTTCCTCGACGACGACCACGACGCGCCGCGCGGCAAAAGCAACCTCTTTCTGTACGCCCAAAAGCCCCCAAAAGTGCGTGTTGCCCTCGCGGTCGGCGCGCGGGGCGTGGAGGATGGCCACGTCAGGGTTGAGCGGGGGGACAACGGCGATGACGCCGTCGCCGTAGGGACTCTCCACCGAGCGGATGCGCGGATTGGCGGCGGGCATGTCGCTGCCGACGTAGGAGCGCAGGGGGAAAAAAGGCAGACGGTAAGCGCCGGCCAGGTAACGACCGACCATGCCAAAGTGGGAATACTCTTCCAGCTCCAGGGGGGCCGGAATGCCCTTCTCCACGGCGCGGCGGATGGCGTGGAGCGAGCCGACGCCGGGGTTGCCCAGGTAGGAAAAGACCAGCCGACGGGCGCAACCGGCGGCGACCATCTGATCATAGATCAGATCGGGCGTCATGCGGCAGAGGGTCAGATCGCGGCGGCCCTGACGGATGATCTCGTGGGCAGCGGCGAAGCAGATGCAGGCGGTAAAGCCCTCGATCGCCACCACATCGCCATCGTGGACATGGGCAGCGATCGCCTGGCGCATGGTCATCACCTTGTCAGCCATCGAGCCACTTCCTCTCACAGAGCTGGTTGCACCTTGTCAGAGACCCTAAAGGTCTAAAGACCTTTAGGGTCTTGCGCCTCGACCTCAGCCAGCGCGTCGGCAAAGATCGACAGCGCCCGCTCGGCCTGCTCCTGGGTGATGATCAGCGGCGGCGAGAAGCGGATCGTGCTGGGGCCACAGGGCAGAAGGAGCAACCCGCGCCGGAAACAGGCCTGGATCACCTGCTCGGTCTCCTGGCGGGCGCGCGCTTTGCTCACCCTGTCCTTGACCAGCTCGACGCCGATCATCAGGCCCAGGCCGCGCACATCGCCGATGAGATGGCTCTCGGCAGCCAGGTCGCGCAGCGTTTCGAGCATCCACCCGCCGACGCGGGCGGCGTTCTCCAGCAGGCCCTCCTCTTCGATCACGTCCAGCGTCGCCTGGGCGGCGGCGCAGCAGACCGGATTGCCGCCAAAGGTGCTGCCGTGCGCCCCTGGCGGCCAGTCCATCACCGCCTCGCGGGCGACCATGGCCGAGATGGGCATGCCAGAGGCCAGCGCCTTGGCCAGGCAGAGGATGTCCGGCTCGACGTCCCAGTGCTCGACGGCAAACATCTTGCCCGTGCGGCCCATGCCGGATTGGACCTCGTCAGCGACGAGGAGGATGCCATACCTGTCGCACAGGGCGCGCAGGCGGGCCAGCCAGCCGGGCGGCGGGACGATGTAGCCGCCTTCGCCCTGCACCGGCTCGACAAAGATTGCCGCTACCTGTTCGGGTGGGACGGAACGGGCAAACCACGTCTCTTCGATGGCGTCGACGCAGGCCAGGTTGCAGGCCGGGTAGGAGAGGTTGTAGTGACAGCGGTAGCAGTAGGCGTAAGGGACGTGAGTGACGCCGGGCACCAGCGGGCCAAAGCCGTCCTGGTAGAGCGACTTGCTCGCCGTCAGCGAGATGGCGCCCATCGTGCGGCCGTGAAAAGCGCCAAAGAAGGTGATGACGCGGGAGCGGCCGGTGTGATAGCGGGCCAGCTTGAACGCCGCCTCGACCGCCTCGGCGCCCGAGTTGCCCAGAAAGGTCTTTTTCGGCGACAAGCCCGGCGCCAGATGGCTCAGCCGCTCGGCCAGGGCGACGTACATCGGATCGTAGAAATCGGCGCCGCAGATGTGGATCAGCCGGCCCGCCTGCTCGCGGATCGCCTCCACCACGCGCGGATGGCAGTGGCCGGTCGAGCAGACGGCAATGCCGGCGGCGCAGTCGAGGAACTGATTGCCGTCCACGTCTTCGACGCACAGCCCCGACGCCTGACTCACAACCAGCGGGTAGGCGTGGGGCAGCGACGGCGTCACGGCGCGGCGGCTGCGCTCGACGACGCTCTGGGCCAGCGGACCCGGCAACCGGGTCACGAGTTCGATCTGTTCTGTGCACAGCATCAGCCTATCCCTCCAATCCCAGCGCGCGCAGCTTTTCCGGGGCCGGCACGCCGTTTTCGTCCCAGCCGCGCACCGCGTAATACTCTTTCAGCATCGTCTCCAGTTCCACCACCTGCCCGGCGGCGGGCCCTTCGGTCATCGGCTCTTCCAGCATGCGCGGCGGCAGCGTGTCGTCGGCGCGGGAAAAGCCAGCGCGCAGCAGGAACATGCGCTCCAGGTTATAGACGCGTTCGCCAGCTTCCAGCAGCGTGTCGGCGGTATAACCGGCGCCGGTGGCATAATTGAGCAGGTCGACGATGCGGCCCGGGCGCACCTCATAGGTCGGTTCGAAAAGATAGCGCAGCGTGACAAAGACGCACATCCCGGCGGCATCGATGATCGTGAAAATATCCTCAAAGTGCTTGACATAACGGGCCTTGCCTTCGATCGTCAGCGGGTCGATCTTTTTGGGCACGCCAAAGACCTCCATATAGGCAATATCGCCGGCCATATGCGAGGCGCCGATGTTCGAGGTGGCATAGAGCAACCCCATGCCCTTGGCGCCGCGAGGGTCATAGCCGGGGAACTCGAGCTTTTTGGCCGTGATGGAGAACTCGGGATGGCCGTAGCGGCTGGCCAGGCGATAGCTGCCCTCGCCGACCAGCGCGCCAAAGCCTTCGCGCAACCCCGCCTGGCGCACCAGCTCGATCATGGCATCAGCGTCTCCAAAGCGCAGCGGCATGCCGACCTCGCTCTCCGGCAGAAAGCCGCGTTCGGCCAGTTCCATCGCGCAGGCGATGGTCACACCGGTCGAGATGGTGTCCAGCCCCAGGTCATTGCACAGATAATTGGCCCGCGTGACCGCCGCCATGTCATCGACGCCACAGGCGCTGCCCAACGAGGCGATGGTCTCGTACTCGGGACCCTCGCCCTCGCCGCCGTAGACGGGATGCTCCACACGGGTCTGCCGCCCGCAGGCGAGGGGACAGCCGAAGCAGGGCTTGGGGCGGACCAGGTAGCGCTCGCGCAGCACGTGGCCGTTGATGCCCCCCACCCCCTCGAAGCGGCCGGTCTGGAAGTTGCGCGTGGGAAGAATGCCCACCTCGTTCGTCACTTCGGGCACATAGGCTGTGCCATAGTCGTGCAGGGCAGAGCCTTTCTTGACCGCGGCGAGCACCTCGGCGCGGACCTGGCGGCAGAGCGCGCGCATCCGTTCCGGCTCGGCCAGAGAGACCTCGCGGGTGCCGCGGACGACGACGGCCTTGAGGTTCTTGCTGCCCATGACGGCGCCGACGCCGGAGCGGGCGGCGGCGCGGTGCCTGTCGTTCATGATCGCGGCGATGAGCACGCCGCGCTCGCCGGCCGGGCCGATGCAGGCCACTTTGGCCTTGGGGTCCGTCTCTTGCAGCAACAGCTCTTCGGTCTCGCTCACCGTCTTGCCCCACAGGTGGTCGGCCGGGCGCAGCTCGGCGCCGCCCTCGTGCACCCACAGGTAGAGGGGGCGCCCGGCCCGCCCCTCGAAGATGAACAGGTCGAAGCCGGTGCGCTTCATCTCGGTGGGAAAGACGCCGCCCGAATTGGAGCAGGAGAGCGCCCCCGTCAGCGGCGATTTGGTGACGACCATATAGCGGTTGCCGGTGGGCGCTGGCGTCGCCGTGAGCGGACCGGTCGCCATGACCAGCATATTGTCGGGCGAGAGCGGATCGACCCGTGGGTCGACCTCAGCGCCGAGGTAGCGGATCGCCAGCCCACGCCCGCCGATGAGGGCGCGGGCGTCTTTGAAGGAAATCTCTTCCTCCTCGATCGTTCCCTTGCCCAGATGGACACGCAGCAGTTTGCCGTTCCAGCCGTTCATCGAAAACACCTCCTTATCAACGAACTTGATCACAAATGACACAAATTGCGATCAGCGATCAGCGATCAGCGATAAGCGACTAGCGCGAATCCTCATCCAAAGCGGCAGTCCAGCGGTAGCTGAGTTTGTAGCTGCGGGCGATCATGGCGGTTTCTACGGTGCGGACGCCGGGGATCTCCTGAATGACGCCGGTGAGCAGATGGGTCAGATGAGCAATGTCACGGCAAAAGACCTCGACCACCAGATCGCGGGCGCCGAGGGTCATGACCAGGTAGCTCACCTCGGGAAGGGCGGCGATCGTCGCGGCGACCGCGTCGACCCGCCCCGGCTCGACGGAGAGCGAGATGATCGCCGGGGCCTGAAAGCCCAGCGCATGGGGATCAACGATGCCCACCGTGCGCACCACCCCTGCCTCCACCAGCGCGCGGTAGCGACCACGGACGGTCGATTCGGAGACACCCGCCTGGCGGGCAATGCGGGTAAAGGGAGTCCGCCCATCCTCCTGCAGCGTGCGTAAAATCAGGCGATCCAGATCATCCATTGTCCACCACGAACAGAGTATAATGAGCGGATTTCAACACCGGCTACTCATTATAGCACGATATTCGTTTTCATACAAGGTAACAGGAACGAATTTCGCAACCACCTGGAGTTTGACATTGCCCCATCACGGGGTATAATCGATTACAGGTTCAGGTAGCTATCTCAAGCACCCGATTTGTGGTATAATCTTGCCGCTGCCTCGGGATGAGGTAGACTAACATCGGAGGAAGACGGGCTTGTTCAACCCGATAGACGCCCTGTTGGGCCTGTTTTCGCTGGATATCGGCATCGACCTGGGCACCGCCAACACGCTGGTTGCGGTGCGCGGCAAAGGCATCGTCATCAACGAGCCGTCGTGGGTCGCCATCGAGCGCCACAGCAAGCGCGTCCTGGCCATCGGCGCCGAGGCCAAGGAGATGGTCGGGCGCACACCGGCCAACATCATCGCCATCCGCCCGCTGCGCGACGGGGTGATCTCCGAGTTCGAAGTGACGCAGGCGATGCTCGACTATTTCATCAAAAAGGCCCACCAGCATTCGTTCGTTCCCTTTCCGCGTCCCCGCGTCGTTGTGGGCATTCCCAGCGGCGTGACGGAGGTGGAGAAACGCGCCGTCTATGACGCAGCTCTGGCTGCTGGCGCGCGGGAGGCTTTCCTGGTCGAAGAGCCTATGGCCGCTGCGATCGGCGCCGGCCTGCCGGTGATGGAAGCGCGCGGCAGTATGGTCGTCGACATCGGCGGCGGCACCACCGAGGTCGGCGTCTTTTGCCTGGGCGGCATCGTCGTCAGCCGCTCGCTCCGCGTCGCCGGCGACGAGATGGACGAGGACATCATCCAGTTCGCCCGCCAAAAGTACAACCTCCTCGTCGGCGAGCGGACGGCCGAACGGATCAAGATCGCCATCGGTTCTGCCTACCCCCTACCGGAAGAAAAGACCATGCTGCTGCGCGGACGCAACGTGGCCACCGGCCTGCCCGAAGCGGTCGAGGTCAGCAGCATCGAGATCCGCGAGGCCCTCTCCGCCTCGGTGCAGCTCATCGTCGACCTGGTGCGCGAGACGCTGGACCACACGCCGCCCGAGCTGATTGCCGATCTGATGGAGACGGGCATCTGCCTGGCCGGCGGCGGCAGCCAGCTCAAAGGGCTCGACCAGCGCATCAGCGAAGATGTGCACATGCGCGCCTGGGTGACGCCAGACTCGATGACCTGCGTAGCCAAAGGCGCAGCCAGGGTACTCGAATCCCTCGACGTTATGCGCCAGGTCCTGGTCAGTCCCGATGTGCGCGGCAGCACGAGTGCCTCTGCGGGATAAAAGTTCTTTGTCGGTTCATAATCGGCGATGCCGATGGGAGGTGCGGTGAGACGCTCGTCGTGGCGTTCATGGCTCCCCTTCATCTTCCTGGTGACCGCTATCCTGCTCCTGGCCCTGCACGAAACCCAAATCTTGCTCCCCGTCGAAAACGCGCTGCAGACGGTCTTTGCCCCGCTGCAGCGCGGCGTAGCCGGATTGGTGAGCGGGCTGGGCAACGTGTTCGAGACCATCGGCGAGACGCGCGAGCTGCGCGCCGAGGTGGAAGAGCTGCGGCAGCGGGTCGATGCCCTCACAGCCGAAAATATCCGCCTGCGCGAACACGAGGCCGCCGAGGTCCAGTTGCGCAGCATGCTCAATTTCGTCGCCACCAACCCCACCTGGACCTTTGTCGGCGCCGATGTGGTCGGCCAGTCGGCCTGCCTGAACTCGCCGTGCGGCGAGATTGTCGGCTATGAAACCAACCCCTACCTCCGCTACATCATGATCAACGCCGGCAGCGCAGACGGCGTGGGGTTGGGAATGCCCGTCGTCACCGGCGGCGCCGTCCTGATCGGGCGCATCGCCGAGGTCAGCACGCACACCAGCAAAGTGCAGTTGCTCAACGACACGGCCAGCAACGTGGCCGTCTTCCTCCAACAGTCCCGCGCCACCGGCCTGGTCGCCGGCCAGGCGGATGGCTCGCTGCGCCTGGGCTTTGTCCCCCATGAGGAGACGATTGCCGAGGGGGAGATTGTGCTGACCTCGGGCCTGGGCGGCGTGTTGCCGCGCGGTCTGGTGGTCGGCCAGGTGTCCCAGGTCATCCGTCAGGACTTTGCTCTCTTCCAGGAGGCCGTCGTCCGCCCCGCCGCTGACTATCAGCGCGTCGAACTGGTGCTGATCATCACCCACTTCCAGCCCTTTGTCGAAGAAGAGACGGGAACGCAGGAGTAGCGCCGTGCTCACGCTCTACATCACGTTGCCTCTGCTGACGGTCCTGGCGTTGATCCAGGACGTGCTGCTGGCGCCCGTCTCGATCATGGGCGCGCGCCCTGACCTGGTGCTGGTGGCAGTGGCCGTGTGGGCCTTTCTGCGCGGCCCGATCGAAGGCTCTCTGTGGGCGTTCATCGGCGGGATGATCCTCGACCTCTTCTCTGGCGGGCCGCTCGGCGGCATCACGCTGGGGTTGCTCGTGGTTTCGTTCCTGGTGCGCCGCCAGTGGGGGCAGGAGCTGGGATCGACGATCCTGCAGTTGGTGCTGCTGGTGCTGATCGCCTGCTTTTTCTACCACGTCGTTCTGCTGCTGGTTTTGCTCTGGGCAGGCCATGCGGTGAACTGGAGCTATGGCCTTTCCCAGATCGCCGGGCCGTCGGCGCTCCTGAACGCGGTGCTGGCGCCCTTTGTCTACTGGCCGCTGTCCTGGCTCGACCGCCGCACGCGGCCGGAGGGTTTCACGCTTGTACGAGACTGATCTGTGGGAACCGGTCGAGGAAGAACCACGTCCACCCTCGCTGATCCCACAGCGGGGATGGGTGCGCCGCCTGTTGCTCTTTTTCGCCTCGCCGCGCCTGGCTTTGCTGATGCTGGCGCTCGTGGTTACCCTGGTCATCTTTGGCTTTCGTCTCTACCAGTTCCAGATCGTCCAGGCCGACTATTGGCAGCGGCAGGCCGAGGAACAGCGCGGGCGGCTGGTACGCCTGCCTGCCCCCCGCGGCATTATCTACAGTCGCAACGGCGAACCGCTGGTGCGCAACGTTCCATCTTTTCAGGTAGCTGTGATCCCCGCCCTCTTGCCGGAGGATGACCTGGAGCGGGAGACCGCGCTGCGACGGCTGGCGGTGCTGCTGGGCATGCCCTACAGCCAGGCCGAAAGCCCCGACGGCTCGCCCGGCCTTCTGGAGCGGGTGGAGATGGGCAGCTACTATGAGCCGGTGGTCGTCAGCCGCGAGGTGGCCCGCCAAACGGCGCTCGTCATCGCCCAGGGCGAATCGATCACTTTCCCCGGCGTGCGCGTCGAGGCTGTCTCCCGCCGCCAATATCCCCAGGGCGCGCTGGTCTCGCAACTGGTGGGCTACCTGGGGGCGATCCCCGAAGAAGACGCCGAAGCCTACATCGCCCAGGGCTACGATCCCTCCAGCGACCGCATCGGCTATGCAGGCGTCGAAGCCTATTACGAGGAGTGGCTGCGCGGCGCGCCTGGTCAGCGCTATCAGGAAGAGGATGTGCTGGGCCGCGTGGTGCGGGTGCTGGGCGAGGAGGTGCCGGCGGTTCCCGGCCACAACGTCTATCTGACCCTCGACCTGGAACTGCAGCAGGTGGCCCAGGATGCTCTGCTGCGACAGATGAACCGCCCCAACATCAACTCGCCCCGCGGCGTGGTCATCGCCATGGACCCGCGCAGCGGCGAAATCCTGGCTATGGTCAGCCTGCCGACCTATGACAACAATCTCTTCGCCGAGGGCATTTCGGCGGCAGATTTGCAACGGCTCTACGATGATCCCCATCGCCCGCTGATCAACCACGCCATCAACGACCAGCTCCCTCCCGGTTCGATCTTCAAGATCGTCGTGGCAGCGGGGGCGTTGCAGGAAGGGGTAATCACCGCCCGCACTCGCCTGGAATGCACAGGCCGCATCGTCGTCCCGAACCGCTATTACCCCAACGACCCCGGCCGGGCGCAGCCCTTCCTCTGCTGGAACCGCGCCGGGCACGGCTGGCTCGATGTCGTGCATGGCCTGGCTCACTCCTGCGATGTCTTTTTCTACAAAGTCGGCGGCGGCTTTGAAGAGGACGATTTCGAGGGGCTGGGGCTGGAGCGCATAACCGCCTATGCCCGCCTCTTTGGGCTGGGAGAACTCACCGGCATCGACCTGCCCCAGGAAGCGCCCGGCCTGGTGCCCAGCGCCACCTGGAAGCGGCGCACCTACGGCGAGAACTGGTCCACCGGCGACACGTATAACCTGTCCATCGGCCAGGGCTATCTGCTGGTGACGCCGCTGCAGATGCTCAACGTGATGGCGGCGACGGCCAACGGCGGCACGCTCTACCGCCCGCAGATCGTCCACCACATCACCGACTATCAGGGCAACGTCGTCCGCCCCTTCCAGCCGGTGATCAGCGCCACGCTGCCCATTTCGCCGGAAAACTGGTTGCTGATCCACCAGGGATTGGAAGGCGCGGTGGCCTATGGCACGGCGCCGCGCGCTCAGATCGAAGGGGTGACCGTCGCCGGCAAGACGGGCACGGCCCAGTTCTGCGACGACATCGCCCTGCAGACGGGCATCTGCGCCGTGGGGCTGGCCCAGCCGACCCACGCCTGGTTCATGGCCTATGCGCCGGCCGAGGCGCCCGAGATCGCGCTGATCGTCTTTATCTACAACGGCGGCGAGGGTTCGTCGGCAGCGGTGCCGGTGGCCCACGACATCCTGGAGTGGTACTTTCACCAGCGCCCAACGCCCGCTGCGCCCTGATGGGCAGGCATCACGAACGGTCGCCATCGGTAGGGGCGACCCGGTGGGTCGCCCCACGGGCGACCCGCCGGGTCGCCCCCACGCGGCGCACAGACCCTGCGGAGCATCCTCCATGGCTCTTGCAAAGAAACATCACCTGAACAGTGGCTTTCTCTGGGCCGTGGGCCTGGGGGTATGGACGCTGGCCCTCGCTCGCTACCTGGCCGAAGCCCTTTTCGTCCGCCTCTTCTTCTCTTCACCGTGGGCTGTGGGCGGCATCGCGCTGGGCGGGGCAGCGCTGGGACTGGCGCTCTGCTTCTTTGCCCCGCCCGCGATCAGGCCGCGCCTGGAGCGCGCCTGGCCGCCGCTCTTCCTGTCCCTGCTCTACCTGCTGGCCCCCCGCGCGGCGCCGCCGATGGGCCTCGTGCTGCTGGCGGGCGGACTGGCCCTTGCCGCTGCCGGCCTGCTGAGCGAACAACGCCTCCACACGCTGACCCTGCCCGCGCTGCTCGCCGTGACGCTCGGCCTCTACCTGGAGACGCTGGGCCGCTCGGTGGGGCAGGCCGACACGTTCGAGTTCCAGGTCGTCGCGCCGACGTTGGGCGTCGCTCACCCCACCGGTTACCCCCTCTTCATCCTGCTGGGCAAACTCTTCTCGCTGTTCCCGTTCGGTTCGATCGCCTGGCGGGTCAACCTGACCTCGGCTGGTGCGGCGACGGCGGCGTTGGCCGTGCTCTATGAGCTGCTTCTGCGCCTGGAGCGGCAGCCGCTGACCGCCTTGCTCGCCGTCATGGCGCTGGCCTTTTCGCGCGTCCTCTGGTCGCAGGCGGTGGTGGCAGAGGTCTATGCGCTCAACCTCTTCTTCGTCGCCGCTGCCCTCTCGTTGCTCTGGCGGCTGCTGGAAGGGAAGGGCGGCCCCTCGACGGTGCGGGCGCTGGCGCTGCTGCTGGGCCTCTCGCTGACCAACCACCTGACGATGGTGTTGCTGCTGCCTGCCGTGGCCCTGACGCTGCTGCTGGCACGGCCACGCCTCGACGGACGGCAGTGGGCAGGCGCAGCCGCGCTCTTCCTGCTCGGCCTGGCGGTCTATGCCTACATCCCCCTGCGCTGGCCGGCGCTCCACGACGGGCGCTGGATGGGCGCGGGCGAGTTTCTGGCCTACATCACCGGCCGCCAGTTCAGCGGCGCGCTCCAGTGGGAACTGTTGCGGTCGCCGACCCGCTACCTGCTGGTGGGGCGGCTGCTACTGCAACCGTTCGGCTGGGCTGGCGCGGCGCTGGCGGCGTTCGGCCTGCTCTGGCTGGCAGCGCGCCGCCGCCGTCTGGCCCTGTTGACCGCGCCGACGTTCCTGCTCTATGCGCTCTACGGCGTGGCCTATCTGGTGCCCGACATCTCGGTCTTTATGCTTCCGGCGCACCTGCTGATGGCCCTGTGGATGGCGTCTGGGCTGGCGGCTCTGGTCAACGCGGCGCGCCGTCTGCCAGCCTGGCTTCCCTCCCTTCTCCTGGCGCTGTTCGCCCTGCTGCCGCTCAGCCGCATCTGGCTCAACCTGGAGGCAGTCGATCAGAGCGGACGAAACCAGGCCGAGATGTGGGGGCGGGCGGTGCTCGACCTGCCGCTGGCGCCGGGCGCGGCAGTCCTGGCGGACGGCGAAAAATTCGCCCCCCTCTACTATCTCCAGCAGATCGAGGGGCTGCGGCCCGACCTGGACCTGGTCGTCCATTTCAGCGAGAGCGAATACCGCGCCGACCTGCTCGCCCGTCTGAACGCCGGCCAGACGGTCTATCTGGCCCGCTACCTGCCCGGCCTGGAAGGCTACGCCCTGCGCTCGCTGGGGCCGCTGGTCGAAGTGGGCCTGACGCCGCAGACCGCCCCGCCGCCCGCTGCCGCTGCGGTGGGCGCCGCCTTTGGCGCGGCTGTCGAACTGGCCGCCTGGGAGCGTCAGGGCGACTACCTGACCCTTTACTGGCGCGCTCTGGCCGCGCCGCAGGAGGACCTGACGGTGCGGCTGCGCTGGGTCGACGCCGACAGCCGCGCCGCCTGGACCTCCGACGGCAGCCGGCCGGTGGGAGGGCTCTACCCCACCAATGCCTGGCCTGCCGGCGTCGTTGTGGCGGACGCGCATCCGCTGGCGCCGCCGCCGTGGCTGGCGCCGGGCGTCTATACCGTTCAGGTTGGGCTTTTCCCCCGCTTTTCCGAGGAGGGACTTGCTGTCGATGGCGGGGAGACGTGGCTTTCGCTGCTGAGGCAGGAGGTCGCGCCGGAGGGCCAGGCAGCGGCGCTGCCCCATCCCGCTCGCGCCGCCCTCGGCCCGGCCTGGCTGGTGGGCTATGACCTGCCCATGACGGCCGCAGCCGGTGCTCCCGTCCCTGTCGATCTGGCCTGGGCCAGGTTAGACGAAGGGGGCGTTGTGCGGCTGGAGTGGGTCGACGGGGCGGGTGAGGCGGTCGCTGCGGGCGAGCTGACGGCAGCGGCGGAGACGACGCGCGCCCGCGCCCATCTGACCGCTCCCGCGCAGCCCGGCGCCTATCGCCTGCGGGCAAGTTGGGAGGGAAAGCCGGCCCGCTGTCGCTGGCTGTCCTTACCGACGGCGGGCTGCGAGCTGGCAACGGTGGAGGTCACCCTGGCCCAGGAAGGGCTGGCCAATTTCGACGGGCGCATTCTGCTGCTGGAGGCGGAAGTGGGCAGCGCGTCACTGCGGCCCGGCGGGACGCTGCCGGTGACGCTGCGCTGGCGCGCGCTGCAGGCGCTGGCCGAGGATTACACCGTCACCGTGCAGCTTCTGGGGCCGGACGGGCGGCTGCACGGCCAGGTCGATAGCTGGCCCGCTCAGGGCACGCGGCCGACGTCAGGCTGGCTGCCGGGGCAGGAGATCGTCGACCCCTATCAGGTACCGCTGAGCGCCGACGCGCCGCCGGGCAACTATCAGGTGACGGTGAGCTGGTATCTGCTGGCGACGATGGCGCGGCTGCCGGTAGTCGACGGCAGCGGCGCGGCGGTTGCCGACCATGTCGTCATCGCTACGGTGTACGTTCCAGCACCATAAAGTGGGAGAGTCCCGCTGCGCGGAGAGGCGTCTGCTCCAGCGCATAGGTGACGGCGCGCAGCAGCCGTCCCAGCGCCGGGCGGCGAGCGACGATTTTGTCATAGCCGGGAAAGACACAGGTGTGGTGCAGGACGCGCAGCGGCAGGCCGGCAAAGAGGCGGCGCAGGGAGCGGGCCGTGTAGGCACGCACGTGCGGGGCCAGCCGGTCGCGCAGGCAATCGGGCAGATAGTTCACCAGCGGAATGTTGCCAAAGCGATAGCGGCCGCGCCAATAGACGCCGTGCGTCTCGAAGGGGTAGAGGCGGTTGGGGACGAAGAGAAGGATGCGCCCGCCGGAGCGGACGACGCGGGCCATCTCGGCGGCGCAGGCGCGGTCGTCGTCGACGTGTTCGAGCACCTCGTGGGAAAAGACCAGGTCGAAGCTGCCGTCGGCAAAGGGCAGCCGTTCGCCCACTGCCTGGACGACGCCGGCTGCTCGCTCCTGGGCCGCGCAAGCCCGCTCTGCCTCGACCTCCACGCCATAGACGCGGGGGGTATGGCGCAAAAAGGCAGCGGTGTACATCCCCACCCCGCAGCCCACGTCCAGCACGCGGCTGTGCGCCAGGTCAGCCCAGCGGCAGACCATGGCAAAGCGGCGCTCCTGCCCGGCCTGCCAGCCCAGCGAAGGGCACCCTCTCGTCGCGCGAATGTCCGAACTGTCCATCCTGGCCAGTATACCGCATAAGGCGCGGAGTGGCAAAGGTAACCCTGTAGGGGTGTTCGTAGTAGTTGTCCTATCTTTTGCTTCGAACGCCCCCAGCCTGCGGCGCAGCCGGAAACTGCCCGCAGCAAGAGCAATTGGCAATAAGCGATTGGCGATAAGCGATTGGCGATTAACAGCCGATTGCGCAAAACTCTTCCCGTGGGTATAATGACCTTGCACTGCAGAGGAGACAGATGAGTATGCGCCAGATTCTTGCCCTGTTTGCCATCCTGCTTGTGGCAGCGGCCTGTGCGCCGGTCGCGCCGCCTCCCACACCTGCGTCAGCGGAGCCGTCGCCGCAAGGCCAGGTTGAGCCATCCCCCATGCCCCCCACCGCAACGCCAACGCCCGACCGCCCTCTGGCCGCGCGGGTCAACGGCCAGCCGATCTACCTGGTCGACTATGAGCGCCAGGTGGCCCAGTGGCAGACCGCCGTCCTGATCCCCTCCGGCATCGATCTGACCAGCGCAGAGGGGCAGGAACGGCTGCGGCACGACCGCGAAGAGATCCTCAACTGGATGATCGAGCAGGTGCTGATCGAGCAGGCGGCCAGCGAGATGGGCATCGTGGTCACCGATGAGGATGTGGAAGCGGAGCTGGCCCAGATCATTGCCGAGACGGGCGGCGAGGAGGCGTTCCAGGCGCGGCTGGAACAGGAAGGCCTGACCCGTCAGGATGTCTGGGGCGAGCTGCGGGCGCAGCTCATCAGCGCGGCGGTGATCGAGCGCGTCACCTCTGCTGTCCCCACCACCGCCGAACACGTCCATGCCCGCCACATCCTGGTGGGCACAGCGGCAGAGGCAGAGCAGATCCTGGCCCAGCTCCAGGCTGGGGCCGACTTTGCCGATCTGGCCCGCACCTTTTCCCAGGACGAGACGACTGCCGCTGCGGGAGGCGACCTGGGCTTTTTCCCGCGCGGCGTGCTGCTCGCCCCTCAGGTGGAAGAGGCCGCCTTCAACCTGCAGCCGGGCCAGGTCAGTTCTGTCATCGAGAGTCCCTTTGGTTTTCACATCGTCCAGGTCATCGAGCGGGAGCCAGATCGCGCCCTGAGCCCCGAGGTGCTCCAGTACGTCCGCGAGCAGGCGTTCAAAACATGGATCGAAGGCCTCTGGGCGCAAGCTGTGATCGAACGTTATGTAAATCAAGGCCCTTGAGCCAGGGAGGCAAGCGGATGAAGCGGAGCGCATCGTTTGTCAATCTCTTGAGCACCTTTTTCCTGGGTCTTACCCTCCTTACCTGTCTTGCGTATTTTACAATTCTTGTCTATCCACACGTCTTTTTCAATCCTTTCCCTCCGCCCATCGCTGCTCCAACGGCCATACCCACGTCCACGCCTACGCGGGGGTTAGAGCCGACCTATACGCCAACCAACACGCGGACTCCCACGCTGACCCTGCCGCCGACGCCGACCCGCACGCCGACCCGCACGCCGACGGCGACGTCGACATGGCCGCCGACACCGACAAGGCCACCAACAGCTACTCCAACTCCACGGGCGACGCGCTCACCATACCCATTTACCTGCGAGGTGACCCTGCACCGCCCCGACGAATTTGACCACCCCTGGTCTGGCGTGGCCGGCCACGTGCAGGACCTGGACGGCAACCCGCTGCCCGGCTACTATGTCCGCACCGAGGGGGCTGGCCTGTACCCCCCTGCCGTCCGCGCTGGCGAGGACTCGACCATAAACGCTCGCTATCGCAACGAGGCGGCCTGGGAGCAGCCATATCACCCCGGCGCCTACCAGGCGATGGAAATCCGCGTCCAGTTGTACAACGACCGGCCCGACCGCGATGGCACGTACCACCCCGTTTCCGACATTGTCATCGTGCGCCTGAGCGGGTACGCCAGCGGCTCGTTGGGATACGTGGTGTGCACGCTGAACTGGGAAAACTGGCACTAGAGAAGGGATCGGGTGGCAAGAGAAGGGGGAAGCACCTGCGAGCAGCGTGGTCGAAGCGGCTGATGGGGGTTCTGACCTGGCTGGTGCTGGCAGCGACGGGCGTCGCGGTTGTGCTCATGGCGATCATCGCCGTCGATCCGACGGTGCCCTTCAACCCCTATCCGCCGCTGACGGCATCCCCACTGCCAACGACACCGCCCACAGCGACGCGGGCGCCCCGCACGCCGACGCCCACGGCGACAGCCACGGCGCTGCCCTACGTCACGCCGACGGCGCTGCGCCCCGCCACGCTGACGCCGACGCCCATGCCGACGATGCCCTTTTCGTTCACCGTCGAGCCCGGCCCGCGCCCGCCGCTGCTGGACTGCTCGCGGCCGCTGCTGGCCGGCGCCGTGGTCGATCAGGAGGGCGAGGCGCTGGTCGACTATCCGCTCCACGTCTGGGGGCCGTCGCTCGACACCATCGTCCGTTCCGGCAGCGACAGCCGCTACGGCCCCTCCGGCTGGCGGGTCGATCTGCCAGCCGACGCCGCGGCAGGGATCTGGTACGTCCAACTGCACCTCTACAACATCTACCGCGCCCACCCGCCGCTCTCACCCATCGTCCAGGTGCGCCTGGACGACAATTGCCGCCAGGCTTTTATCCTCTTTCGAGCCAGGCCGTGAAAGGAGGTGTCCATTGAGCCAGCCTCGTGTCAAAACCGGTGTGCCCGGATTGGACAAGATGTTGAACGGCGGTCTGCTTCCCGGCTCGATCGTGTTGGTGCGCGGCGCGCCTGGCACGGGCAAGACCTCGCTGGCCATGCAGTTTCTGCTGGAGGGTGCCAGGAGCGACGAGCCTGGCCTGCTGATCACCTTCGAGGAGTTTCCCGCTTCTCTCTACCGTGATGCGGCCTCGCTGGGTTGGGAGTTGGAGCCGCTGGAATGGGAGAGGAAGCTGCACCTGATGTTCACCTCGCCGGAGGTCTTTCTGGCCGGCCTGGAGATTCCCGACAGCCCGCTCAACCGTCAGTTGCGGGAGGCGAACATCCGCCGCGTGGCGCTGGACAGCGTCACCCACTTTGGCCGGCTGACCTCCGACCCGCACGAGCTGCGGCACATCTACACGCGCGTCATCAACAGCCTGCGCCGCGAGGGGGTGACGAGCATGCTGCTGGGCGAGGAAAGCCGCAGCGAAGCGGTGCGCGCCGACCGGGGCGGCCTCTCTTTCACCGTCGATGTCATCATCCTGCTGCGCTATGTAGAAGTGGAGAGCACCGTGCAGCGGGCCATCACCGTGCTCAAGATGCGCGGCTCCGACCACGACAAGGGCATCCATCGCTACGACATTGGCAAGGGCGGGCTGACTGTCGGCGACGTCTTCGAGGGCCGGCAGGGCCTGCTCTACGGCATCTCTTCGCGCCCCGCCTGAGTCTGGGGCAGAATCGCTGTGGGCACGCTCTATCTGGTCAGCACGCCCATCGGCAACCTGGAGGACATCACCCTGCGCGCGCTGCGGGTGCTGCGAGAGGTGCATCTGATCGCGGCGGAGGATACCCGCCGCGCGCGCCTGCTCCTGCGGCGCTATGAGATCGAGACCCCCGTGACCAGCTATTTCGAGGGCAACAAGCTGGTCAAGCTGAACGCGCTGCTGGACGCGCTGGCGGCGGGCGACGTGGCGCTGATCTCAGAGGCGGGCACCCCTGGCCTTTCCGATCCCGGCTACGAGCTGGTGCGGGCAGCCATCGCCGCTGGCTATGATGTCGTGCCGGTGCCCGGCCCTTCAGCGCCGATTGTGGCGCTGGTCGCTTCGGGCCTGCCCACCGACCATTTTGTCTTCCTGGGCTTTTTGCCACGGCGGGCAGCGCAGCGGCGGGCGCTGCTGGAGCGCGTGCGGGCGCTGCCGTGGACGCTGGTGGCCTTCGAGGCGCCCCACCGTCTCGTCGATGCCCTGGACGATCTGGCGTCCGTGCTGGGCCAGGAGCGCGCCCTGGCTCTCTGCCGCGAGATGACCAAGCAGTTCGAAGAGACGTGGCGCGGCACGATCGGCCAGGCGCGTGCCCGCTTCGCCGACGAGACGCCGCGCGGCGAGTTCACGCTGGTGATCGCCGGGGCTGCGCCGGAGGGACCCTGGCAGCCGGCGGAGGTGCGGGCCGCGCTGGAGAGGCGCCTGGCACAGGGCCTCTCGCTGGCCCAGGCCGCCCAGGAGGTGGCGACGCTGGCCGGCTGGAACCGCAAGGCGGTCTATCGCCTGGCGCTGGGGGAGAGCAACCGATCAGGCCCTGCGGACGGCGGGTGACGGTCAGGTGAGCTGTTGACGCGGCTCGACCACCACTGCCTTTGCGAGGTGAACCATGCGGGCCTGTCTTGTTCCGCTGAAAATCGAAACCAGGAATCCCCTGGCTAATCTGCGTCACTTTGAGCAAAGGCTGACAGAGATCGCGCGCCATCAGCCCGATTTGATCTGTCTGCCAGAGTGTGCTTTCACAGGCTATCTCTACGAAGAAGAGGATTTCGAAAGGTTCGCCGAGCCGATCGCCGGCCGCACAACTGACCTTCTCTCGAAACTGGCCAGAGAAAACTGCTGTTACATCTGCTTTGGGATGTTGGAAAGGGCAGAGGAAGGTGTGTACAGTTCGGCGGTTTTGCTCGATCGGGCTGGCCAGATCGCGCTCGTCCATCGAAAAATCAGCGAACGGCCCCCTTTTGTGGCGGGCAATCGGGTGCATGTGATAGATACCGCCATCGGCAGGTTGTCCGTTCTGGTGTGTGGCGACTTGTTTGACGAGGAGGTCCATCGCAGGCTGGGCAGGCAGGCAGACTTGCTGATCTTGCCTATGGCGCGCAGCTTTGACGGCAGGTCGCCCGATCTGGAAAGGTGGCTCCGGGAGGAGCGCCAGGTCTATGCAGACCAGGTCAGAAAAGTCGGAGTGATGACCCTCATCGTGAACTCGCTGGAAGACCCGTCTCTGCCAGACGCCTCATTTGGCGGAGCCATGGTCGTCAGCGCAAATGGCGAAATCCTGGCAGAAGCCACGCACGGAACGGATGAGGTGGTGGTATTCGATCTGACTCCTGCTTCGACCCTATCCGGGTGTTCATAGCAGAACGCCGACGTGGGGCACCTCATTGCTCGGCGGGGGTCTGTGACCCCCGCCAGTGGAGCCCGCCGGGTCACAGACCCGGCGGGAGCAGGAGTCACAAAGACACGAAGACGGGCAGCCTACCCGTGGGCAAGATTTGACCCTCCCCCTCAACCGTGGTATGATGACCTTCTCAGGGTACACCCCTGGCAGGAGGCTCGTTGATGGGGAACGGAACTGCATTCACGCCGCTGGCGCTGGGCAGCCTGGTGCTCAACCTGGCGGTTGGCCTGATCCTCTCGCTGCTGGTCGCCTGGTACTATGAGCACTATGGGCAGTCTCTCTCCAACCGCCGCCAGTTCGCCCAGCTACTGCCCATCCTCACCCTGACCACCGCGCTCGTCATCTCGATCATCAAATCGTCGCTGGCCCTCTCCCTGGGGCTGGTGGGCGCGCTGTCCATCGTCCGCTTCCGCACGGCGATCAAGGAGCCGGAAGAGCTGCTCTTTCTCTTCATCGCCATCGCCATCGGCCTGGGGGTCGGCGCCGACCAGCGTTGGGCCGTCGTTGTCGGCGTGCTGGCCATCCTCGCGGTGATGGCGCTGCGCCTGGCCCTGCGCCGCCGCCCCCCTGCCCACAATCTCTATCTCAACCTGCTGCTGGAAGAAAGCGAAGGGGAGGACTCTCTCTTCAGCCGCGTCAACGAGCGGCTGCTGGAACACCTCGACGCCGTCGACTTTCGCCGCCTCGACAGCCGCGACGGCACGCTGCAGCTCACCTACCTGGTCCAGACCCCCAGTCCCCGCGCGCTCAACGACCTGCTCGATGACCTCCGCCGCAACTTTCCCCTTTCCGAGATCAGTTTCCTCCAGCAGGACCAGGCGCTGGGAGGCTGAGTGAGAGTCAGCCGGCAGGACCGTCACATCCCGCCCCCCAAAAGGAGCAGTTCCTCGCGGCCTGACCGCTGGTTGCAGGTCGGCCTGCTGCTGCTGGCGCTGGCGATGGGCTTTCTGATCCACCAGCAGGGCTGGCATCGCCCGCTGGTCGAGTTCGCCGCGGACCCGGCCTTTGCCGTCGGCGCGCTGCTGCACCGTTCCGACCTGCCCACACTCCAAATCGACATCCGCTTCAAGTATTACCGCCGCCTGGCAGCGCAGCGCGCCGACGCGCTGCAACTGGGCGCTCTTGTCGACCCCGACGGCACGACCTGCCCGGCCACCCTCACCCACGCCGACGGCTCTGCAGCCGTCACCATGCGCCTGCTGGAGGGCCACGCCGAGATGCTGGCGGGCCCAAGCTGGCCGTTCGCGGTGACCGTGGAGAGCGGCGACGCGCCGTTCGGCCTGCGCCGCTTTGCCCTCATCCCCGCCAACGAGACGGCGCTGGCGAATTGGGGCTATCTGGAGACGCTGCGCCGCGCCGGCCTGCCGACGCCGCGCTACGAGTTCGTCCGCCTGTGGGTCAACGGCAGCTCCTGGGGGGCCTATGCGCTGGAAGAAGTGCCCGCCGGCAGCCCCGCCCGCCCCGTCGTCTCCTTCGACGCGACGGCCTACTGGCAGGCTTTCGTTCGCCAGGGGGAATTGCTGCCCGGCGACGGCTTTGCCTATGCCAGCGTCGCCGTCGATTGCGGCCCCGCCCCCGCTGCCCAGGACGCGCTCCTCTGCCGGCAGGCGCTGGAACGGGCGCGCGCGCTGCGCGCCGGTCAGATCGCGCCGTCCGCCGCCTTCGACGTCGAGCAGATGGCCAATTTTCTGGCCCTGACCGCGCTCTGGCAGGGAACGGCGCTGCCGGACTGGCGCACCCTGCGCCTGGCCTATGACCCTCAGCGCGCTCTGTTCGAGCCGCTGGGGACGGCGGCGCGGCCAGGCCCGGCCGCCCCTCTCCCCGCCGCGCTGCTCGACGATCCGCCCTTGCAGGCCGCCTGGGCGCGCGCTCTGGCCGCCTTCGGCTCGCCCGATTCGCTGGCTCGCCTGCGCGACGACCTGGCGGCGCAGACGGAGGCGCTGCGACAGGCACTGGGCAGCGACCTGGGCCGCCTCCAGTTGCCGTGGGCCGCGCTGGAGGCGCACCAGACAGCGATGCGCCGCATGGTCGCGCCGACGCAACCGCTGCAGGCACGCCTGGAAGCAGACCCCACCGCGCTCGTCCTGGTCCTTTCCAACACCCAGCCCTTCCCGGTCGAGGTCGCCGGCCTGGATGTCGAGGAGAGCGTCTATCTGCCGCTCGACCCGGCCTGGGTGGAGCAGGCCGACCGCGCGATGCTGGTCGACGGCGCAGAGGGCGTCGTCCTGCGCGCTGCCGCCACGGTCCACCTGCGGGTGGAGCTGACAGAGCTGCCGGCGATGGCCGCCTCCCCCCAACTCCACGTCATGGCCCGGCTGTGGGGCTTTCCTGAGCAGCACATCGCTGTCGCCGTGCGCTATGACGAGCTGTCCCTGCAACCCCAATGAGCACTGAACTGCCCCGCTACGAAATCAAAATCCCCTGCCCGCCGCAGCAGTTGGCGGCGGTCGAAGCGTGGGTGCGCCTGCACCCGGCGCACTGGCGCGTGTCCTTCCCGCCGCGCCAGGTCAACAACATCTACTTTGATACCATCGACTGCCAGAGTCTCAATGACAACCTGGGTGGCACAGGGGAGCGCGACAAGCTGCGGCTGCGCTGGTACGGGCCGCACCTGGAAATGGTCCGTGGCGCGCAGATGGAACGCAAGCACAAAGAGGGCCGCGTGGGCTGGAAAGAGTTCTGGTTCTTTGACGGCACGCTCGACCTGACGGCGCTGACGTGGGCGGAGGTCGTCTCGCGCCTGCGCGCCGCCGCCGACAAACGGGCCGCCCTCTGGCTGGGCCAGTTTCCCGAGCCGGCGCTGGTCAACTGCTACCAGCGCGCCTATTATGTCAGCGCCGACGGGACGATGCGCCTGACCATCGACAGCGACCTGCGCACCTACAGCCAGCGCCTGGCCGTCCGCCCCAACCTGCGACGTCCGGCGCCGCTGAGCGAACGCACGGTCATCGAGCTCAAAGCAGAGCCGGCCGCTGCCCGCCGCCTGAGCGACGCCCTGGCCTCCTTCCCTCTGCGGCCCGACCGTCACTCCAAGTACGTCCAGGGGCTGCTCGCCGGCCCCGATTTCGACGGAGTCGATCTGCCATGAATGCCCGCCGCTTTCCGCTGCTGCTGCCTGCCCTCCTGGTCCTGGCCTTTGGCGCGGGCTTGCTGGCGGCCTGGCTCTTCCTCC
>DAOTYD010000113.1:0-2624 GCA_034435295.1 Anaerolineae bacterium | reverse complement strand
CTCTCCTTGTCTCCACCGCCCCCACGAGCATGCCCGCAGCCAGGGCCAGCGTCATGCCGATAAAACCGCCGTAAGGGTTGGGTTGCTCGAAAGTGCCATAGGCGCGGTAAAAGTCATAGCCGGGGATGCGAAAGTAATCGAGTTCTTCGTCGCGCAGGCCAAACTGATAAAGGCCCACGCCAGCCTGAAAGAGGCCAATCAGGAGGATGGGAATCATCAGCCAGAGGATGTGCCGTTCCTGCAGCCGCGCGGCGACGATGACAAAGACGAGCACCAGCTCGAGCCATTTGGCCAGTTCCGGCAGGCCGTAGCCGACCAGGTCGGCGGGGTTCCACAGGGAAAGCCAGCCCGCGCCGACAAAGCCCAGCAGGGGCAGCAGGAGCGGCGAGCGGGGCAGGCGCAGGTCGCGGCGCAAAAGGCCACGCCCCAACCAGCCAGCAGCAGCCAGCGCGATGAACAGGTGGCCGATCTGAGCAGGACTCTGCGGCACCTGAGTCTTGAGATAGGCGTGCAGCAGGCCCAGGAAGAGCCCGCCCGCGATGCCCAGCAGCGGCTCGACCAGGGCTGCCACCGCCAGCGCGGTCAGCACGACCAGGACGAGCGCCGTCGTCAGCGGCAGGAAGATCAGCAGCAACCCTGCCCCCACGGCGAGCAGCAGGCCGAGGGCAGCGGTCAGTGGGCCGTTCCAGCGCAGCAGGCGAGCAGCAGGCGCGAGGGTCACAGACGCTCCCGGAAATAGGCTATTGTGCGCCGCAGGCCCTCCTCCAGCGGCACCTGTGGCTGCCAGCCCAGCACGGACCTGGCCCGGCTGATGTCGGGGCAACGCACTTTGGGATCGTCCCGTGTGCGCTCGTCGGTGGGGTGGACGAACTCGATGGTGGAACTGCTGCCGGTGATCTCGATCGTCTTGCGGGCAAGTTCCAGGACTGTCATCTCCTGCGGGTTGCCCAGGTTGACCGGCTGGGTTTCCGAGGAGTAGAGCAAACGCACCATGCCTTCGACCAGGTCGTCGACGTAGCAAAAGCTGCGCGTGCGCGAGCCGTCGTCATAGACAGTGAGCGGCTCGCCGCGCAGGGCCTGGTTGATGAAATTGGGCACCACGCGCCCGTCGTCGGGGCGCATGCGTGGCCCGTAGGTGTTGAAAATGCGCGCGATGCGCGTGTCGACACCGTGATAGCGATGATAGGCCATGGTCAGCGCCTCGGCAAAGCGCTTGCTCTCGTCATAGACGCCGCGCGGCCCGACCGGGTTGACGTTGCCCCAGTAGCTTTCGGGCTGCGGATGCACTTCGGGGTCGCCATAGACCTCCGAGGTCGAGGCCAGCAGGTAGCGCGCGCCTTTGGACAGGGCCAGGCCCAGGGTCTTGTGGGTGCCCAGCGCGCCGACCTTGAGCGTCTGGATGGGCAGGTTCAGGTAATCGACCGGACTGGGCAGACTGGCCAGGTGGAGCACGGCATCCAGCGGCCCCGGCACATAGACGTATTCGGTGACGTTGTGCTTGATGAAGAGAAAGCGCTCATGGCCGGCCAGATGAGCGATGTTTTCGATCTTGCCTGTGCTCAGGTTGTCCATAGCGATGACTTCATGGCCCTCGCTCAGGAAGCGATCGCACAGATGAGAGCCGATGAATCCGGCCCCGCCGGTGATGAGAATGCGCATTGCCTGCTCCTCCTCTTTTTGTTGCGGCCATTATACCGCAGCGATGGGAGAGAGACAAATACCCCGGGAGCGCGGACGTCTCGTCCGCAGCGGGCGGGGACGCCCGCGATCCCAGGAAATACCGCTATCCTGGGAGCGCGGACATCTCGTCCGCGTCTGGGAGCGCGGACGTCTCGTCCGCAGCGGGCGGGGACGCCCGCGATCCCAGGAAATACCGCTACCCTGGGAGCGCGGACGTCTCGTCCGCGTCTGGGAGCGCGGACGTCTCGTCCGCGAGCTGCTGGAGGGCGGCGACAAAGAGGCGGTAGGCGGCGTCACCGTAGAGGCAAAAGACGACGCGCTGCAGGCCGGTTTCACCGGCCAGATAGTCGAGCGTGGCGCGGAGGATGACGTGGGCGGCCTCGTCCAGCGGATAGCCGAAAATGCCGGTGCTGATGGCCGGCAGAGCGATCGAGGTGAGCTTGTGCTCGTCGGCCATCTGCAGCGCGGCGCGAACGGCTGAGGCCAGCAACTGCGCCGAGCGCTCTGTCCCGTCATAGACCGGGCCGACGGCATGGATGACATAGCGCGCCTTGAGCTGTCCGCCGGAGGTGATGGCTGCCGAACCGGTCGGCACGCGCCCGTAGCGGCGCACCCACTCGTCGCTTTCCCGTTGGATGGCCGGCCCGCCGCGACGTGAGATCGCCCCGGCCACTCCGCCGCCGTGCGCCAGATACTCGTTGGCCGCGTTGACGATGGCCTCCGTCTCCATTGCGGTGATGTCGCCCTCGACCAGTTCCAATGTGGTGTGGCGAATCTGGACGCGCATGGTGCTCCTCCGTGACACGTGGTTGCTGCTCAAGGCGAAACCGTTGCCGTCGGCTCGACCGTTGGCGAAGGGGCCGGTGTCTCCGTCGGGGTCGCGGTGGGCGTTTCGGTGGGAGTGGGCGTCTCGGTAGGAGTGGGCGTGCCGGTAGCTGTTGGAG
>DAOTYD010000112.1:0-17986 GCA_034435295.1 Anaerolineae bacterium | reverse complement strand
TCCCCCCTCCCGCCAACGTCCGCCTCCTCGCCTCCCCCTCCGGCTATGTGGAGACGCTCTACTTCAACCTCGACCCGCGTAACGGCCATCCGGCGCTGCAGGACGCCCGCGTGCGCGCGGCGCTGGCCCAGGCGCTCGACCGCCAGGCGCTGTGCCAGGCGCTCTCGGCCAGCCGCGCCCGCCCCGCCCTGACCCTCTTCAGCGGCACGGTCTTTGAGGACCCCACAACGGCGCTGCCCTCCGCCTCGCTCGTCGAGGCCAACCGCCAGTTGGACGACGCCGGCTGGCGCGACAGCGACGGAGACGGCATCCGCGACCGCCAGGGCACCGCCCTCACCCTGCGCTATGCCGCGCCGCCGCGCCAGGCCGCGCCAGACGTGCTCGCCGGGATGCTCCGGGCCGCCGGCGTGGGCATCATCACCGTCCAGGAGCAGCAGCCGTGGGAAAACCCCACGGCGTGGGACCTGGCTCAGTGGGCGGAACAACCGGCCGGCTATCCCGACCCCGACGACCCGCGCTGGCTGTGCGTCGAGGCGCGACCCGGCGGCCACAACCCCGCCGGCGTGTGCAGCGAGGAACTGGACGGCCTGCTGATGGCCCAGGCCCGGACGGTCGATCCCGACGAGCGCGCCGCGCTGCTTTTCCAAATCCAGGCGCTGGCCCGTTCGCAGACGCTGTGGGTGCCGCTCTGTCGCTGGGAGGACTTGTGGGCGATCCGCGCCGAGCTCGAGGGGCCGCAGCCCTGGCGCGGCGCGCCGCTGTGGAACATCGGCGACTGGCGACCGTAGGCAGCAACACAGGGCGAACTTTGCCGGGCGGCAGCCTTTCACCGCCGAAAGCGCGGAGAAAAAAGAAAAACTCTGTGTCTGCTCAGTCTGACGGCTTTTTACCACAAAGACACAAAGGAAAACAAGTGGTTTACCCGTATCAGGAAGCATTCGTGTCTTCTACCACCTTGGTGGTGAAACCTGTTCTACCTGAGCAGTTACAAAACTCCACCCTCCGCGTTCTCTGCGGTAAAATGGTCGGGCGGCCTTTACTGCCCGCCCAGCGGCAACGTGAAATAAAAAGCCGCGCCCTTGCCGGGCTCACTCTCCACCCAAATGCGCCCGCCAGCAGCTTCGACAATCCGCCGCGTGATCGCCAGCCCCAGCCCGCTGCCCACCGTCCCCCCTTCCGACGAGGGGACACGGTAGAACTTTTGGAACAGCCGCTTCTGCGCCTCGGCGCTGATGCCCGGCCCCGTGTCGATGACGCCGACCCTGACCTGCCCCTCCGCCACCTGCGCCTCGACCGTGACGCGGTCGCCAGGGCGGCTGTACTTGACCGCATTGGCAACCAGGTTGATCAGCGCCTGCTTGAGACGCGAGGCGTCTCCCAGCACCACCAGCCTGGACGACGGCAGCCGCGTCTGCAGAGCAACCCCCTTCTCCTCAGCCTGTGGCCGCAACAGAATCAACACCTCCTGGATGAGCGGCTCCAGCGCCACCTCCTCCTGCGCCAGGAACGTCCGCCCCGACTCCAGGCGCGCCAGGTCCAGAAAATCGTTGGCCAGGCGCCCCAGCCGCATCGCCTCCCGCTGAATGGTCTGGGCAAAGGCGTTCCGCTGTTCCGCTCCAATGTCCTCCCGCTGCAACATCTGGGCATAGCCAGCAATCGAGGTCAAAGGCGTGCGCATCTCGTGGACGATCTCGGCCACCAGGTCCGACTGCTCGAACAGGAGCGCGTTGTGAATGGCCACCGCCGCCTGGTCGGCCAGGATCGACAGGGTTTCGACATCCTCCTCGCTGAACGACTCGCCGCCCAGCTTGTTGACCGCTTCCAGCACGCCGATCACCTTGCCCTTGACCGCCATCGGCACGGCAATGAGCGATTGGGTGCGAAAGTCGATCGATTCGTCGACCTGGCGATAGAAGCGCGGGTCGCTGTGCGCGTCCAGGATGATGACCGGCTGGTTGTGCCGGGCCACCCAACCGGCCACGCTCCCTTCCATGGGCACGACAACCGAGCGAATCTCCTGGCTGCGCACGCCCGTCGCCGCCTCAAAGTGCAGCTCGCCCGTCTTGGGATCGATCAGCATGATCGAACTGGCCGCGCTGTGGGTCAACTCCCGCCCGGCATCGATAATCTGCTCCAACAGCGGCGGCAGGCTCAGGGTCGAGTTGAGCGAGCGGCTGATCTCGATGATCCGCTCGAGGCGGGCAATACGTTCTCCCTCAGCCCAGGCGCTCATTCCGCCTCCTCCAGGCAGGCAGCAACCAGACGCGGCAGGACCTCGGCCACGTCGGCACGCAAGACGGCCGCCGCGAAACTGTCGGCATAGGTGGGCTGCTGGTTCACGACCACCACCCGCCCGCCGTTGGCCTGCACCAGGGCCGGCCATTTGGCCGCCGGCATGACCATCAGCGAAGAACCGACAACCAACACCAGATCCGCCCGGCGGGCGTGCTCCATCGCCGCCGTCACCACATCGAAGGGAAGCTGCTCGCCAAAAAGGATCGAGTCGGGCTTGATCACTCCACTGCAAGCCGCGCAGCGCGGCACCTGACCCTGCTCCACGGCCGGCAGCATCTCCTCGGCCGGCCAGCGGCGGAAACAGGAGATGCATGTCCCGCTGCGCACGTGCCCGTGCAGCTCCAACACCTGGCGCGATCCGGCCCGCTGGTGCAGGCCGTCGATGTTCTGGGTGATCACCGCCTTCAGCCGGCCGGCCTGCTCCAGTTGCGCCAGCGCCAGGTGCGCCGCATTGGGCCTGGCGTTTGCCATCAGCTCGATCAGCGGCCGCACCCAGCGATAGAACGCCTCGGGGTTGCGGCGGAAGGCCACAATCGAAGCGACCTCCATGGGGTCGGCGTGCTCCCAAAGCCCCCTGCCCGGCGTCCTAAAGTCGGGGATTCCCGACGTCGTGCTGATCCCCGCGCCGGTCAGCGCGATGGTGTAGCGGGCGCTGCGCAGCAGCGCGACAGCACGCTCCATGTCCTCCTGCTCCCTCAACCTCGCCTCACAAAAAACTCAACTGCCGCCCAGGAAAAACCTGGCCGCCCGCGACGCGGTGCGCCCAGCGCACGGGCTCGGGGAGTCGGTAACCGGCGCAGCAGCGCAGGACGATCTCGATGGCCGTCGCCAGCGTCATGCGGTGGCCGACCGAGACATAGATCGGGCGGACGCCGGCACGGGTGCGCACCACCGCGCCGACCACTTCTTCGCCATCTTCCAGAGCAACCCAACCGCCCTGATCAGCAGGCACTTCCCCATGCTGCCCCCACAGGCGCGACCTGGCACAGCCAATGGCCGGACAGTCGAGCAGAATCCCCATGTGCGTCGCCAGGCCCATCCGCCGGGGGTGAGCCAGGCCATGGGCGTCGAACAACCAGACGTCCGCCTGCCCCTCCAGGCGCGCCATTGCGCTCAGCACCGCTGGCCCCTCTCGAAAGGCCAGCAGGCCGGGCAGATAGGGAAAAGTCACCGGCAGTTCGGCAGTGGCGGCTTCCAGCGGCTGCAGGTCGGGATAGGAAAAGCGCACCACCGCCGCCCGCGCCACGTCGCCCCGTACGCTCACATCGACCCCGCCCACGACGCGCAGCGGGCCCGTCAGCGGCTCCAGCCGCACTCGCTCCCGTAACCGTTGCTGGAGCGCCTGTGCCTCCTCCGGCGACACGTCCCAGGGATGGGTCAGAAGGGGCTGCATAACCGCCGCTCACAGCGAGACCACAAACTCGGCCAACTGCCGCACCTGCTGGGCGACCAGGCTTGCTGGCTGAACCAGCACCATCGGCACTCCCACCTCGGCGGCCTGAAAAGCCTGCTCGGGCGCAGGCGAGAGCGTCCCCACAACCTCACGCCTCAGCTCTTCTTCGACAGCCACCTTTGTCATCGTCGTTGCCGAGGGCGCCTTGTGGACCAGAATGACGCCAACGTTTTGCCGGCCGACGTCCAGCGAATCCAGGCTGGTCAACAGGGCTGAGGCCATCCGTATAGCGACCTTGTGCGGCTCCGTCACCACAAAGACATAGCGCAGCAACCGCAGCGCCATCTGGTTCAGCTCGTTCAATCCCATCCCCATATCCAGCAAGAGATAATCGGTCGTCTGCCCCAAGGCCTTGAGAATGACCTCGCCCGTCTTGACATCCAGCCCGGCATGGCCGGCCTGCGGGATGTAAGTACCACCAAGGACCCTCAGCCCTGAAGAATGACGTTCCATCTGATCAATGACCGCATCCGCTTTCAAGCCGCTTTTGCGTTCCAGCAACGCAGCCAGACCGCGATGTCCTTCCAGCCCCAACTGGAGCGCCATCGAAGTCGAACTGCTGCGCAGTTCAGCCAGCATCACGCTTTTGCCTTCTGCCGGTCCTGCGGCCAGGGCGACGGCCACGTTCGTCGCCACAGTGGTCGTTCCCACACCTCCCTTGCACCCCAAAAAGCCGATCATCTTGGCGCGGAGAGCATCTTTGGCCCGCGCACCAAGCCGTGCTGTCCGCGTCAAAAGCGCCTCCACGCGCATGATCAATTCAGCAGGGTGAATGGGTTTGGTCAGATACTCATCCGCCCCCGCCTCGAAGCCTATCACCTTATCCTCGACCTGCGATTTGGCGGTGAACATGATAATCGGGATATCCTGGGTCCGCGGGTCAGCGCGCAGGCGGCGGCACACTTCGACGCCGTCTATCCCCGGCATCATCACGTCGAGGATGATCAGATCGGGCGATTCCTCGCTGGCCTTGCTGAGCGCCTGCATGCCGTTCTGGGCCGCGATGATCTGATGACCACGCCCCTGGAACATCAGGCCGACCAGTTTAAGGCTCTCCAGATCGTCGTCTACGATCAGAAGCTTGCCCATCTCTCCCTCCTGAACAATCTCCCGCCAGGGCTTTTTGATACTTTAGCACAGAAGGGAGAGGAAAGCAAGCCAGACCCCAATTGGGTGTTCGAAGCAGAACGCCGACGTGGGGCAACCCTCTTGCCCGGCGGGGGTCTGTGACCCCCGCGCCAAGTCCTGGGAGCGCGGACGTCTCGTCCGCTACCTGGGAGCGCGGACGTCTCGTCCGCTACCTGGGAGCGCGGACGTCTCGTCCGCGCCGGGCGGGCGGGGACGCCCGCCATCCCAGGAAACGCGGACATCTCATCCGCTACTCTGGGAGCGCGGACGTCTCGTCCGCTACCTGGGAGCGCGGACGTCTCGTCCGCGCCGGGCGGGCGGGGACGCCCGCGATCCCAGGAAACACGGACATCTCATCCGCTACCCTGGGAGCGCGGACGTCTCGTCCGCGCCGGGCGGGCGGGGACGCCCGCCATCCCAGGAAACACCCCCAATTTGACATCATGGCCAATTCACAGTATACTCTGGCCCAATGCCTGGTCGGTATACCTGGAAGGACACAAAGCTTTCAGGTGGGGCCAAAGCCCACCAGGGGCTATCTATCAGACCTTTGAACTCCGGTTCAAAGGTCTTTTTTTTGTGAAAGGAGGAACCATGTTTGTCAATCCATTAGCGCGACGCGATCTCATCAGCATCGACGACCTGAGCAAGGACGAGATCGCCTTTCTGCTGGACCTGGGCAACCGCTTTGAAGAGACCATCGGCCGGACGCGGGTGATGGACCTCCTGCACGGCTTTCAACTGGCAACGCTGTTCTACGAGCCGAGCACGCGCACGCGCCTCAGCTTCGAGTCCGCCATGCAGCGGCTGGGCGGACAGGTGCTCAGCGTCGCCGATGCCCACACCGCTTCCTCCGCCGCCAAAGGGGAGAGCATCGCCGACGCCGCCCGTGTGGTCGCCACCTACGCCGATATCCTCGTCCAGCGCCATCCGGCCATCGGCTCAGCGCAGGAAGCCGCCGACGCGGTCGAGATTCCCGTCATCAACGCCGGAGACGGCGCCGGCGAGCACCCCACCCAGGCCCTGCTCGACCTCTACACGATCTGGAAAGAGAAAGGCCGCCTGGACCAACTGACGATCGCGATGGTCGGCGACCTCAAACACGGCCGCACGGTCCACTCTCTCTCCAAGGCGCTGGCCTGTTGGAAGGACCACCTCATCCTGGTTTCCCCGCCCGCGCTGAAGATGGGATCGCACCTGGTAGCCTACCTGGAACAAAAAGGCGCGCAAGTGGTCGAGACCGACGATCTCCAGTTCGCCATCAACGAGGCTGACGTGCTCTATGTGACGCGCATCCAGCGCGAACGCTTTAGCGACCCCGAAGAGTATCAGCGCCTGCGCGGCTCCTACACCATCAACCGCGCGCTGCTGGCCGCGCGGCCCGACCTGACGGTGATGCACCCCCTGCCGCGCGTCGATGAGATCGCCACCGACGTCGACAGCCTGCCCAACGCCGCCTACTTCCGCCAGGCCAATAACGGCGTCTGGGCGCGCATGGCCCTGCTGGCCGCCCTGCTCGACCGCCTGCCCTGAGGCGCAACGGAGGTTGCCCATGGCTACCTTCAACGAACGGCTCAGGGAAGCCCAACAGCGCAGCGGATCGTGGCTCTGCGTCGGCCTGGACCCGCTGCTGGAACGGCTGCCCGCAGCAGTGCGCCGCGAGCCAGAACCGCTGGTCGCTTTTGGCCGCGCCATCGTCGAGGCCACCGCCGACCTGGTCTGCGCCTTCAAACCCAACCTGGCCTTTTGGCTTGCCGAAGGGCTGTCCGGCCTGGCCGCGCTCCAGGCCGTGCGCGCCGCCATTCCCCCCCAGGTGCCCGTCGTCCTCGACGCCAAGTTCGGCGATATAGGCCACACCGCCACGGCCTATGCCCGCTTCGCCTTCGACCAGCTAAATGCCGACGCCATCACCCTCAACCCCTACCTGGGGCTGGACGGCGTGCGCCCCTTCCTGGAGCGGGAGGGCAAGGGCGCTTTCCTGCTCGCCCGCACCTCCAACCCCTCCGCGCCAGACCTGCAGGACCGCCTGACCGACGGCGCGCCGCTCTACCAGACCGTCGCCCGGCTGGCCTGCCAGTGGGATGCCGACCTGCCGGGCAACTGCGGCCTGGTGGTCGGAGCGACGTACCCGGCAGAACTGACCACCCTGCGCGCCCTGGCCCCCCACCTGCCTTTCCTCATCCCCGGCATCGGCGCCCAGGGCGGCAGCCTGGAAGCCGCCGTCGCCGACGGCCCCACTGCCGACGGCCTCGGCCCGCTCATCAACGCCTCGCGCGACGTTCTCTACGCCTCGTCGGGCGATGACTTTGCCGACGCTGCCCGCGCTGCGGCCTCCAGCCTGCGCGAGCGCATTGTGGCGCAAGACCCTAAAGGTCTTAAAGACCTTTAGGGTCTCTCAAGACAAGGGAAGGAGAAGACAAGGTGACACTGACAAGCCAGCTATTCGACGCCGGCTGTGTGCAGTTCGGCACCTTTACGCTCAAGTCCGGCCTGACCTCGCCCATCTATATCGACCTGCGCCTGCTGGTCAGCCACCCGGCGCTGCTGAGGGAGACGGCAGCGCGGATGGCCGACCTGGCCCAGGGTCTCGTCTTTGACCGCATCGCCGCTGTGCCCTACGCCGGCCTGCCCATCGCCACGGCGCTGGCCCTGGCGATGGAGCGCCCGCTCATCTACCCCCGCCTCCAGGCCAAAGAACACGGCACGCGCCGCGCGGTCGAAGGGGCGTTCCAGCCCGGCGAGGTGGCCCTGCTGGTCGACGACCTGATCACGCGCGGCGACAGCAAGCTGGAAGCCATCGCTCCGCTGGAAGAGGCCGGCCTGGTCGTGCGCGACGTGCTGGTGCTGATCGACCGCGAGCAGGGCGGCGCGGCGGACCTGGCCCGCCACGGCTACCGCCTGCACGCCGTCCTCCGCCTGAGCGAGATGATCGACCGGCTCTCGGCCAGCGGCCGCATCACCGCCGCGCAATACAGCGAGGTCAGAGAATACTTGAACCGGGTAACCTGAAACCATGCAACCCAATCTCCAGACCACCCTGTGCGGCGTTCGCCTGCCCAACCCGACCGTGCTGGCATCGGGCATCCTGGGGCTGGCCCACGAGGTGCTGGTGCGCGTGGCCGAGGCCGGCGCCGGCGCCGTGACGACCAAGTCGATCAGCCTGGCCCCCCGCGACGGCTACCCCAACCCGGTTGTCCTGGACTGGGGCGCCGGGCTGATCAACGCCGTGGGCCTTTCCAACCCCGGCATCGAGGTCATGGTCGAAGAGATCCGCGCCGCCAAAGAACGACTGACCCCCCTGGGCGTGCCGCTCATCGCCAGCATCTTTGCCGATACCATCTATGACTTTGGCACCATCGCCCGCTACGTCTCCGACGCCGCGCCAGACCTGATCGAGGTCAACATCTCCTGCCCCAACGTCGATGACCGCTACCTGCGCATGTTCGCCGCCGAACCCTACGTCGCCGCCCAGGTCACGCGGCGGGTCAAACAAAACACCGACCTGCCGGTGCTGGTCAAGCTCTCGCCTAACGTCACCGACATCGTCGAGGTGGCCGAGGCCGTGGTCGAAGCTGGCGCCGACGGCATCACCGCCGTCAACAGCCTGGGGCCGGGGCTGATCCTGGACATCGAGACGTGCCGGCCGCTGCTGGCGCACGGCAGCGGCGGAGTGAGCGGCGCGGCGCTGCGCCCCATCGCCGCGCGCTGCGTGCGCGACATCTGCCGCGCCGTCGACGTGCCGGTGGTCGCCACCGGCGGCATCGCCAGCGGCCGCGACGCGGTGGAAATGATCCTGCTCGGCGCAACCGCCGTGGGCATCGGCTCAGCCGTTGCCCGGCGCGGCATGGCCGTCTTTGCCCAGGTCTGCCAGGAGATCGAATCGTATATGGCCCGCCACGACTATGAAAATCTGGACGCCTTCCGCCGTCGAGCATTGGCCATCGTCCCCTGAGGAGCGCCGATGACCCTGCCAACCATCGCCCGCATCCGCCACATCTATGACGAAAGCCGCACTGTGCGCTCGTTTGAGCTGGACATCGCCATGCCGCAGGCCGAGCCGGGGCAGTTCGTCCTGCTCTGGCTGCCTGGCGTCGACGAAAAGCCCATGTCCATCGCCAACCCCGATCCACTGACGCTCACCGTCATGCGCGTGGGGCCTTTCAGCACGGCACTGCACCGGACGCGGCCCGGCGACCTGCTGGGCGTGCGCGGCCCCTACGGCCACGGTTTTTCACTACGCGAAGCGGAATCAGCCCTGCTGGTCGCCGGCGGCTGTGGCGCCGCGCCGCTCTACTTCCTCGCCCGCCGCGCCGTCGAACAGAACATCCCCACCACCGTCGTCCTGGGCGCCCGCCGCGCCAACGACCTCATCTACGCCGACCGCTTCCGCGCCCTCGGCGTCGAACTGCTCGTCGCCACCGACGACGGCTCGCTCGGCTTCAAGGGCACCGCCGTCGCCTGCGCCATACAGGCCCTCGCCAACCGCCCTACCCCCTCCCTCTACGCCTGCGGGCCAGAACGGATGCTCGCTGCGCTGCTCGATCTCTGCCTCCAGCGCAACATCCCCGGCCAGTTCAGCGTCGAGCGCTATATAAAGTGCGGCTTTGGCCTCTGCGGACAGTGCGCCATCGACGGGCTGCTGGTCTGCCAGGATGGCCCCGTGCTGACGGTGGAGCAGCTCAAGGACCTGCACGATTTTGGCCGCTTCCGCCGCAGCGCCACAGGGAGGAAACTGCCGGTGAAATGAAAAAGAGCAAACTGCGCGCCCACTTCTGCACCCTGCGCGAGTCGCTCTCCGCTGAGGAGATCGCCGCCGCCTCCGCCGCCCTCTGCCATCGCCTGGCCACCTGGCCCATCCTGACCGGCGCCGACACGATCCTCACCTACCTGGCCTTTCGCGGCGAGATCGACCCCGCGCCCCTCTTTGCCCTGCTGCCCGACAAGCGCTGGGTCGTGCCGCGCGTCGAAGGGACGCGCCTGATGCTCCATCCCTACGACCCCGCGCGCCTGGTGCGCCATCGCTACGGCATGCTCGAACCCGCCGCCGACCTGCCGCTGGTCGACCCGCAAACCGTCGACCTGGTGCTGGTGCCCGGCGTGGCCTTCGATCCGCAGGGCGGACGGCTGGGCTTTGGCGGCGGCTTCTACGACGGCTTCCTCCCCACCACGCCAGCCATCCGCGTCGGCATCACCCACGATTGCTGCCTGGCCGAGCGGCTGCCCTGCAAAGAACACGACCAGCGCATGGACTGGGTGGTCACCCCGACGCGCATCTTGCGCTGCACAGCGACGGCCTGTCCGGAGTAAGGTGAGCGCGCTGCTGATCCGCGGAGGCTTGCTGGTGACGCCCGACGGCGCGGCGCGGGGCGACGTGCTGATCGAAGGGGAAACCATTGCCGCCGTCGGCCCCTCCCTTCCCCGCGCCAGGGCCGCGCGCGTCGTCGATGCCGACGGCCTGCTGGTCCTGCCCGGCCTGATCGACCCGCACGTCCATCTGCGCGAGCCGGGCGGCGAGCACAAGGAGGACCTGACCAGCGGCACGGCTGCGGCGCTGGCGGGCGGCTTTACCGCTGTCCTGGCGATGCCCAACACCACCCCACCCCTCACCCACCGCGCTGCGCTGGAGCACGCCTTGCACCTGGCGCGGGACAAGGCGCTCTGTGACGTGGGCTTTTTCGTCGGCGCAACGGCAGACAATGCCGACCAGGCCGCCGCGCTGAGCCAGGCCGTGGGCCTCAAAGTCTACATGGAAGCCACCACAGGCGACCTGCTGGTGAACGATCCAGCGGCACTGACAGCCCACTTTGGAACCTATCCGCACGAACGCCCGCTGGCCGTCCACGCCGAGGGGGAGATGCTGGCCCTGGCCCTCGAGCTGGCGGACCGTTTTCACCGCCGCCTCCACGTCTGCCACGTCTCCACCGCCGCTGCCCTGGCCCAGGTCCGCACCGCCCGCCAGCGCGGCGTCCGCGTCACCTGCGAGGTCACCCCGCACCACCTCTTCCTCTCGACGGCGGACCTGGCAGAGCTGGGACCGCTGGGGGAGGTCAGGCCCCCCCTGCGCCCGCCAGATGATGTGGCTGCCCTGTGGGCGGGGCTGGGCGAGATCGACTGCCTGGCAACCGACCACGCGCCGCACACGCTGGCGGAAAAGCGCAGCGCGCAGCCGCCGGCCGGACTGCCGGGCCTGGAGACGGCTCTGCCGCTGCTGTTGACGGCGGCAGCAGAGGGGAGGCTGACGCTGGAGGAGTTGGTGAAGCGCATGGCAGAGGCGCCTGCCCGCCTCTATGGGTTGACCGGCAAGGGCTGCCTGGCTCCCGGCTGCGACGGCGACCTGGTGCTGGTCGACCCTGCTGTCAGATGGCGCCTCGGCGAACAGGCCTTCCACACCCGCTGCGGCTGGTCGCCCTACGCCGGCCGCGCCGTGCAGGGCCGCGTCGAAGCCGTCTTTTTGCGCGGCCGTCTGGCCTATGCGCAGGGCCGCGTGCTGTCGACGCCTGGGGCGGGCCGCCTCCTCCAGCCCAGCAGCGGCAGCGCTGCCAGCGTCGCCGCCGCGCCCGCGCCAAAGACCAGCCCGTAGCCGCCCCACTCTGCCAGCACTCCCAGCCCCAGACTGGCCAGGCCGATGCCCAGGTCAAAGGCCGTGTACTGTGCTGCCGTGGCGCTGCCGCGCAACGAGGAGGGCACGGCGTCCTGGGCCAGCGTGTCCAGGCCGGTGCGCGCCGCGCCCCACGCCAGCCCCAGCAGCCCGCCCAGCGCGACCAGTCCCCAGGGGCTGTACGTCAGCGCCAGGCCCAGCGCGGCCAGGGCAATCAGCGCCATTGACGGCAGCGCCAGCCGTCGCCGCCCCCAGCGGTCGACCAGGCAGCCCGCCAGCAGGCCGCCCGCCGTGATCAGGGCCGCATAGGCAGTATAAGCCCAGCCGGTGGTGCCCATGGCGCGCGCCTGCGCCAGCAGGGAGAGAAAGCCCACCCAGGCGCTGAACGGCACGCCCAATAGGAGCATGACCCCCACACAGCGCCGGATCTCGAACTGCCCCAGCGCCGCGCGCAGACTGAGCCAGGTCTGTTCGACGCGGGGGCGGCCGTGGCGCGGCAGGGCCAGCGTCAACAGGGTGGCCAGCAGGCCCAGGCCGCCCAGCAGCACAAACAGCGCCGCAAAGCTCCATCGCGCCGCCGCCCACTCGCCCAGCAAGGGGGCTACCAGCATCGTCACCGATGTGGCTGTGCCGATGACCCCCAGCCCCTCGCCGCGACGGCCGGCGGGGGTCAGCGCCGTCGCCAGGGCGCGGTAGGCCGTCGTGTAAAAGGCCATCCCCGTCCCGTGGAGGGCGCGCGCCAGGAGAAGCATCCCCAGCGAAGGGCAAAGGGCGTAGAGGAGCGGTCCGCTGCCAAAGAGCAGAGCGCCCACGACCAGCACGGGCCAATCGCCCCAGCGGTCGGACAGCGCGCCAGAGAGGGGACGCATCAGCACGGCGGCCAGGGCAAAAACCCACTGCACCAGCCCATTGCTGGCAGCCGTCCCGCCCAGGTAGAGCACGTACAGCGGCAGCGTCGGCATCAGGGCATGATGGCCGAAAAAGAGCAGCAGCGTGGTCAGCAGGCTCAGGTAGAAAGGCAGGGGGAAGCGGGTTGCCGCCTTGTCAGGATTCATCCTCGCGGGCCAGGACCACTACCGGGTCCTCTTGATAGCGCCTGTACCAGTCCAGCAGGTCCAGGATCAGGCCGGCCACGTAGCGGGCCAGGTCAGGGTCAGCGCGGACGAAATCGACCAGCAGGCGATAGACCTGGCGGCAGGCTTCGCTCTCGACGTGATCGGGCAGCTCGGTCTGCCGCGCCGTCTGGACCAGCGCCGTGACCGCGGTATGGGCAGAGAGGTCGCGCACCTGCGGCGGCGGAGGGACACCGGGGGCGCGGAGGCGCGGTGGCTTGAGCACCTCGAAGCGAAAGCCCATCTCGGCGGCAATCGTCTGGTCCAGCGCCTTGCGCAGCGACAGGCCCAGGCCGGCCTGACGGGCCAGGGTGGCCTCCAGGCTGCGGGCCTGCCCATCCCACGGACGCACCTCCTCCCACTCTGGCGGTTTGTCCTCGCCCTGCGGCTGAAGCGCACAGTAGCCCTCGCGCAGCAGATAGACAGCGGCGGAGAAGAGCAGCGCCGCCGCCAGAGGGCGCGGCTCGACACGCGCGCCAAAGAGCTCGACCAGCACGGTCTTGCGCTGCTCGTCGGCGTAGAAAAAGCCCTGGGGATACTGAGCGATCACGCCGCTGGGAACCAGCCGGGCCCGCTCGCGATCGGAAAGGATGCCAGCTACGGTGGGATCGAGCCCCGCTCTGGCACGCACCTCGTCCAGCGTGTCGGGGATCAGGGGGGCGCCGCAGTGCTGGCAGGACGGCAGATGGTCATCGGTGTACTGCTTGCAACTGGCGCAGATGACCATAATGACCTTGCCGCACCACGGACAGGTCGAGGCGGGGACGGCGATAGGCCGCCCGCAGTGTCTACAGGCAAAGCGACCGCTCTCCATCACAAAGTCTCCTTGACTGCAGGCGGCTGCGCCGGGAGGGTAAAGGCAAAACGGCTGCCCTTGCCCGTCTCGCTCTGCACCCAAACCCGTCCGCCGTGCTGCTCCACCAGCCCCTTGACGATCGCCAGGCCCAGCCCCATCCCGCCGTAACGGCGCGTCATGTGGGCCTCCACCTGCTCGAAGCGCTCAAAGACCCGCTCCAGCGCGTCGGCGGGGATGCCAATGCCGTCATCGGCCACGGCGACCTCGACGTACCCCTTCCGTTTGACGGCGCTGACCCAGATATGACCGCCCTCCGGGGTGAACTTGACCGCATTGGAGAGCAGGTTGTCGAGCACAACGCGGATCTTGTTCTGGTCGGCCCAGACAGGCAATCCCCCCTTTGGCAGATCGACGATCAGCGACAGCTTGCTGGCCTCGGCCAGGGAGCGGTAGGCCGCGCAGGCTTCTTCGATCTCGGCGCAGATGTCGAAACTCTCGCAAACCAGTTCCAGTTCGCCCGTTTCCAGGTAGCGCAGGTTGAGCATCGTTTCGATCAGATGCTTGAGGCGCAGCGCGGCGCGCAGTATCACATCCAACTGGGCGCTGGCCTCTTCTCCCAGGCGCTCCTGGAGGAGGGCGGCATAGCCCAGAATCAGGCCGAGGGGCGTGCGCAGTTCGTGCGAGGCGATGGCGATGAAATCCGACTTGAGGCGGTCGAGCTGGCCCAGGCGCTCGTAGGCTGCCCGCAACTGGCCGACCAGGCGGGCGTTTTCGATGGCCACAGCGGCATGGGCGCCGAGGGTCATCAGGGTCTCGACATCCTCTGTCGTGAACTGGCCGCCGCACTTGTTGATCGCCTCCAGGACGCCGATGCGCCGCTCCTTGATCTGCATGGGCACGGCGACCAGCGAGCGCACCTCCAGGTCGATCTGCTCGCCCACTTCGTCATAGTGCCGCGGGTCGCTGCGCGTGTCGAGGACAATAATCGGCTCGCCAGAGGTCAACACTGCCCCGGCAATCGATCCGTCGACGGGGACGGGAATATCGGCCAACTGCCCTTCCGGGTCGCCGGAAGCGGCGCGGAAGCGCAACTCGCCGCTGCGCGCGTCCCATGTGAGGATCGACGCGCCGCCGCTATCGGTCAGCTCGGCAGCGGTGGTGACGATCTTGCGCAGCAACGGCTCCAGCGCGGTTGTGGAGGACAGCTCGCGGCTGACCGCCAGCATCTGCTCGAGGCGTTGCACTTTTCTCTCCAGATCATCCATCAGCTCCCCTCCTCGATGCAACAATCGATCGCGGCAGAGGGATCGATCGACATGGCGTCCAAAGCCCACCAGCCCAGGAACTCGCGGTTGCCGGCCGGTCCCAGCAGCGGCGAGGGCATCAGCCCGCGCAGGCCCAGCCCCAGCCTGGCGGCGGTCTCGACGACGCACTCCAGCACGCTGCGGTGGACAGCGGGGTCGCGCACCACACCGCCGCGGCCGACCTGACGGCGCCCTGCCTCGAACTGGGGCTTGACCAGGGCGATCACCTGTCCGCCAGGGCGCAGCCAGCCCACTGCCGGGGGCAGGATCAGCCCCAGCGAGATGAACGAGACATCCACCGTCACCCAGTCGACCGGCTCAGCCAGCGCCTGCAGGTAGCGGGCGTTGGTGCGCTCCAGCACCACGACGCGCGGGTCATTGCGCAGCCGCCAGTCGAGCTGCCCATAGCCGACGTCAATGGCATAGACGCGGGCTGCGCCGTGTTGCAGCAGGCAATCGGTGAAGCCGCCGGTCGAGGCACCGACGTCCGCCGCCACCACCCCCCTCACGTCGAGCGAGAAGCGAACCAGCGCTGCCGCCAGCTTTTCCCCGCCGCGGCTGACAAAGCGCGGACGCTGGGCCAGCGCGATCGGCGCATCGAGCGGCACCAGAGCTCCCGGCTTGTCCACGATCTGACCGGCAACCAGCACCTGGCCGGCCTGGATCAGCCGTTGCGCCTGGGCGCGGCTCTCCGCCAGTTCCAGATCGACCAGGCGCCGGTCGAGCCGCTGCCTCTCCATATGGTCATAGCATACTCCAGGGCGGCCTTTTGGTCAAGTCTGGGCAATGCGACAGCCCAGGTTGACAAATCCCCGCTTCTCGCTATAATAACCCTCCGTGGCCGTGCTGCCATCGCACGGCTCTGATTGTGTTGTGAGGAGGATGCGTCGTGTACGCGGTGTTTCGTTCAGGCAGCAAACAGTATCAGGCCAGGGTAGGCGATCAGCTTGCCGTGGAAAAGTTGCCCTTCGAGCAGGGCGAACAGATCACGCTCGACCAGGTCCTGCTGGTTGCGGACGGGGAAACGGTCAAGGTCGGCGCACCGCTGGTGGAGGGGGCGCGCATCAAGGCGACCGTGCTGGCCCAGGAGAAAGGGCCCAAAGTGCGCATTTTCAAGTACCGCCCCAAGGAGCGCTATCGCCGCCGCGCCGGGCACCGGCAGACCTATACCCGCCTGCGGGTAGACGAGATCGTGGCATAGCAGGAGGAATAGATCATGGCTCACAAGAAAGGTGCCGGCAGCAGCCGCAACGGACGCGATAGCAAGAGCAAGCGCCTGGGAATCAAACGGTATGGCAGCGAGTGGGTTCGCGCTGGCAGCATCATCGTCCGCCAGCGCGGCATGACGATCAAACCAGGCGACAACGTCGGCATGGGCAGGGACTATACGCTCTACGCCCTGAGCGACGGCTATGTCTTTTTCCAGCCCATTCGCGACGGGCGCAAAAAGGTCAGCATCGTCCAGGAACGGAGGTAGCCGGCTGTGAAAAAGGACATCCATCCCGAATACTACCCCGAGGCCCAGGTCATCTGCGCCTGTGGCAACACCTGGACCGTGGGAGCAACCGTCCCGCTGATCCGCACCGACGTCTGCTCCAAGTGCCATCCCTTCTTCACCGGCGAGCAGCGTATCGTCGACGCCGAGGGACAGGTCGATCGCTTCCTCAGCCGCCTGCGCCGACGCGATGAAAAGATCGCCGAAGAAGAAGCGCGCAAGGTAGCCGGACGTTCACCCGACCAGCCGATCGAGGTGCTGGAGTTGGGCAGCCGCGCCGAAAAGGTGCTGCACGACGCTGGCATCATGACGATCGGCGACGTGCTGGAGCGACTGGCCGCTGGCGAAGAGACACTGACCGACCTGCGCGGCTTTGGCCTCAAGTCGCTGGCCGACCTCAAGAAGCGGCTGCGCGCCCGCGGCTTTACGCTGCCGGGTGACGCGCCCGAGATCGTCGCGTAACCTCCCCTCAAACAGCAACGGGGGCAGGGGACGCGTCCTCTGCCCCCGCTTCTTTACCTGGCGAAAGGAGCAAGCGTGTACGGCAAACCCAGCAGCGGTTGGATCGAAGTTGTCTGTGGCAGCATGTTCTCCGGCAAAACCGAGGAGCTGATCCGGCGCGTCCGCCGCGCCCAGATCGCCCGCCAAAAAGTCCAGGTGTTCAAGCACAGCCTGGATATCCGCTACGCCCGCTGTGAGGTGGCCTCGCACAACGGGTTGCAGTTGGAGGCCGTGCCGGTGGAAAACACCGCCCAGGTCGCCTCGCTCATCGACCCCAACACCACCGTCGTCGCCATCGACGAGGGCCAGTTCTTTGACGAGGATCTGGTCGACCTGTGCACCAGCATGGCCAAGCGCGGGGTGCGGGTCATTGTCGCCGGGCTGGACATGGACTTTCGCGGCGAGCCGTTCGGGCCGATGCCCCAACTGATGGCCCGCGCCGAGCGCGTCGACAAGCTGCAAGCCATCTGCGTCGTCTGCGGGGGGCCGGCCAGCCATACGCAGCGGCTCATCAACGGCCAGCCGGCAGCCTACGACGATCCGGTCATCCTGGTCGGCGCGGAGGAGGTCTACGAGGCACGCTGCCGGGGCTGCCATCAGGTGTCGAACAGCAGGAGGGAGCATGCAACTACCACCTGACATCGAGCGCATCCTTCTCGACGAGGCGACGATCCAGCGGCGGGTACACGAACTGGCTACCCAGATCAGCGCCGACTATGCCGACGTCGATGAACTGGTGCTCGTCGGTGTGCTCAAAGGCGCGTTCATCTTCATGGCCGACCTGGCCCGCTGTCTGACCATACCCCATTCGGTCGACTTTATCGCCCTGTCGAGCTATGGCAGCAGAGGCGCTGCTCGCAGCGACGCCGTCCGCCTGATCATGGACACGCGCGCGCCGGTGACCGGCAAGGAAGTACTCATCGTCGAGGACATTGTCGACACGGGCTACACGCTGCAATACCTGGTGCGCAACTTTCAGGCGCGTAACCCTGCCTCGCTGCGCACCTGCACTCTCACCAGCAAGCCCACCCGTCACGAGGTGGCCGTGCAACTGGATTACCTGGGCTTTGAGATTCCCGACGTCTGGGTGGTCGGCTATGGCCTGGACTATGCCGACCGCTACCGCACGCTGCCCTACATCGCCGCCCTCAAGCCAGAGGTCTACCGCACAGCAGCGCACTGACAAGGAGAGGGGGAGAGGGGGAGACAAGGAGAGGGGGAGACAAGGAGACAAGGAGAGGGGGAGACAAGGAGACAAGGAGAGGGGGAGACAAGGAGACAAGGAGAGGGGGAGACAAGGAGAT
>DAOTYD010000111.1:0-3078 GCA_034435295.1 Anaerolineae bacterium | reverse complement strand
AAGCTGCTGTGCAGGCGGACAGCAGCAGAGCCAGGAGCAGAACCAGAGAACCTTTCGACATCCGGTAACGCAACATCTAGACGGAGGCCTGTGGTCTATACTCCCCCCACACACGCCTCAATACCCCACAAATCTCGCCCAGGGTGCAATCGGCCTCCACCGCCGCCAAGAAAAGCCCCATCAGCGGCGCGTCGGGCGAGCGCGCTGCCTCCTCGATCTGCGCCAGCAGCGCCGCCGCTCGCTCGCCGTCCCGCCGCGCCCGCAACGCCGCCAGCCGCTGCCGCTGCTCCACCTCCACCGCCGGATCAACCACCAGTCGCTCTAACCCCACTTCCGCCTCGTCGATCTGGTACTTGTTGACCCCCACCACAATCCGCTCGCCCCGCTCGACTTCCTGTTGATAACGGTAAGCCGAGTCGGCGATCTCCTGCTGAATATAGCCCTGCTCGATCGCTGCCAGCGCTCCCCCCAGGCTGTCGATCTTGGCAATGTACGCCTGCGCCCGCCGCTCGATCTCGTCGGTCAGGTGCTCGATGAAATAGGAACCGGCCAGCGGATCGATGGTGTTGGCTACTCCCGACTCGTGGGCGATGACCTGCTGGGTACGCAGGGCGATGCGCACCGATTCTTCCGTCGGCAACCAGAGCGCCTCGTCGCGCGAGTTGGTGTGCAGCGACTGCGTCCCACCCAGCACCGCCGCCAGCGCCTGCAACGTCACCCGCACAATGTTGACATCGGGCTGCTGCGCCGTCAGCGTCGAACCGCCGGTCTGGGTGTGGAAGCGCAGCATCCACGACTGCGGATTCTGCGCCCCAAAACGCTCGCGCATGATGCGCGCCCACAGCCGCCGCGCGGCGCGGAACTTGGCAATCTCTTCCAAGAAATCGTTGTGCGCGTTGAAGAAAAAAGAGAGGCGCGGCCCAAAGGTGTCCACATCCAGCCCGGCATCGATCGCTGCCTGCACATAGGCGATGCCGTTGGCCAGAGTGAAGGCGACCTCCTGAACGGCGGTCGAACCCGCCTCGCGGATATGATAGCCGCTGATGCTGATGGTGTTCCACTGCGGCACCTCGGCGGCGCAGTAGCGAAAGAGATCGGTCACCAGCCGCATCGACGGGCGCGGCGGAAAGATGTACGTGCCGCGCGCGGCGTACTCTTTCAGGATGTCGTTCTGCACCGTCCCGCGCAACTGCGCTGGCGAAAGGCCCTGCTCCCTGGCTACCGCAATCACCATCGCCAGCAGAATCGCCGCTGGCGCGTTGATCGTCATCGACACGCTGACCTTTTCCAGCGGAATGCCATCGAACAGGACGCGCATGTCGTCCAGGCTGCTGATCGAGACGCCGACCTTGCCCACCTCCCCCTCCGCCAGCGGATCGTCGGCATCATAGCCGATCTGCGTGGGCAGGTCGAAAGCGACCGAGAGGCCGGTCTGCCCCTGCGTCAGCAGGTACTTGTAACGCTCGTTCGACGCCGCAGCCGTGGCGTAACCGGCATACTGGCGCATGGTCCATAAACGGCCGCGGTACATGGTCGGCTGCACCCCACGGGTGAACGGAAAAGCCCCAGGAAAGCCCAGGTCCGCCAGATAATCAACCCCGACATCGTCCGGCGTGTAGAAACGCTCGACGGGAATGCCAGAGGCTGTCTCGAATTGCTCTTCCCGCTCTGGCTGTTTGCGCAGGACAGGCGCCAAAACCCGTTCTTCCCATTCTTGTCGCGCGCGCTGCAGATCAGATCCGGTCATTGCTTCACCTCCTGCATTGATCCGGCCACAGTATATCCCACAAATAACACAGCGTCAATGAGGTGCACAACGACGGGTGTCCGTCATATTTGCGTCCCCATGTCATTCTGAGGAGCGAAGGCCGCAAAGCGGCCGAAGCGACGAAGCTTGCCCTGAGCGAAGCCGAAGGGAATCCCGTTTTTTCGCTGTAACTGCTCAGCCTGTCATTCTGAGCGCCCGAAGGACGCAAAGCCTGCCCTGAGCGAAGTCAAAGGGAATCTCGTTCTCCTGCCAGTGGGGGCTGCCGGGTCCCAGAAAAACAATCCGTGTTACAAAAATCCGTGTCACAACGAGACCCTTCGCTGCGCTCAGGGTGACAGTGTTCTGCTCCGAATACCCCAACGACGACGAGAAAAGGACAGTTGCGCAGGACAAAGGAGCTACCTGTCAGCCAACGGTCAGCATATTCCGCAAAAATGTGGTATTCTATAAGCACCCAAAAGGGAATCGAGTCGGGAGGTTTGCTATGACCAAGATCCTGGTTCGCTGGCTGATTGTGGCCCTGGCGCTCTTTGTGGCCGCCTGGCTGGTGCCGGGCATCCGCGTTTCAGGGACGGCATGGATCGCCTATGCGCTGATGGCCGTTGTGCTGGGGCTGGTCAATGCCCTGGTGCGGCCGCTGCTCAAGTTGCTCACATGCCCGCTCATTCTTCTCACCCTGGGGCTTTTCGTCCTGGTCATCAACGGGCTGACCCTGTGGATCGCTGCCTGGCTGGCCGGCCTGCTGGGCATCGGCTTTCACATCGACAACTTTGGCGCGGCGTTCTGGGGCGCGCTGATCGTCAGCGTCGTCTCTGTCGTGCTCTCGGCGCTGGTCAAGGAAGACGACAAATAGTAACCTGGTTGCCAATCGACTTATCTTTCAGCCGGAGCCGTTGTACCACCTGGGCGACTGGGCAGCCGAGCACGGGATGACGCATGGGTTTGGCATCGAAGCGACATGGCTGGATGACGACCGGATGGGGGCCATGCTGGAAGGGTTGGCGGATCATCATTTGAATCAGCTCAGCGATATCGAATACAAAGCCAGCAATGCTCAGAGCCACACCGAGACGTTGCAGGAAAGGATGCCGGGGCATCGCAGGATTTGATCCAGGTGGCATCACGATGAAGTCATAGGCATCGTAGGAAATCACCACCGGAAACTCGACACATTCAGAGGCCCCGCCTGGCATTGGTGCCGGAGTAGGTGTTGGGGTAGGTGTCCAGCCGTAAGCAGGTGTTGGCGGCGTGGGCCTGGGCTGCGGAACAGGCGTAGGTGTTGGGGTGGGCGAAGGGCCAGGGGTCGGTGT
>DAOTYD010000110.1:0-1983 GCA_034435295.1 Anaerolineae bacterium | reverse complement strand
GGCGGCGCTGATAACGGCTATCGCTTCCTGGCCGACTCGAACACGGATTGGGGACAGGGCCTCAAGGACCTGGCCCGCTACCAGCAGGAAAACGGCCCCAGACCGCTCAAGCTCTCCCTATTCACCTTTCTCGATCCGGCGGTCTATGGGCTGGACTATGAGCCGCTGGCGCCCATGGTCGGCGCGCCGCCGGTGCTGCCCCGTCGCTTCAACCCTGCCCCCGGCTGGTACGCCATCAGCGCGACCACGCTCGACGGGGTGCCTCTGCCTCTGCCCTCCACCTTCGACTGGTTCCGCCACCGCCAGCCCGTTGCCAGAGTGGCCCATGTCCTGTTCATCTACGACGTGCAGCCGGTCGACGCCGCCTGGGTTGCCCAGTGCGCTGCCCCGGTCGCGCCGCTGCCCGCCGCCGCCGTCGAAGAGGGCTTTGGCCTGCCTGCCATGCGCCAGGCGGTTTTCGACTGCGCGCAGAGCTGGCTCTTTCCCGACGGCGGGATGACGGCCGGCTGGTACGTCCAGCCGATTTCCCCTGTCGACAGCCTGCGCTGGCCCTGGCGGGACGAGGAGGCAGCGTGGCTGCCCCCCTGGACGCAGCGGCTGCCGCTGGAGGGGCTCTCCCTGAGCTATGTCCAGCCCACGCCCGGCGAGCTGCCGCCCTTTGCCATCTGGCAGTGGCCCGCGGCGGCGACGCCGCCAGACTGGGAGGGTGAAGGGCTGGCGCTGGGCGAGACGCTGGCCTTCCTGGGCCATGACGCCCCCGCCGTGGCGCGCGCCGGCGCCTCCATCGAGGTGCTGACCGCCTGGCGCGTCGTTGCCGTGCCGGCGCGCCCCCTCTCGCTGATGCTCCACCTGACCGCTGCTGACGGCGCGCCGCTGGCTGTGGGCGATGGGTTGGGCGTCCCTGTCGAGCAGTGGCGCGCTGGCGACCTCATCGTGCAGCGCCACGTCCTGTCCCTCCCTGCCGATGCGCCGCTGGGCAGCTATCTGCTGCAAACCGGCGCCTACTGGCTCGACGATATGACGCACCTGACGAGCGAAAGCGGCGCGGTGATCTCGCTCTCATCTGTCCAAATCGAAGGAGAAAATTGTCCATGAGAAGAATACCTGTGAAAACTCTGCTGTTCCTGTTCGTCTCCCTGGCCACTGTGACCGCAATGGCTCTCCTTTCCAGTTCGACGCTGGCAGGCTCCCCTGGCGGTTCTGCCTTTGCCGACCCGGCTGCGCCTACCGACCAGGTCTTTGTGCCGGCCGGCCCCTTCTCTATGGGCTGTTCGGGCGATTTCTCGTCCGTCAAGTGCGATTTCGATGCCCGCCCCATCCACACGGTCTACGTCGACGCTTTCTACATTGACCGCACCGAGGTCACCAACGCCCAGTACCGTGCCTGTGTGGCCGCCGGCGCCTGCCAGCCCCCCCTCTCCAACGCCTCGCAGACGCGGCCCGACTATTACACCAACCCCGCTTACAACAACTATCCCGTCATCCATGTCGACTGGAGCCGGGCCAATGCCTACTGTCGCTGGCTGGGGCGACGGCTGCCCACCGAGGCAGAATGGGAAAAGGCCGCCCGCGGCACTGACCTGCGCATCTATCCGTGGGGCAACGACACTCCCGATTGCGACCGCCTGAACTATACCTGGTTCACCTTCAACAGCCGCGGCGAGATCAGTTTCCACCGCTGCGTGGGCGATACGACGCCCGTTGGCAGCTACCCCAGCGGAGCCAGTCCCTACGGCGCGCTGGACATGGCCGGCAATGTGCGCGAGTGGGTCAATGATTTTTACGAGCCGGACTATTACAAAAACTCGCCCTACTTCAACCCCATGGGCCCGCCGTCGACGTCCAAGATGGAGAGCCTGGTGCGCGGCGGCTCCTGGTACGACCACCGTGACGACGGCACCAATACCTGGGTACGCATCGACGAGGCCAACATCTACGACACACACCTGATCGGTTTCCGCTGCGTCACCGTCGGCAATATCC
>DAOTYD010000109.1:0-2303 GCA_034435295.1 Anaerolineae bacterium | reverse complement strand
GCCCCACGCCAACCCTCACCCCCACGTCCACACCGACGCCGCTGCCGCCAGCGGTCTTTCGCAACCCCGTCGTCGCCCTGGGCATGCTCGACCCCGGGATGCCCTTCCTGCCTGGCGACGTGTTCGACTGGAACACCAAATCCGTCTACCTCGTCTTTGACTATGAAGGGATGCAGGAAGGCATGCCCTGGGCGGTGGTCTGGCGCCGCGGCGGAACAGAGATCGCGCGCCAGGAATACCGCTGGAGCCTGGCGGACGGCTCATCCGGCAAGCGCTGGGTCGTCTATTTCGAGCCGGAGGGCACCGTCCTGCGGGGCGGCGACTATACCGTGTCGCTCTATATCGAAGATCAACTGCAGGCCGAGGTTGCCTTCCGCATCCGTTTCTACGTCACGCCGACGCCGGCGCCATGAGCGCGACTTGTGCTTTCCCCATTCTGCGGTAAACTAGCCCCCCTATGGCAAAAACAGATTTGACCTTTCTGCATGCGCCCAGCGTCTATGACTTTCGGCAGCGAGCCACGCTCTGGGGCCCCATTTCGGACGTCGTTCCCTCCACGCCGATCTATGACATGTACCCCATCGGCTTTGCCGCCCTGAGCGACTATCTGGGGCAGCACGGCTTCCAGACGCGCATCGTCAATCTGGCGGTGCGCATGCTGCGCTCGCCACGGTTCGACGCCGGGCAGTTCATCCGCCGTCTCGATTCGGCGGCCTTTGGCATCGACCTGCACTGGCTGCCGCACGCCCACGGCGCGCTGGAAGTGGCCCGTCTGGTGCGCCAGCACCACCCCAACAGGCCCATCCTCTTCGGCGGCTTTTCCGCCACCTACTACCACGAGGAGTTGATCCGCTACCCGCAGGTCGATTACGTCGTCCGCGGCGACTCGACCGAGGAGCCGCTGCGCCAGTTGATGGAGTGTCTGCGCGCTGGCCGCGAGCCGGTCGACGTGCCCAACCTGACCTGGAAAGACAGCAAAGGCCAGGTCCACGTCAACCCGCAGACCTATACCCCGGCGAGCCTCGACCATGTCCGCCCCGGCTTCCGGCACATGGTGCGCTCGGTGATCCGCAGCCGCGACCTGGTCTCGAGCGCGCCCTTCGCCCACTGGCTCGACTATCCGGCCATGGCCACTATCACCGTGCGCGGCTGCACGGAGCACTGCGCCGTCTGCGGCGGCTGCGCCGAGGGCCACGTGCGCATGTCGGGCCGCAGCGCGCCGGCCTTTCGCGACCCCGAACAGTTGGCGCAGGACGTGCGCGAGGCGCGCCAGATCAGCCGTGGGCCGATTTTCATCCTCGGCGAGCTGCGCCTGGCGGGGATGGACTATGCGCGGCGCTTTTTGCGCGCGGTTCAGGGCGTGCGCGGCCCCTTTATGCTCGAGTTCTTCTGGCCCGTCCCCCGCGATTACGCCGAGGAACTGGCCGCGGCCATGCCCAACTTTATCGTCGAGTTCTCGCCCGACTCGCACGATCCGGCGGTGCGCAAGGCGCTCAACAAGGGCTATTCGAACCAGGGCGTCATCGACACGGTCAAGAACTGCCTGGCGGTGGGCGCGTCGCGCTTCGACCTCTTTTTCATGATCGGCCTGCCGCAACAGACCGCTGCCTCGGCCCTGGAGACGGTCGATTTCTGCGCTGACCTGTGGCAGCAGTTGGACGGCGACCCGCGCTTTATCCCCTTCACCGCGCCGCTGGCGCCCTTTCTCGACCCGGGCAGCCTGGCCTTTGAGCATCCCGACCAGTACGGCTACCGCCTCTTCTGCCGCACGCTGGAGGAGCATCGCCAGGCGCTGCTGGCTCCCACCTGGAAGCACATCCTCTCCTACGAGACGCGCTGGCTGGACCGCGACACGCTGGCGGCGACGACCTACGAGGCCGGGCGACGGCTCAACCGGCTCAAGGCGCGCTACGGCGTCGCCTCGCCCGAACTGGCTGCCGAGACAGAAGAGCGCATCAACCGCGCCATCGCCCTCATGGCCCAGATTGACGAGTGGATTGCCACCCTCCCCGCCGATGAGGTGGAGCAGCGGATGCTGGCGATCAAAGACCAGATCGACCGCGCCAACACCTCTACCGTCTGCGAGAAGGAGGAGCTGGACGTGCCGGTGAGCTGGATGCCGTTCAACGTCTGGGGGCTTTTCAAGCTGGGCCTGCGGGAGCTCTGGAGAGGGACGTAGCCCCCGGGATTCCGAGCGAGCCGCCGAAGGCGGCGAAGCAGCCGCTCCGCGGCCTTCTCCTCAGAATGACATCTGGGAGCAACCGTCCCGGTATGTCCCCTCTCCTTGTCTCCCCCTCTCCTTG
>DAOTYD010000108.1:0-10694 GCA_034435295.1 Anaerolineae bacterium | reverse complement strand
CGCGAGGGCACGTTACCAACGGGGCGGGGCTTTACGGGTGCGCCGCTCGACGAGACGGGGCTGTTGTTCCTGCAGGCGCGCTACCTCGACCCGGCGCTGGGGCGCTTTGTCAGTGCGGATACGGTGGCGCCGGAGGCGAGGAATCCACTTGCTGCGACAGACGGCAGATAGCCGCTGTGTGTCCCATCAGCCTGCCACAGCGCTAGAGAGCGTTGCTCTTCCAGCGCCCGACGAACTCCTCCGCGCTCACGACCTCGAAAGCGCTCGTCCTCAGGTCGCGCAGAAAATGGCGATTCTCCGAGATCAAGTAACGGACTTCCATCCACTCCGCGAAAGCCCCGACGAACGCATCCGCTTTCTCGGGCAGCCCCAGTCGGATGTACTTGTCCACCAACTCGCGAGGCACCGGTTCGTCAACAAGAAACGCAAAGACGCGTCTCTCGAACGGGCGATAGAAACAGCGTACCTGCTCGGCCGTGGTCAGGTTGCGCGTTACTTCCTGCCCAATCAGACGAGGTATGACCAGGGTGAGTTCAGGGCCAACGAGGTCGAGCAACTGCGCCGCAAAGGGATTGCTCTGCTGCAGGCCGAGGATGAACGTGGAGCTGTCAATACAGATGCGCATATTCGGCAGCAAAGATCTCGCGACGGGTCCGACGCAGCCGCTCGATCACCTCGTCCTTCGAGCTACCCACCTGGAGACCCCCGTCCTGACGGATCTGCTCTCGCAGGGCCGCCAGGTCGCGCAACCAGGCTCTCCGCTGACTGGCTATGGACACGAGACGGCTAATGACTGCGACCGGGTCGCTCTGCTCCTCGGCGGCCAGAGACTGGATCTCCGCATAGACGTTGGCCGGCAATTGAATGGTCACCTCTTGAGCGTTCATCGCACACTTCCCATCGAAACGAGTCACTGATTCTCGATCCTGACTCTAAACAGTATACCATCTTTCCAGACGATGGTCAAAGTCGCCGGAACACCAGCGCGATTGTTCGAAGCGGTCAGAGACCGCACAACACGGCGCATGCGGTTCGGCACGGTCTTCTGAGCGCGCCAGGAGCTACAAGTGACGTTCCCTAATGGAGCGTCTCGATGCCCATCTCCCCGCCCTCTTCACCCTGGTTCAACTCGGCCAGTTGACCGGTGACGGTAAAGACGACACGCTCGCAGATGTTGATCGTGCGGTCGGCGGCGCGCTCCAGGTTGTGAGCGACCCACAGCAGATGATTGGCCTGTTCGATGTTGCGGGGATCGGCAATGATATAGGTCATCAGCTCGCGGTAGACCTGATTGTAAAGGGCATCGACCTCATCATCCTCGGCGGGGATGGAACGGGCCAGTTCGACATCGCGATGGACGAACGAATCGAGCGCGCGATGGAGCATAGAGCAGGCCTTTTGAGCCATGAAGGGGATATCGATCAGCGGCTTGATCAGCGGCTGATGACCGATGCGGATGTTGATCGTGGCGATGCCTTTGGCGTAATCGGCGATGCGCTCCAGCTCGGCGACGATCTCGATAATGGCGGCGATGATGCGCAGGTCGCCCGCCATCGGCTGCTGGGTGGCAATCAGGATGAGCGCGTCCGACTCGATCTGAAAGCGGCGCTCGTTGATGTAGCGATCGCGCTCGATCAGGCGGCTCGACGCTTCCAGGTCGCGCCGCTTGAGCGCGTTGACAGACTCGCTCAGCGTTTCCTCGACGATGCTGCCGAGGGCAAGCATCTCGTCCTGCAGCCGTTGCAACTCGCGGTCGAATGTTTCACGGGTCATGGCAGTCCTCCTTTGCTGCTTATCCCGCCCGGCCGGTGATATAGTCCTCGGTCAACTGCTCGGCGGGACGGGTAAAAATGATGTTGGTTTCATTGAACTCGACCAGCCTGCCCAGCCAGAAAAAGCCGGTATAGTCAGAGACGCGGGCAGCCTGCTGCATATTGTGGGTAACGATGACGATGGTATAGCGCTCCTTGAGCTGCTGCATCAGCTCTTCGATCTCGAGCGTGGCGATGGGATCGAGCGCCGAGCACGGCTCGTCCATCAGGATCACCTCGGGCCGGACGGCGATGGCGCGGGCGATGCACAGCCTCTGCTGCTGACCCAACGACAGACTGAGCGCGTCCTGGCGCAGGTTGTCCTTCACCTCGTCCCACAGCACAGCGCCGCGCAAGCTCTGCTCGACGATCTCGTGCAGGTTTTCGTGTCGGTGGAGTCCCAACACGCGCGGACCAAAGGCGACGTTGTCGAAAACAGATTGAGGGAAAGGGTTGGGACGTTGAAAGACCATGCCGACGCGGCGGCGCAGGGCGACGACGTCGGTGTTGGGGGCGTAGATGTCTTGCCCATCCAGCAGCACACGGCCCTCGGCGCGCGCGCCGGGGATGGTGTCGTTCATGCGATTGAGGCAGCGCAGGAACGTCGATTTGCCGCAGCCGGACGGCCCGATCAGCGCCGTGATCTGCCGCTCGCCAATGCTCATCGAGACGTCCGCCAGGGCGCAGAAATCGCCGTAGTAAAAGTTCAGGTGTTCGACGCGGATCTTGTCCATCGCCCTACCCAAAACGCCCGGTGACGTAATCCTCGGTGCGCTGATCGCGCGGCGTGGTGAAAATCTCGTTGCCGGTCCGATGCTCGACCAGTTCGCCCATCAGGAAAAAAGCCGCATAGTCGGCCACCCGCGCCGCCTGCTGCACCGAATGCGGCACGATGACGATGGTATAGTTCTTTTTCAGCTCCTGCAGCGAAGCCTCTACCTTGCCCGTCGAAATGGGATCCAGCCCCGAAGTCGGCTCGTCGAGCAGCAGCACCTCCGGCTCCAGCGCCAGGCTGCGGGCGATGCACAGCCGCTGCTGCTGCCCGCCGGAGAGAGCCACCGCCGGGTCGTCCAGCCGGTCTTTGACCTCGTCCCACAACGCGGCCTGGGTCAGACTGCGGATCAGGATTTCGTCCAGGCGGACGGGGTCGCGGACGCCGGCCAGTTTAGGGCCGTAGAGGACGTTCTGGCGGACGGTGCCGGGCAGGGGCAGAGGCAGAGCAAAGACCATGCCGACGCGGCGGCGCAGGGCGGTGGCGTCGATGCCGGGGGCGTAGATGTCCTGCCCGTCCAGGAGCACGCGCCCGGACAGCTCGACTCCTTCGATCAGGTCGTTCAGCCGGTTGATCAGCCGCAGCAGGGTCGATTTGCCGCCGCCGGCCGGTCCGAAAACGGCGGTGATGGCGCGGGCGGGGATGGCAAGTGAGACATCGTGCAGCGCCACCTTGTCGCCGTAGCGGTAGGTGACGTTCTCGAAGCGAATCTTGGGAGGGGGTTGGGATTCCATATTTCACCACTGCCTCCTGCTCCGGAAATATCCCCGGATCATCGTCGCCACCACGTTGAGCGAGAGCACCAGCACCAACAGCACCAGCGCCGTGCCGTACTGGACGTCGAGCGGCATGCCGGGCACCTGCGTGCTGATGACATAGAGGTGATAGGGCAGCGCCATCGTCTCGTCCAGCGGCGAGTGGGGCAGGCGGGGCAGGTAGAAGGCAGCGACAGTAAAAAGGATGGGCGCCGTTTCCCCTGCCGCCCGCAGCAGCCCCAGGATGATGCCGGTGATGATGCCGGGCAGAGCCTGCGGCAGGACGATGTGCCGGATGCCCTGCCAGCGCGTCCCGCCCAGGCTGGCGCTGACGGTGCGGAACTCCGTAGGCACGGCGCGCAGCGCCTCCTCTGCCGCGCTGATGATGGTGGGCAGCGTCATGATCGCCAGTGTCAGCGAGCCGGCCACGATCGAGGTGCCCATCCGAAGAAAGAGAACAAAGAGGCCCAGCCCAAAGAGGCCATAGACGACCGAGGGAATGCCGGCCAGGTTGATGATCGCCAGACGGATGGAGCGTGTGAGCCACGTGTCACGGGCATACTCGGAGAGGTAGATCGCCCCGCCGACGCCAACGGGGATCGCCGCCAGCGCCGTGCCCAGGGTGAGCAACACCGTGCCGACGATTGCTGGCAGGATGCCGCCCTCCTTCATGCCGTTGCGCGGCATGGCGGTGAGAAATTCCCACGAGATCGCCCCCAGGCCGCGGACAACGATGGCGCCGATGAGGAAGAGTATCGGCAGGACAACAACCAGCGCCGTGATGGTCAACAGGGCAAAACCGAGCTTTTGCACCAGATAGCGGTTCATCAGCGCAGCCCACCCTTTCGTCGTTTCTTAAAGATCGTCGCTGCGGCGAACAGGTTGATGAGAAAGGTCAACACAAAGAGGAGGATGCCGATGCCAAAGAGGGCGTGGTAGTGGACGCTGCCCTGGGCGACCTCGCCCATCTCGGCGGCGATGGTGGCAGTCATGGTGCGGACGGGGCGGAAGAGCGAGTCGAGCGTGAGCGGCATGCGTGCCGCGTTGCCCGTCACCATCATCACGGCCATCGTCTCGCCGATGGCGCGGCCCATCCCCAGCATCACCGCCGTGACGATGCCCGAACGGGCAGCGGGCACAACGACGCGCCAGATCGTCTGCCATTTGGTCGCGCCCATGGCCAGCCCGGCGTCGCGGTAGCTCTTGGGCACTGCGTCGAGCGCGTCCTCGGCCACGCTGATGATGGTCGGGAGCGACATATAGGCCAGCAGGACCGCGCCGGTAAAGGCGGTCAGGCCGGTGGGTACGTTGAGCACCTGGCGGACCAGCGGGGCGAGAAAGACCATGCCGAAAAAGCCCAGCACCACGGAGGGGATGCCGGCCAGCACTTCGATCATCGGTTTGAGAATCTCGCGCGCCCAGTTGGGCGCCACCTCGCGCACAAAGACCGCCGTCATCACCCCCAGCGGCAGAGCGATGAGGATGGCCACAACCGTGACGAGGATCGAGCCGAGGATCAGCGGCAGGGTGCCAAAGAGGCCAAAGGTGGGATACCACTGGGTGCTGAAGAGATTGCCCGGCTCGACCTGGTAAAAGACGGGCAGACCCTCGCGCAGCAGAAAGAGAAAGATCAGCAGCACCAGGCCGATGCTGGAAAAGCCCAGCACGCGCACCAGGGTCTCGATGAGGAACTCGGACCAGCGTGTTGCGTGTTGCGTGTTGCGTGTTCCGTTTTGTATGCTCATGGGATTGGCGGGTTATCCAACAAAGTGGCTGGGTCTGGACTGTAGAACTCCCTTTCCTCCGCCAGTTTGTAGCCGCGTTCGGCGGGGATGATGGTGAGCAGGAGGCGGATGATGCGGGTCAACAGTTCACATCCCCCCTCACCGCAGCGGCACAAACCCCAGCTCGCCCACAATCACCTGCCCATCCCCCAGGATCCACTCCAGGTAGGCGCGCACGACGCCGGTTGGCTCGCCGGGGGTGTACATATAGAGCGGGCGCGAGATGGGGTAGGAGCCATCGTTGACCGTATCGATGGACGGCAACACGAACGGGCCTTCGCTGCTGACGCCTACGGCGATCACCTTCTGGTCGGGCGTCACATAGCCCAGCCCGTCGTAACCGATGGCGTTGGGATTCTGGCGCACCTCTGCGCTGATGCCTTCGGACGAGGGCATCAACAACGTGTCGGGCGAAAAGAGCAGGTTGCTATGCGGATCGCCCAGACGGATGACGTGTTCCAGGAAGTAGACATAGGTGCCCGAGTTCGACTCGCGGGAGAGGAGCACGATGACCCTATCCTCCCCTCCAACCTGGCTCCAGTTGGTGATCTTGCCGGTATAGATGTCCGAAATCTGCTGCAGAGTGAGGTGATCGACCGGGTTGGAAGGGTGGACGACGACGGCGATGGCGTCACGGGCGACGACGAATTCGACCGGCGTGATGCCGTTGGCCTGGGCCGCTTCGATCTCTTCGGGCTTCATCGCCCGCGAGGCGTTGGCTATGTCGACGGTGCCGTTGATCATGGCGGCGATGCCGGTGCCCGACCCGCCACCGGTCACCGAGATGCGCAGGGCCGGGTGGGCAGCCGTGTAGGCCTCGGCCCAGGCCAGGGCCAGATTGACCATGGTGTCAGAGCCCTTGTTCTCAATGGTCTGGACCGGCTCATGGGTTGGTGTGGTGGGCGTTGCGGCGGCAGTCGGGTCGGTCCGGCAGCCGACAAGTGCCCACACTCCCGTCAACAGGATGCACAGGAGACAGAAGCAGGCATGTCGATCTCTCCGCATAACGCTCTCTTATTCCGCTCTCGCTATAGGCAGCCAAAGGCTGATTGTAGCAGACCTGGGGAGAACGTCAAGCGGAGGCTTGCTGTCTACTGATGCCCGGCCAGCCAGGCGATCACACGGGCCTCGATCTGATCGCGGACCTGCCGAAATTTGGCCAGCTTTTCCTCTTCGCTGCCTTCGAAGGCCGCCGGGTCTTCGAATCCCCAGTATTCCCTGACGACGGGGCCTGGGTAGATCGGGCACTTTTCCTCGGCGTTCTGGCAGACCGTGATCAGATAGCCCACGTGCGTTTTCATCAGGTATTCATCCAGCCCCTTCGGGCGATGACCGCTGAGGTCAATGCCTATCTCTTCCATCACCCGATAGGTGTAGGGATGGATTTCTTTGGGTTCCAGGCCGGCGCTGTGGGCCTCGAAACGGTCGCCGCCATACTTTCTCAGGAAAGCCTCGGCCATCTGGCTGCGGGCCGAGTTGCTGGTACAGAGAAACAAGACGCGTGGCTTTTTCATCGACCTTCCCCTGCCTCACTGCTTAGACGGCTGCACGTTTTCCGATCCGTCCAACTCTTCCAACTGACCGGTTACGGTAAAGACGACCCGCTCGCAGATGTTGATCGTACGATCGGCAGCGCGTTCCAGGTTATGAGCGACCCACAAGAGCTGGTTGGCCTGCTCGATATGGCCTGGATCGCCAAAGATGTATGTGACCAGTTCGCGATAGACCTGGTTGTAGAGAGCATCGATCTCGTCGTCCTCGGCAGGAATGGCGCGAGCCAGCTCGACATCGCGGTGGACGAACGAATCGAGCGCGCGATAGAGCATCGAGGCAGCCTTTTCGGCCATGAGAGGGATGTCGACGAGCGGCTTGACCAGCGGCCGGTCGCCGATCATCAGGTTGATGGTGGCAATGCCCTTGGCATAGTCGCCGATGCGCTCCAGCTCGGCAACGATCTCGACAATGGCAGCAAGGATGCGCAGGTCGCCGGCCATAGGTTGCTGGGTGGCGATGAGGACAAGCGCGTCGTGCTCGATCTCAAAGCGCTTGTCGTTGATCGCATTATCCTCCTCGATCAGGCGCCGCGAGGCGGCAAAATCGCGCCGTTTGAGCGCCTGGACCGATTGCAAGAGGGCATGCCTGACGATGCTGCCCAGCCTCAGCATCTCGTCCTGCAGCCGTTGCAGTTCGCGGTCAAAAGTTTCCCGTGGCATAGAATCTACCTTTTTCTGGTGTTGTGTCGAGCGACTGCAGGAGCTCGAACACGCGCTGGCGCAGGCCGTCCCGCACCCGGCGGAACGCTTCCAACTGCTCGACCTCGCTGCCTTCGACAGCGGCGGGGTCGGGAAAACCCATGTGGATGACCTGCCCTCGCCCCAGCCAGAGCGGGCAGTTCTGCGCCGCATGGTCGCAGACCGTGACGACGACATCGAAATCCATGCCACGGAAAATGTCTACCGATTTGGACTGCTGCTCCGAGATGTCGATCCCCAGTTCGGCCATTGCCCACACGGCGAAAGGATGGACGTAGCCAGTGGGCGCGGTGCCGGCGGAAAAGGCCTCCCATTCCGCGCCAAGAAAATGATTGACCAACCCTTCGGCCATCTGGCTACGCGCCGAGTTGCCTGTGCAAAGGAAGAGTACGCGCTTCTTCAATTGGATACCTCCCACCCTACCCAAACCGCCCCGTAATGTAATCCTCTGTCTGCTTGTGCTGCGGGTTGGTAAAGAGCTGCCGCGTCGGCCCGAACTCGACCAGATAACCCGCCCGCTGCTCGTCCATCATAAAGAACGCTGTGCTGTCCGACACCCGCGCCGCCTGCTGCATGTTGTGGGTGACGATAACAATAGTGTACTTTTCTTTCAACACCTGGATCAGTTCCTCGATGCGCAGCGTGGCGATGGGGTCGAGCGCCGACGCCGGCTCGTCCATCAGGATCACCTCCGGCTGGACGGCCAGGGCGCGAGCGATACACAGCCGCTGCTGCTGCCCGCCGGAGAGCGCCAGCGCTGACTTGCCCAGGTCGTCCTTGACCTCGTCCCACAGCGCCGCATCGCGCAGGCTGCGCTCGACAATCTCCGCCAGGCGAGCGTGGTCATGCAGCCCATGCGCCCGTGGGCCGTAGGCAACGTTGTCAAAGATGGACTTGGGGAAGGGGTTCGGCTTCTGGAAGACCATCCCCACCTTCCGCCGCAGTTCCACCGCGTCCATCTGGAAAATGTCCTGTCCGTCCAGCAGCACCCTCCCCTCCGTCCGCACGCCAGGGATCAGGTCGTTCATGCGGTTGAACGTGCGCAGAAAGGTGGACTTGCCACACCCCGACGGGCCGATGATCGCGGTGATCTGGTTGGCCGGGATCTGGATCGTCACCTGGCGCAGGGCGCGAAAGTCGCGGTAGAACAGGCTGTAATCTATCGTCTCGATGCGGATCATCTTTATCCTCTCATTCCAGCGGACAACTTGCGCGAGAGCAGGTTGATCACCGCGTTAATCAGTACCATTGTCACGATCAACACCGCGCCGGTGGCCATAGCCTTGTCGAAAGCGCGGGTTTCCATAGCCAGATAGTAGACGTGCAGGGCCATTGTCCGCCCGCCCGACAGCAGCGACGACGGGGCGCGCAGGCTGCCGCCAAGAGTGACGTAAAAGACTGCCGTCTCGCTGACCACCCGCCCCACGCTGAGGACGATGCCGGTGATGATCCCCGGCGCGGCGGCAGGCAGGACGACCTGCCAGGTGGTCTGCCACTTGGTCGCCCCCAGGGCCAGGCTGCCCTCGCGGTAGGAACGCGGCACAGCCAGCAGCGCCTCCTCGGAGGCGCGGATGATCACCGGCAGGATGAGACAGGCGCCGGCCAGGCCAGCGGACAGCAGCGAAAAGCCAAAGTGCAGGGCGGAGACGAAGAGGGCAAAGCCAAACAGCCCAAAGATGATCGAGGGCACGCCGGCCAGCGTCTCCACGCCGAGGCGGGCGAGGCCCACCAGGCGGGACAGGAAGCCGCTCTCCGTCTCCCCGGCGTACTCCGCCAGGTAGATCGCCGCCCCCACCCCCAGCGGCGTGGCAATGCCGATAGTCAGCAGCACCAGGTAGAGGGTGGTGACGATGGTGGTGGAGATGCCCCCCTCGCCGCCCAACCCGCCGCGCGGACGGGTCAGCAAAAAGTCGCGGTCGATCAGCGGCAGGCCGCGGGCGATGACGTAGCCGCTGACCGCCAGCAGTGCCACGACGGCCGACAGCCCGGCCAGCCAGAGCAGGGCGAAAGCGACCGCCTGGCCGATCCGGCGACTGCGCAGGTTAGAGCGGGGCTGCGCCTGCATCGCTGTTCGAGCGATAGGGATGCTGTTCATGCCGCCCTCCTGCGCAGCATCCAGCGCGCCAGGCTGTTGACCAGCATGACCATCACGAACAGGGCCACGCCGGTGGCGAAAATCGCGCTGCGATGGATGCCGGTGGCATAGTTGATCTCCACGGCGATGTTGCCGGTCAGGGTGCGCGCCGCGCTGAGGAAGATGGTCAGCGGGTTATCGTTCAGCGGGGCGGGGAAAGCGACCGAGTTGCCGATGACCATGATCATGGCCATCGTCTCTCCCAGCGCGCGCCCGACGCCCAGGATGATCGCGGCGACGATGCCCGAACGGGCCGCCGGCAGCGTGACCCCGACGATGGTCTGCCAGTGGGTCGTGCCGAGGGCCAGCGAACCCTCCTTGTACTCCCGTGGCACGGCGCGGATGGCATCCTCGGCGATGTTGGTCACTGTCGGCAGGATCATGATCGCCAGGACAATAGACGCCGCCAGCAGGCTAAAGCCGCTGTTGCCCACCACGGAGATCTGCCGCACCAGCGGCACCAGCACGACCAGCCCGAACAGACCATAGACCACCGAGGGGATGCCGGCCAGCAGTTCCACCGCCGGGCGGACAACGCCGCGCACGGCTGGCGGGGCAATCTCGGCCAGGAAGACCGCGCCGCCCATCGCCAGCGGCACGCCCAGGAGGATCGCCCCGATCGTGACCAGCACCGACCCGGCGATCATGGCCAGGATGCCGAACTGCTCGCTGCCGGGACGCCACACCGTGCCGCCCAGCAATCGCCCCAGGCCAATCTCGCTTAGCGCTGGCCACGACTCCCGCAGGGTGAACAGGCCGATGAGAAAGACGATCAGGATCGAGATCAGGGCGCTCAGCAGAAGAAGATACCTGACCACCCGATCAGTGATCAACCTGATTTGCATCATAAGCCTCCTGAACACTGCCTGCCCTCCCGCAGGTTTGGAGTTTGCAACCTGCGGGAGGGTGAAAAGCCACAGGACACGGAGAGCACAGAGCACCTCGGCCCTGTGTTCCCCGTGCCTCTGTGGTCGAAAAGACTACTGCCCAACCGGGATATAGTGCCCGGCGACGATCTGCTGCCCCTCGGCGCTGAGAACGAAGCCGATGAACGCCTGGGCCAGCGGGCCTGGCGCGCCGTTGGTGAGCAGGTTGAAGGGGCGGAAGATCGGGTAGCTGCGGTTCAGCACGTTCTCCATCGTCGGCGCGACGCCCTCCACCGGCACCGCGCGCACGCTCTCATCCA
>DAOTYD010000107.1:0-3798 GCA_034435295.1 Anaerolineae bacterium | reverse complement strand
GCGGCAGGGGGGTCTGGGTGGGCGGGGCAGTCGGCGTGGAAGGAGGAAGGATAACTGCTGGCGGCACAACGGCAGGTTGTTCGGTCGGATGGACAATGCGCTCGACATCCCAGGCCGGGCGGGTCAGCGCCTCCGGTCGCAGCGGTTCGATCGGCTGCGGCGTGAAAGCCCGATAGGGCTCCAGGTCGGAGAGCATGTTGGCGGCGATTGTCCAGCGGGGGAGCGGCTGGACCGCCAGTTGCGCGGCGGCCAGGACGCAGATAAAGCCCACAAACAGGACGGTGAGAAAGACGAACAAATCGCGCGCTCGCTGGCGCTCTGGCGGGTCAGGGTTGGCCTGTTCCCTCATTGCGCTGCCCTTCAACCGTTCACGTTTCGCTCATGGAGGTCGGCAGGGCGGGCAGCGTGATGCTGAAGGTGCTGCCGATGCCCTCCTGGCTGGTCACGGCGATCTGGCCCTGGTGCGCTTCGACGATGGCCCTGGTCACATAGAGCCCCAGCCCCATGCCGCGCACGTCGCTTTGTTCGTCGGATGCGGCGCGCTGGAAGCGCGTAAAGAGGTGCTGCTGCTGTTCGGCGGAGATTCCCCGGCCGGTGTCGATGACGTCGAGGGTGACATGATCGCCAGATGAAGAGAGGCAGAGGGTAATGCAGCCGCCCGGCGGGGTATACTGCCAGGCATTGCGCACCAGGTTGACGATCGCCCAGCGCAGGCGGCGGGGGTCAGCCTCCACTGGGGGCAAGGACGGAGAAATGTCGAGCACAAAGTTGATCTCGCGGCTCTGCATCTGCGGTTCCCACACCGTCGCAATGTTCCCAACGATATCAGCCAGCGAGACCACCTGGCGCTGCAACCCCAGGCCGCCCCGCGCTTCCATCTCCGAAAAGGCGAGCAATTCGTCGATCATGGCGACCAGGTCGTCCGTGTTGCGGTTGATGATGTGCAGGAACGATTTCTGCTGCTCGTCCAGGCGGTCGCCGGCGCTGGCAAGCACGAGGGCGTTGTAGCCTTTGATCGCCGTCAGCGGAGTGCGCAGCTCGTGCGAGACGTGGGCGACAAAGGCGTCCTTGAGGCGTTCGGCCTCGACCTCGGCCGTCACGTCCCGCAGAACGATCACGTTGCCCAGGTGACGCCCCTCATCGGTGCGCACCGCCGCCTTGTGGATACTGATCACCCGCCGTCCCACCTCGAAGCGGTTGGATTCGAGCGGTTGGGGAGCACCTGCACGCTGAGCGGCGGGGCTGGGGGTCTGGACCAGGCGCGCCAGCACATCCTGCGGGTCGGGGCATTCCTCCAGGAAAGACTGGGCAGCCGGGTTCAGCGGCACCAGGTTGCCCTGGGTGTCTTCGAGCAGCACACCGTCGCGCATACTGAGCAGGATGGCGCGCAGCCGCCCGGAGGCTTCCTGGTAGGTATAGAGGAGCTGTTCCAACTCGCGGGTGCGCGCGTGCAGGCGGTCCGTCATCTCGTCGAACGTAGCCGCCAGGATGCCGACCTCGTCCGTGCTGCGGATGTTGGTGCGCTGGGTCAGGTCGCCCTCGGCCACAGCCCGCGAGGTCTGCACCAGCCGGCTGAGGGGCGTGGTGATGCGCTGGGAGATGACATAGCCGACCAGGATGACGGCCGCCATCGCCAGGGCGAAGAGCAAGGCGTAGGTGTTGCGGCTCGTCGTCCCAGCCTGGATGATGAACTGCGAGGGCAGGGCGACGGTAAAGACGCCCAGGCTGCTATCTCCCACGCGCAGGGAGCCGTGGAGGAGCCGATACCAGCGATTGTGGATGCGCGCGTTCTCGCCGATGGTGAGTTCCGTACTGGTCAGAAGCTGCTGGTACAGATGCGGAGAGATGGAGAGCGTCTCCAGGGCGATCTCTTCGCCGCTCACCTCGTCTGGCAGCATGGTGCTGGCAATGGCCTGACCACCTTCGCCGTGGATGGTCACATCGGCCAGAGAGGTGGCTTTGAGGTAGGGCAGCAGCGTGTCAAGAGACGTGCCAACGACGGCCACGCCGACCACCTGGCCCTGCAGCGGGACGGGGATGGCGGTAAAGTAGTAGAGGCGCTGATCGGCCGGATGGCGGCCGATCGCCCGCACGGGCAGGCTGTCGGGGTCGCCGCGCTCCAGCAGGCTCTGGGTCAGCCAGAGGGTAGAGAGGTCATACCCCTCGACCCGTTCGAGCGAGCCGTCGGCGCGGCGCAGCAGGTGAACGATCTCACTGCCGGCGGCATCGGTGAGAATGAGGATTTCGACATTGCTGTTGGCGGCTGCCGGCCCGGCAATGGCGGTGGCCTGCTGGCGGTTGCCGGCCTGTAGCGCCTCGGCCAGGCCGCGCGTAAAGGCGACCAGGCGCGCGGTTTCCAGGTGGCCCAGCTCCTGGCGCACCAGCGTATCAGAGACCACGCGCCCGGCTTCGAGCAGGTGGTTGTTCAGCCGCTCGTCGAGGGAGCTGGCAACCAGGGTGGTCACCACATAGGTGCCGATGACAGCGACGACGAGGGTCAGGATGAGATAGGGGACGATGATCTTGCTGCGAATGTTGAGCGTAAAGGGACGGCGATCCTTTTCTGTAACCACTCCCGACATCATCCTCATCATTGCGCTGCGTCCTGGCGCGGCGCCCGTTTTTCATGACGACTTGATAAAGGCGGGGGAGATGCTGCTCCTTGTTGCAAGCGATTATAGACGAAAAGACAGATAAAGTCAACAGGGCGTCTTGCCCGGCGGCGTAGGACAACTGCGAGCAGTTGTCCTACAAGGGGTACACTCTTCCCCTGGCGCTGTTTCCATGATAGAATAAAGTGGCACCCGGCAGCAGGAGGAAGCAGTTGAAGAAACCCCGGTTCGACCCCAGTGTCTACGTCGCGCCCAATGCGACGGTTATCGGCGATGTCACGCTGGAAGCAGAGGTCAGCATCTGGTTCGGCTGCGTGCTCAGGGCGGAGGAGGCGCCCATCCTCATCGGCCCGCGTTCCAACATCCAGGACCTGACCGTCATTCACACCGACCCGGCGCAGCCATGCCGGGTCGGCGCAGGGGTCACCGTGGGACACCGCGCCGTGCTACACGGGGCGACGGTCGAAGACGGCGCGCTGATTGGCATCGGAGCGATCGTCCTCGACGGCGCAGTGATCGGTGCGGAGGCCATCGTCGGCGCCGGGGCGCTGGTCACCGCAGGGACCCGCATCCCGCCGCGCACGCTGGCCCTGGGCGTGCCGGCCAAAGTCGTGCGCGAACTGGGCGAAGACGAGGTGCTCCGCCTGCAAGTGACCGCGGCCTGGTACGTCGAAAAGGCACGGATTTATCGGGAGGGGAAAATGCCATGAAAGAAGTCATTGAGCTGCTCAAGCAGAGCGAGTTATTTGCCGGCCTTCCGGAGGACAAAATCCAGCAAATCGTCACCATTGGCAGCCCGCGCGTCTATGGAGCCGGCGATATGATCATTGCCGCCGGCGATCCATCCGACGAGCTATACATCGTCCAGGAGGGGCTGGTGGAAGTGCTCGTCTCCAGCGGCCCGGCCCCTGATGTCCCTGGCGCCCAGGAGATGATGGCGGTGGTGCAGTTGGGGCGGGGTCAGGTCTTTGGCGAAATGGCATTGGTCGACCGGGGGGCGCGCTCGGCGACGGTGCGCTGCGTCAAAAGCGACACGCAGTTGTTCGTCATCCCGCGGGATGTCTTTTGGGATTTGTGCGAGCAGGACCATCACATCGGCTATGTGGTCATGCGCAACATCGCCCGCGACCTGTCTTTCAAGCTGCGCCATCGCAACCTGCCGCGGGGCGCGTGAGGGGAGGTGACC
>DAOTYD010000106.1:0-40154 GCA_034435295.1 Anaerolineae bacterium | reverse complement strand
GTCCCCTTGTCCCCCTGTCTCCCGTCCAGGCTACCATGAGATTCACACAAACCTGCTGGCTCCTGCTTGCAATACTGCTCCCCTACTTTGCGTGGGTGGGGAGGCCGAAAGCGTCCTTTGGCCGCGGGCGGGCCTGGGCCGCGCTGGCGTTGCGCTGCCTGATCGTGGCCCTCATCGTCCTGAGCCTGGCCGGCCTGCGCACCGTCCACGGCAGCGATGAGCTGGCCGTCGTCTTCCTGGTCGACGTGTCGGACAGCATCAGCGCGGCAGAGCAGCAGCGGGCGCTCGATTTCGTGGCCGAGGCCCTGGCTGCCATGGGGCCCAACGACCAGGCCGCCCTCGTCCTCTTCGGCGCCGACGCGCTGGTCGAGCGGCCGATGAGCCAAAGCAGAGAACTGGGCCAGATCGCCTCCATCCCCCTCACCCACCAGACCGACCTGGCAGAGGCAATCCGGTTGGGGATGGCCCTCTTCCCTGGCGGCGCCGCGCGGCGCATGGTGCTCCTGTCCGACGGCAACCCCACCGTCGGCGACAGCGAAACCGCCATCCGTCTGGCCCGCGCCCAGGGCATCCAGGTCGATGTGGTCAGCCTGGGCCAGCCCCCGCTGGTCGAAGCGTGGATCAGCGCGCTCGACCTGCCCGCCCGCCTCCACCAGGGCGAAGAGTTCGAGCTGATCGTCACGGTCGAGAGCACGGCGCAGATGGAAGGCAGATTGACCGTCCTTTCCGGCGACCGCCCGGTGTTCGAACAGGCCATCCAGCAAGGCCCCGGCCACAACCGTTTTGCCATCCCCCTGGTCGCTGACAGGCCGGGGTTTGCCTCTTTCCGCGCCATCCTCACCCCACAAATGGACAGTTGCTGGCAGAACAACAGCCTCTCCGGCTTTGCCCTGGTCGAAGGGCCGCCGCGCGTGCTGCTCGTCTCGGCCGAGCAGGCCGACGCCGCGCCGTTGTTGCAGGCTCTGCAGAGCGCCGGGATAGAGGTGCACGAAAGCAGCGTTGGCGCGATGCCCTCCGATGCAACGGCCCTGGCCGACTATGCCGCCGTGGTGCTGGTCAACGTCCCGGCGCAGCGCCTCTCCCCCCGCGCCATGAGCGCGCTGCAGTCCTTCGTGCGCGACCTGGGCGGCGGGTTGGTCGCCGTTGGCGGGCCGCGCTCCTACGGCGTCGGCGGCTGGTACGGCACGCCGCTGGAAGAGACGCTGCCGGTAGAGATGACCATCGACGATCCACAACGCTTCCCGCCCATGTCCATCGTCGTCATCATCGACAAATCGGGCAGCATGGGCGCGATCGAGGGCGGCGTAGAAAAGATCCGCCTGGCCGGCGAGGCTGCTGCCCGCGTCGCCGAGCTGATTCACGAAGCCGACGAAATCACCGTCATCGCCTACGACGACCGTCCGGCCGACGTCATTGGCCCCCTGCCGGGCAGCCAACGCGAAGAGGTCATCGACCGCGTCATCCGCCTTCAGGCTGGCGGCGGCGGCATCTATGTCCGCGAATCGCTCCAGTACGCGCTGGGCATCCTGGCCGACGCCCCTCACACCGTCCGTCACATCATCCTGCTGGCCGACGGCGCCGACTCGGAGCACCAGGAAGGCGTCCCCGCCCTGGTCGAGAACGAGATCGCCGCGCAGAACATCACCCTCAGCGTCGTCGCCATCGGCTATGGCCAGGACCTGCGCTTTTTGGAGCGGATCGCCGAACTGGGCGGCGGGCGCTACCACTTTACCAACCAGGCAGCCAACCTGCCGGAGATTTTCGCCCAGGAAGCGCAGTTGGCCATGCGCTCCTACATCGTCGAGGAACCGTTCTACCCCGCTCAGACCGCCTCCAGCCCTATCCTCAGCGGCATCGACGCCGTGCCCCAACTGGCCGGCTATGTCGCCACCACGCCCAAGCCAGCCGCGCAGGTCGTCCTGGTCACGCACCAGGAGGACCCGCTCCTGGCCACCTGGCAGTACGGGCTGGGCCGCGCTGTCGCCTGGACCTCCGACGCGACGGGACGTTGGGCGCAGCAATGGGTCAGGTGGGACAGTTTTGCCCGCTTTTGGGCGCAGGCCGTGCGCTGGAGCATGGTCCAGCAGAGCGAGGCGCCGCTGGAGATAACGGTCACACTGGAGGGCGAGCAGGCGCACATCGTCGTCGACGCCGTGGACGCGGAAGGCCGTTTCATCGACGGCATGGCAGCCGCCGTCAGCGTCGTGGGGCCGACGCAGGAGGCCACATCGGCCGCGCTGGCGCAGACCGCGCCGGGGCGCTACGAGGGCGCCTTTGTCCCCCCTGCCGAGGGCGCCTATATGCTGCGCCTGAGCGGGGTGCTGGCGGACGGCGGGGAGGTCGGGCTGACCAGCGGCTGGGTGCTGGGCTATTCACCCGAGTACGCCGCGCTGGAAGCCGATCCCGCTTATCTGGCCTACCTGGCCGGGCTGGGCGGCGGGGAGATGCTCGAAGAGCCAGGGCAGGTTTTCGTCCACAACCTGCGCGGTGCGGGGACGAGCCGCGAGCTGTGGCCCTATTTGCTGGGGCTGGCGACGGTACTGCTGCCCTTCGACATCGGCGTGCGGCGACTGGCGATCACGCAGCGCGACCTGGCGCGGCTGCGGGCGTGGCTGTCGGAGCGTCTGCCCCGCCGACGCCGGCAGGCTGTCGAAGCTCCCTCGCCCATCGAGCGGCTGTTCGAGGCCAAGGAGCGCGCCGGGCAGCCGCCGCGTCCGCAAGCGACGCCGCCGGAGGCAAGCGCCCCTCCGCCCGGCCCGCCGCGCGTCCAGCCGCCGCCGCAGCCAGCCCCTCCGCCGTCCGCGCCCCCTCCCGGCGGCGAAACTCTCGCCGGGCGGCTCTTGCGCCAGAAACAAGACAGAAGAAAGAGTTGATAGCAAAAGCCATGAAAAACCAGACTCTCTCTACAATGGTTCTCGTGCTCATCCTGCTGGCGACGCTGGCCAGCCCTGCCACCGCCGCGCCCAAAACGCCACTACACGAAGCGGCCCGCGCCGCGCCGCTCATCATCAACCACAACCACACTGACATTGCCGCCATCCCCGCCTGCTGGATCGAGCAGGCCAAGGCGAATTTGCGCGTTTTCTACGCCCACACCTCGCACGGCAGCCAGCCGGTGACCGGCATGCAGGTGCTGATGAGCCAGACCCCCAGCGGCCTCTATAACCTGACCACCGACGGCTCTGTCCAGCCCGGCGCCCTCTCCCTCGACGACCACTATGGCGACATGGGCGATCTGGGACACGATGGCGACACAACGTGGGCGGACCTGACGCGCAGCTATCTGGACAGCCACCCCAACATCAACGTCGTCGTCTGGTCCTGGTGCGGCGGCGTCAGCGACAACACCGTAGAAGGCATCAACGCCTATCTCAACGCGATGAACGAACTGGAACAGGACTATCCTTCCGTCACCTTTGTCTACATGACCGGCCACCTCGACGGAAGCGGCGTGAGCGGAAACCTCCACCAGCGCAACGAACAGATCCGCGCCTACTGCCTGGCCCACAACAAAGTCCTCTTCGATTTCGCCGACATCGAGAGCTACGATCCAGACGGCAACGGCTATCTGGACCGTGAGGCGGACGACGGCTGCTACTATGACAACTGGACGCGCAACTGGGCCCAGGAATGGTGCACCGCCCACCCCAGCGACGCCCGCTGCGCCCTGTGCGATTGCGCCCACTCCGAGCCGCTGAACTGTAACCTCAAGGGCCGCGCCTTCTGGTGGATGCTGGCGCGCATCGCCGGCTGGAACGGCCTGCCCAACGAGCCGCAAAAGAGCGTCACGCCGCCGCTGGCCGGGCATGGCGAGGTGGTCCATTACACCCTCCTCGTCCAGGGACTGAGCGCCCCGCTGACGGCGACGGTCCACGTCACCGACGTCGTCCCTGCCGGCCTGGCTTACATCCCCGGTTCGCTGGTCGCAACCTCCGGCAGCGCCAGCGATTCGCTGGCCCCCACCCTGACCTGGTCCGGCGTGCTGACGCCAGCGCCCGTCGTCACGATCACCTACGCCGCCACGGTCACCACCAGCAGTCCACAGGCCATCGTCAACCAGGCCGTCTTTGCCTCACCCGGCTATCCGACCATAACCCGCTCGGCCACGCTGTTGGTCAATGGCCGACAGTTCTTTCTGCCGCTGGTACGAAGGAAAGGTTGAGCCATGTACACGCCACGTTCGCCTTTTCTGGGCCTGACCCTGGCCGCGCTGTTGTTCTCGGCCTCTCTCTTCTGCCAGACCGGCACAACGACCGTCGCGGCGACAGCCGCCTCACCCACCGTCAGCGCGCCTCCGCCGCAGGCCGCCGCGGCGCAGGCCTATTACGTCGCCACCGACGGCATCGACACGATACCCGGCGGCACCTCGGCGCAGCCGTGGCGCACGCTCCAGTTCGCCGTCGAGCACGTCAGCCCCGGCGACACGATCCGCGTGCGCAGCGGCACGTATGTCGGCTGCCGCATCGAAAGCTCGGGCACAGCCAGCGCCTGGATCACCCTCCAGGCAGAACCCGGCGCCAGCGTGCTCATCAATGCCCCCGGCCCACGCAACAGCCACAACAGCAACATCGAGCTCGAAACCTGGGAGGGCGACGGCACCGTTGCCTATTGGGTCATCGAAGGCTTCGAGGTCGCCAACGCGCCCCGTTGGGGTATCGACCTGCGCGGCAACGAGGACAGCCACTCCCACCACATCACCATACGCGGCAACAACGTCCACCATAATGGGCTGACGACGGGCAAGACAGGCATCTTTGTCGCCTTTGTCGACGACGTGCTGGTCGAGGAGAACGAAAGCCATCACAACGGCGAGCATGGCATCTACATTTCCAACAGCAGCGACCGGCCCGTCATCCGCCACAATGTCGTCCATGACAATGCCAACTGCGGCATCCACATGAACGGCGACGCCGAGATGGGCGGCGACGGCATCATCTCGGACGGCGTCGTCGAGGGCAACGTGCTCTATGAGAACGGCAGGGGCGGTGGCTCGGCGATCAACATGGATGGCGTCACGGGAACCGTCGTCCGCAACAACCTGCTCTACCGCAATCACGCTGGCGGTATCGCTCTCTTCCAGGAAAACGGCGCGGTCTGCTCGCAGGGCAACCGCGTGCTGAACAACACCATCCTGATGCCTGCCGACGGGCGCTGGGCGATCAACATCGCCGATTCCGCCTGCACCGGCAACCACCTCTTCAACAACATCATCTACAGCGCTCATGCCTGGCGCGGCAGCATCACCATCCCCTCCGCCAGCCTGGCCGGCTTCCAGAGCGACTATAACGTCGTCGTCGACCGTTTCAGCGCGGACGGCGATAACTCGACCATCAGCCTGTCCGCCTGGCAGGCGCTGGGCTATGACAGCCACTCCTTCATCGCCGCGCCTGCCGACCTGTTCGCCGACGCCACGGCGGACGACTATCACCTCAAAGCGGGCAGCCCGGCTATCGATGCAGGCACCATGCTGAGCGACGTGACCGACGACCTGGAGGGCAATCCCCGGCCGGTAGGCGCAACGCACGACATCGGCGCCTACGAGTTCCAGCAGGCTGGCTTTCTGCTGGAGGTGCAGCCGGAAAGACAGGCCATCCTCCCCGGCAGCGCGGCCACCTGCACCGTCCGCGTGACGGCGCTGGGCGGCTTTGGCAGCCCCGTCTCGCTTGTCGCCGCCTCGCCCTCGCCCAGCCTCACCGTCGAACTGAGCAGCTCCACCATCACGCCGACTGGCCAGGTCACGCTCATCCTCAGCGACACGCACCAAGGCAACCTGCCCGTCGGTCTGTGGTACACCGTCCCGCTCACAGCGACGGGAGGCGGCTTTACCCAGACGGCCCAGACCTGGTTGCTGGTCGGCGGGGCGCGCGTGCGCCTGCCGCTGCTGTACGTCGCTCGCATAGCGACCGCTGCCCGCTTCCATCCCAGACGAGCCTGTGATATACTTCAGAAATGAGCAGGCAGACTCTCTTGCTGAGCGCTTTTCTTCCTCTTGACCTGCGCCGGGCACTGGCCAGGGGAGAGGCTCTGCCAGAGCTGCAGGAGGGCACGGCGCTCTTTGCCGATGTCAGTGGCTTTACGCCGCTGATGGAACACCTGGTCCAGACTCTGGGACCACGGCAAGGAGCGGAAGAACTGACCCTGCTGCTCAACGAACTCTTCACCCACCTGGTCGACCAGGTGCACAGGCACGGGGGGAGCGTCATCGCTTTTGGCGGCGATGCGTTGACCTGCTGGTTCTGGGGTGACGTTGCGGCAACCGCGCCTCGGGCAGCAGCCTGCGCCTGCCAGCTCCTCCGCCTCGTCGAAGAGGTCGGCGCAGAGCGAGCCGCCCACATTCCCGCCGCCCTCTCGATGCACGTGGGCCTGGCTTCTGGCCGCGTGCGCCGCCTGCGGGCAGGGGGTCCCCCACACGGCTTTCTGGATGTGCTGGCGGGAGCCGTGTTGGAGCGCATGGGCCAGGCGGAGCGTCGCGCCGGCGCCGGCCAGGCAGTGGCCGACCATGTCACCGCCCAACACCTGCCTGCAGAGGCCCTTCAGCCGCTGGAGAGCGACTTTGTCCTCCTGGGCCAGCCGGCTGCCCTGCCATCCCTGCCGCCGGTGCAGGTCTCCTTCCCCCTCCTGCCCGATGCCCGCGTCCGTCCCTGGCTGGCCGGGCCGCTCTACCGCCGCCTCCAGGCTGGCGAGTTTACCGCCGAACTGCGCCGCGTCAGCAGCATCTTTGTCCAATTCAGCGGCCTGGACTATGAGCAGGACCCCCAGGTGGGGCAAAAGCTGCAAGAGTACATTCGCCTGGTCCAGGAGACGGCGAGCCGCTTCGAGGGCTATCTGGCTATGGCGAGCTGCGGCGACAAAGGCAGCCTGCTGCACATCCTCTTTGGCGCGCCCCTTGCCCACGAGGACGACGCGCGACGCGCCGTGGACTTTGCCCTCACCCTGCAAGAAGCCGCAAAAGCGCTGGCCTTCATCCGCCAGCAACGCATGGGCGTCAGCATGGGGCAGGTCTATGCCGGCGTGCTGGGCTCGCCGCGACGGTGCACCTACACCGTCCTGGGCGACGAGGTCAACGTCAGCGCGCGGCTGATGGAGACGGCTGCCGCAGGGCAGATCCTGGTCAGCAAGCGGGTGCAGGAAGCGACCGCCGCCCAGTTCAGCTATCGGCCGCTGGGCCAGGCAACGCTCAAGGGCAAAGAACAGCCCATCCCCATCTTCGAGCCGGCCTGGGCGAAAAAACAGCCAGCCCCTCCGCCGCCGACGGAACGGCTGATTGGGCGAGAGGGAGAGCGCCGTGTCATCGCCAGCCTGCTGGACATCCTTGCCTCCGGGCGCGGGCACCTTTTGCAAATCACCGGCGAGGCGGGCGTGGGCAAGTCGGCGCTGCTGCGCGAGCTCCTCCGCCAGGCGCAAGAGCGCGGCTGGCCGACCCTGGTCGGCGCCTGCCTGAGCTATGGTCGGCAGACTCCCTATCTGCCCTGGCGAACCGTCATCGGACAGCTCTGCGAGCTGGCCCCGGAAATGTCGAGCGAGCAGCAGATTGCCCGGCTGGAAGAGGCCACCCGGCGTCTTCCCGACCCCCCTGGCCAGCAGGGCTACTGGCAGGCCCGTTTTCCCCTGCTGGCCGAGGCGATGGGGCTGGCGGCGCCTGACACCCCCCTGACCCGCACTCTGGAAGGAGAACTGCGCCGCGATAACACCTTCCAGGTGATGGAAGCCCTGGTACGCCAGGCCACAGCCGCCGCCCCCACCGTGGTCGCCCTGGAGGACGCCTACTGGGCGGACGAGCTTTCCCTGACCCTGGCAGCGCGCATCGGGCAGGGGCTGGCAGACGTGCCGCTGTTGCTGGTCCTCGTCCAGCGTCCGTTTGCCGAACCGGCGACGGAGGCCCTTCTGGCCCTGCGGGAAATCCCCCACCAGACGACGCTGGCCCTCGGCGTGCTGGGGCAGGAGATGGCGCTGGAGCTGGCCCGCGAGCGGTTGGACGCGACGGCGCTTCCCCCGGCGCTGGAAACATTGCTCCACGAGCGGGCGCGGGGCAACCCCTTCTTTATCGAAGAGATGGTGCGAGCCATCGAGGAGGGCGGCTATCTGCGGCGGCGGGGCAGCCAGGTGGAGCTGACCGATGACTGGAAAAGCTTCGAGCTGCCCGACACGATCGAGGGTGTGGTCCAGGCGCGGCTGGATCGGCTGAGAGAGGAGGAGCGGCTGACGCTCAAAGTCGCTTCTGTCATCGGGCGGACCTTTCAGCAGCGGCTGCTGGCAGATGTGCACCCCTCCCGGCCAGGGGAAGGCATCCTGACAGCGCAACTGGCCGCCCTGAACAGGGCCAACTTTACCCAGGTGGAGGAAGGCCCGCCGGCATGGCTCTATGCCTTCCGCCATCCCATCCTCCACGAAGTGACCTATGGGACGCTGCTCTTTGCCCAGCGGCGACGGCTGCATGGCGCCATCGGCGCGGCGCTGGAACGCTGGCACGCCGACGACATCACTCGCGGCCTGGACCTGCTGGCCTATCACTACAGCCGCAGCGAAGAACGGGAAAAGGCCCTGCACTATCTCCAACTGGCCGGCGATAAGGCGCGGCGGGAGTATGCCCCTCAGAGCGCGCTGGATTACTACAACCAGGCGCTGGAACGGGTGGAGCCGCAGGAGCAGGAGCGAAGATACGACCTGCTGGCGGGCCGCGAGCGCATCTATGACCTGCGCGGCGAGCGCAGCGCCCAGGAGCGCGATCTGGAGGAGATGAGCCGCCTGGCCGAGATGCTGGGGGACCGGCGGCGTCAGGTAGAGGTGCTGAACCGCCGCGCGCGGCTGGCGGTCGACACCGGCGCGTTCGAAGCGGCGCGGGAGGCCGCCGGCAAAGCCGCCTCGATGGCCAAGGCGGCGGGCTTTGGCGAAGGCGCCGCGGACGCAGAAAAGACACGGGGCATCATCCACGGCATCCTGGGAGAATACGAGGAGGCGCTGGCTGCGTTCACCCGGGCGCAGGAGACCTACCGCGCCGCACAGAATCAGCAGGGCGAAGCATCCTGCCTGATCAACCTGGGATTGGTGCACCTCTATCAGGGCCGGGCCGAACAGGCCCGCGACGACCACTCCCAGGCGCTGGCGCTGGCCCGCGCGCTGGGCAACCGGCTGCAGGAAACACAGGCCCTGATCAACCTGGGAATGGCAGAGCTGTACCTGGGAGTCTACGAAGAGGCGCTGCATTGCTACCAGCAGGCGCTGTCGCTGGCCCGCGAGATTGGCAGCACCACGGAAGAGGAACTGGCGCTCAACAACCTGGGTTTCCTTTCCATCATGCTCGGCGACCAGCAGGCGGCAGCGGCCTGTCACCGCCAGGCGCTCCATCTGGCGCGCAAATCAGGAGACCGCGAAGGAGAAGCCATCAACCTGGGCAACCTGGGCCTCCTGGCCGCCTGTCGCGGCGAGTGGGAGGAAGGAGATGCCCTGATCGAGCAGGCGCTGGAGCTGTACCGCTCCATCGGCCATCGCCACGGCGAGGCATCCGTGTTGCACGATCGAGGAGTCACCAGCTTCTGGGCTCAAATGTGGCAACGGGCCAGGGCATCGCTGACCCAGGCTCTTGAGCTGAGACAGGAGATCGAAGAGACAGACAACGCGCTCGTCACCCGCGCCTGGCTGGCGCTGGTCTGCGCTGTGCAGGGCGATCAGGAAGCAGCCTGCGCCCACCTCGCCGAAACGCTCGCCCAACTGGAAAGCGGCAGCTATCGCGGCGACTCGCCAGAGCAAGAAATCTGGTGGGCAATCTACCGCGCCCAGACCATCTGCGGCGAGGAAAGCCGGGCCCACCAGGCGCTGGCGCGAGCGTATCGACTGGTGCAGGAACAGGCAGGACGCATCCAGGACCCTTCCCTCAAGCGCTCTTTTCTGGAAAGGGTCCTGGTCAACCGCGAGATCGTGCAGGCATGGGAAAAGCGGTAGAGCGCGCAGCGGCGCGCTCTACCGCTCCTTCTCTACGGCCTCCAGGCGCGAGACAGCAGGGGCAGATAACGCGCGTCGGAACGCACAAAAAGGACGCGAGCGGCTTCTCCTTCCCCAAAGCCCAGGCAGTTCGTCGCCGTCATCGTGACCGTGAACCAGCCGGCCTGCAAATAGGTATGGCTGACCAGCGGGCCCGTAGCCTGCGTCTCATCGCCCAGCTCCCAGGAGTACGAAATGGGCTCACTGCCCGAGAGCACTGTCGCGGTAAAGAACACGGACTGGCCCAGCCACGGCATCGCCGCGCTGCGGCTAAAGTCCACGCCATTGACAAATTCGCAGTCGAAAATAAAGTTGGAGCCACGGTAACGAATATCGCCGTCGCGGATCGCCCCCTCCGTCTGTCCGGTAGACGGTGCTGTTGCTCCAGCCAAAGCGACGATGGGCCGATCGGCAAGGATGATGGCGGCCGCGCGTTCAGCCTCCATCGGCGGCATGGTCACCTGCCAGGTCTCCCCTGGGCCGACCGTCTCCTCCAGCCAAAAGAGTTCGTTTGTTACTGCCCCGATCAGGCGCAGGCGCACCGTTGCTGTCATTCCGCTCACATTGCGCACCCAGATCGCATCGCCCGTGTCCCATCCCCCATAGCCGGAAAAGAGCACCGGCAGCGCCACCGCGCGGGTCGCCTGGTTGGGAGAAAAAGCCGGGTACGCATACGAGCCAGGGACCGTCGATTGGCTGTTCACAGAGCTGACCACTGCCACCACCGGCCCATCAGCGCTAATGATGGCAGAGCCTGTGGTGTTCGTAAAGGGAGAAGAGACCACGGTACTCCCTCGCGGCAGAAGAAGGAAATCTGTAGTTTGTCCAGAAGAGAAAGAGATCTGCCCCGCAACGGAGACAGGGAGAGGGTTCTGCAGCGAGATCGTCGTCGTGATCAGGCCGAGATGCGTAGGGGGCACGCGCGGCGCGACGAGCGACGTATCGCCCTGGGACGGAGCCACATAAGCCGCCAGGCCGCCGCACAAGTTCAGCACCGTCACTTCGACGGGTTGATCGGCCTGCACAACCGCCGACCCCCTAAAATCGGCTGGGATGCCGGGATCCACCGCTGGCCAGATCGCGACAAGACCCTCCGGCGGGACCGAAGCGGGTACCTGACGGGCGACGTTCCCATCGGGCCTCAGAACATGGACGGTGACATTCGCCCAGTTCGAAGCGCTGGCGTTATGGATGCGCAAGATTGTGCAGGGATCGATGGGGGTATAGGCCGTCTGGGCCAGGTCCTCATCCCATAGCGCAGTAAAGACCTCGTTGCCGTCGTCCTCCATCATCTGGTCGAGATGGACGATCCCCATGGCCAGCAGCCCCTCCGGCGCGTCGACATAGAGCGTGCCGGAAAACCCAGGGGGCAACTCATCCTCCGGCTGATAACAGGCCGTTCCGCCCGGCGGAAGGATGCCCGTGATCGAGTAGACTTCGCTGCCGGTTGGCGAGAAAAAGTGCGCCGTAAAGGGTTGCGCGTCGAGGGAGAGATTGAGCAACTGGAAATCCGTCGTTGACCAGGCTCCCCGGCTGCCTGCCCCGTAGACAGCCAGCACAGCCAGCAGCAGCAACAGCGAAGCGCCACAGAACGAGAGAAACAAACGCAATCCACAGCGGGCAAATCTGCTGGCGTTCATCTTTCCCTCCTTTCCCTTCTCCATTATAACACAAACGGCGACGTAGAGGCAAACCAATGCGCCCATTCACACACAATGATCGCGTATCGCTTATCGCTCATTGTTGGCCAACGATAGCGATACGCGATAGGCGATAAACGATACACGATCAACGCCGTCGCAGAACCACCAAAGTCAGATCATCCGCAGCGGGCTGCTCTCCCACAAACTCAGCCACCGAGCGCTCGATGGCCTCCAGCGCAACGGTGGCCGGCTGACCAGCTACAGAGCGCAGCGTGGCCTGTAGACGTTGCTCGCCGTAGGCTTCTCCCAGCGGAGAAAAGGCCTCAGTGACCCCATCGGTATAGCACACGAGCAGGTCGCCCGGCCCAAGATGAAGCGCGTGAGTGGACATCTCGACGTCGCTCAGCACGCCCAGCGCGATCCCCCCGGTGTGGAACCGCTCGATGCGCCCGTCAGTGGCACGCAACAAGAATGGGGGGTTGTGCCCGGCATTGGCGTAAACCAATTCCCCTGTCTGCGGCGACAGCACGGCGTAGAGAGCCGTCACGAACATGCCGTGGCGCGCGTCGGGCTCGAGCAGATTGTTCACCCGCTCCAACACCAGGTCAGGTGCCGGGTTATCCAGCGCCGCAGCGCGGACCAGCGTGCGGGTGACGGCCATGAACAGCGCCGCCGGCATACCCTTGTCCGCCACGTCGGCGATGACCAGCGCCAGCCGGCCGTCCGGCAGCGCAAAGACGTCGTAGAAATCCCCCGCCACCTCGCGCGCCGCCCGCCATGTCCCCGCCAGTTCCCAGCCCGGCAGTTCGGGCAGGGCCTCAGGAATGAACGCGCTCTGGATCTCGTGCGCAAGCTGCAACTCGCGGTCCAGCCGCTCACGTCCCAGCCGCGCCTGCTGCAAGCGATCGTTCTGAATGGCCAGCGCCACCTGATGAGCGATGCCGGTGATGATCTCGATGCGCCGGCTATGAACACGACGCTCACTGTCCGCCTCCTCCAGCAGCACGATCCCCAGCAAATCTCCTTTGATCGACGCCGGAGCGACCAGCACCCGCCGCTCCCCCCGACCCAGGAAGCGCACAGCCAGATCGGGCGGGATGAGGGAAGCCGCCTCGCCGGCGGCGTCCCTTCCAACCCTCTGCACCACGACCTCATCGCGCTCGCGCATCAGCTCGATCAGCGGGAACGAGCCGGGCGGGTAGTGCAGCGCAAACAACACCTGCTCATCTGCAGTGGGAACGCCATACACCCTGGCCGGGCGAAAAACCTCGGCCTGCTCGTCCCACACCAGGATCAGGCAACGCTCCACGCCGACCAGGATCGGCGTGATGCGCACGATCGCCGCCAGAATGTCGTCCAGGTTATTCAAGCTGGTGACCGCCTGCGCCATCTGAAAGAGCGCCGTCGCGACGTAGGCCTCTTCCTGCTGCGCCTCGCGCAACTGGGCGTTTTCGACAGCAATGGCAGCCTGGTGAGCAATGCCCTGGATAATAGCCAGTTCCTCGCTGCGCAGGCCACCCGGCGCGCCAAAGGTTGCCCAATCACTCCGGTAATCCATCAGCATAGCCCCCACGACCTCGCCCCGGGCCAGCAGCGGCAGCACGAGCAACGAGTTGAACCCCAATGCCCACAGGGTCGGGCCGGAAAGGCGGCTATCGGTGGCCACGTCATAGACGAAAAGCGGTGTGCCGGTCGCCCGCAGCTCGTCCAGAATGAACTCGTCGCCGGGCGCAACACACCACTGCTCGAAACTCTGGCGCTGGCTGGGGCTGAGGCCATAGGCCGTCGTCGGCACGAAACAGCCCACCTCCCGATCCCACAGCAGCAAAGCGCAGCGCTCGACGCCCGCCAGCATCGGCACCAGGCTGGCGATCGTGTCGAGCACCTGGGCCAGGCTGGCCAGCGACTGGGTCGCCTCGGCCACGCGCAGCATCACCGTCGAGACGAGAGCCAGTTCCCGCGCCTGCTTGTACAGCCGCGCGTTCTCGATGGCAACAGCGGTATAGCTGGCAAAGGCCGTCATCATAGCGCGGGATTCGTCGCCGTAGCGGTTGGCAGACTGATGGGCCAACATCAGCACGCCCAGGCGACGGTCGCCCGCCCGCAGCGGCGCAGCGATGGCCGAATAATCCGGTGGGAAGCCCATGGCCGTCCCCAACGGCTCCGGCGGCGTGTCCACCGTGCGCACCAGCGGCTGCTCGGCCATCAGGGCCTGCCCCAGCCAGGCGCCAGCGCCACCCTCCACATCACTCACACAGATATGGGGGCTGCCGCCATGCACAGCGGCCAGGCAAAGGGCGCCTTCGTCCAGCAGCCAGATGGCTGCCACGTCACTGGGCAATGTGTTCTCCAACTCGACCAGGATCGCATCGAGCAACTGATCCAGGTCGGTCTCGGACGAAAGCAGGCCGGCCACCTCGCGCATGCTGTCGGCAACCTGCCGTCGCCAGCGTTCGGAGCGGTAGAGCTGTGCGTTGCGCAAAGCGATCGAGATGCTATCGGCCAGCGCCTCGAACAGGAAGCGCTCCTCGTCACCAAAAGCGTCACGCTGATCGCTCTGGACGCTCAGCACACCCAGCCTCTCGTCGCCAAAGACAAGCGGCACAGCCAGCTCGGCGCGGACGGTGGGAAGGTTCATCAAAGAAGCGCGAAAACGGCTGTCGGCGGTCACATCGTTGACCACCAACGTCTGGCCATAACAGGCAACCCAGGAGGCAATCCCCTCTTCGCCGTCCAGGTTGCACATCAAATCCGTTTCGGCAACACTATCGGCCGCAAGGTAGCCGGCGCGGTGGATCAGTTTCTGGCGGACGGGATCGACCGTGTAGAGGTGAATGTAGGGATAGCCAAACTTGCGGTTGATCAGGCGGATGATCTCTTCGAGCAGGGCGTCGAGATCGAGAATCGAGACAACGGCATGGCTGACCTCAGCGACAGCGGCGAGCTGGTCAGCCTGGCGGCGCAAGGCAGTGTAGAGGCGGGCATGCTCGACAGCGACGGCAACGCTATCCGCCAGCGCATGCAGCACGAGCAGGTCGGTCTCTGCAAAGGCATCCAGCCGCTCGCTCTGGACATCGAGGACGCCGAGGATGCGCTGTCCGATGCGCAACGGCAGGACGGCTTCGGAGCGGGTGTCGGGCAGGCTTTCCAGAAAGCGATAGCGCGGCTCACGGCTGACATCGTTGGCGATCACCTCATGGCCGGTCTGGGCGACATTGCCGATGATCCCTTCGCCGAGGCGCACTTCCCAGCCGACGGGCAATTCCTGTTGAATCGAGGAGGATCGTCCAGAGCTGGCGCGCAGACGCAGCACATCCCCTCCCGGTTCCAGGGTGAACAGGGCGACATAGTAGTATTCGAACGTGCGCTGCGTCAGATCGACAACGCGAGATGTGAGTTGGTCCAGGTCGAGAACGTTGGCAACCTGAGCGCTGACCACGCGCACCAGTTCGAGCTGTTGTTCCAGCCAGTCCCGCGAGCGATCCGTCATTTCTGCTTCTGCTCAAACTTTTTGTATTTGACGATCGTCAACACATTGCCGGCGTCGCCGAACTCGAAATGCACCTCATCCATCAAATGATAGATCAGGTACAGCCCCAGACCGCCGATGGGACAGGCTTCCAGGTCTGCAGCCAGGTCAGGAGCCGGCACAGAGGCAGGGTCGAAGGGGTGGCCCCAATCGCGCAGGATGATGGTCAGACGGTCGACCTCGGAGCGGAGCGTGCATTCGATCAGGCCCTCGCTGCCGTCGCCGCCGTAGGCATGCTCGATGATGTTCGAGCAGGCCTCATCAACCGCCAACTGAACGGCATAGCTGTCCTTTTCGTCAAAGCCAGCCTGTTCGGCGAGGCGGGAAACCCAGCGGCCGATAGGGAGGAGGCTGGCATAGTGGGCCTGGAACGTCTCGGTAATGACAAAAGTTTGTCCCATGGGGCCAGTGACAAACAGGCCGCCTGGTCGCTCTGACCACGGCGGCCCTGTTAGCGAATCAACGAGCCTTGAGGAGATTAGAAAGCGCCAACGGCAGAAAGCACATCGTCGTAAATGGTAAAGAGGCGGGTAAAGCCGGTCAGTTCGAACGCCTCTCTCACCGTCGGGGACAACGCGGCCAGGACAACCTCGCCGCGATTCCAGCGTTTGCAGGTTTTTTGGGCCTCGAGCAAAACGCGCAACCCGGCGCTCGAGACAAACTCCACCTCGCTCATGTCAACCACGATGCGAAAGCGTCCCTCCTCGATAATGCCATGCAGGGCCTGGGCAAGCTGGGGAGCAGTCATGCTGTCGACACGGCCTTTGACCCTGACCACATCGCAGCGCTTGAACTGTTGAAGCGTGATCTCCATCATATCCTCCTGATTGTCGGTCTGGCAGTCCTGATCCACCCTGATCGATACCCCCGCCGCGACTCGAACGCGGGCCACCGGCTTCGGAGGCCGGTACTCTTTCCTGCTGAGCTACGGGGGCAGACATCCTGCTTTATACCATGCTTCCCGATCCTGTGCAAGCGCTGGTATCTGGGCGGGTGAGGCCATGTCCGAACGTGGGAAAAACCAGGAAATTGGGAGTTGTCATACGCAAAAAAGCATGCTATAATTTTCTCAGGATAGGGAGAGATGCCCTGTCCAAATCCATCATACACAGGAGGTGTTCTATGCTGTATTTACCCCGTGAAGAGGGCCAGGGCCTGGTCGAGTATGCGTTGATCCTCGTACTGGTGGCCATCGTCGTGATCGTGATTCTGGCGCTTTTGGGCCCCGCCATCGGCAATATCTTCTCCAACATCGTCAACGCCATCTAGGAGCGATCAAGCAACCTTGCAACAGAGCCTCACCTGCCGAGTGAGGCTCTGTGTTGCATCCACATCGACTGATCCTCACCACAAAGGCGCAAAGACAGCAGCATGTGCAGTCTTTGCGCCTTTGCATGAACCTTGTCCGAACCTGTCCCGCGAAACTGCCTTGCCGCCCTTCCCCTCATGTGTTATAATTTCCGTGTCCCGGAGAGGTGCCAGAGTGGACGATTGGGACGGTCTCGAAAACCGTTGTGGCCTTTATGGTCACCGTGGGTTCGAATCCCACCCTCTCCGCCAAGACAGGCAATCGTGACCGCCGAGGTCTGAACAGCCGCATGACGCGCCAGGCAGCCGTGCACGCCCGTCCCCGCAGAGGCGACTTTGCCGCTTCCAGCACCTTGCGCCTGTTGATCGCCGTTGCCTTCATGAGCGCCCTCTTTGCCGTGGTGCGCAGCCTGTGGAGCGCCGCGCAGAGCGTCCCGCCTCCCAGCCCGTTTGCCCCTCCCACGGCAACGCCGCCTTTCGATCCCTCCATCTTTGGGGCCGGCTCCCCTTCTCCTCCCGCCCCTCCCTCTACTGCCCTCCCCACAGACCAGTTGCCCATCGGCATCGTCGCCGGCCACTGGGGCAGCGATTCGGGAGCAGTCTGTGAGGACTGGCTCTACGAGGTCGACATCAATCTGGCCATCGCTCGGGAGGTCGTGCGTCTCCTCCGCGCGCAGGGCTACCCTGCCGACATGCTGGAAGAGTTCGACCCGCGCCTGGATGGCTACCGCGCCCAGGTCCTGGTCTCGATCCACGCCGACGCCTGCCTCTACCCCGAAGCCTCGGGCTTCAAAGTCGCCCGCGTCGTCGACAGCGCCGTGCCGGAAGAGGAGGACCGGCTGGTCGACTGCCTGATCGACCACTACCGCTCACGCACCGGCCTGGCCTTTCACTCTGGCAGCATCACCGACGACATGACCCAATACCACACCTTCTACGAGATCGACCCGGCCACGCCAGGAGCCATCATCGAGGTCGGCTTTATGCTCGCCGACCGCAACCTGCTGCTCAATCACCAGGACCTCATCGCCCAGGGTATCGTCGAAGGCATCCTCTGCTTCCTGGAATCCCCATAACCCCCCACCCTCACACCTGCAAACCTGCAAACCTGCAAACTTGCAAACTTGCCCACTTGCAAACTTGCAAACTTGCAAACTTGCAAACTTGCAAACTTGCCACTATACTGATAACCACAACCTGTCACTCTAATCCGAGGGAGGCACCTTGCCCGAGCTGCTCGAAATCCTGGCCAGCTACGTTCCCGCCCTCGTCCTGCGTCGACTGGCAAAGAACCCGGCGCCGATCAGCGAACCGGTCGCCGAGGGCTTCCCGGCTGCCGTCCTTTTTGCCGACATCTCCGGCTTTACGGCGCTGGCCGACCGCTTTGCCCATCGCGGACTGGCGGGGGTCGAAGCGCTGAGCCAGTTGCTCAACGACTATTTCGGACAGCTCATCAACCTGGTCTATGACCACGGCGGCGACGTGGTCAAGTTCGCCGGAGACGGCCTGCTGGCCCTCTGGTCGCCCGAGGTGCTGGCCGAGGATCTGCCCACGGCAACCCTCCGCGCTGCCCAGTGCGGACTGGCCATCCAACAAGCCCTGCACAACGCCCAGGTCACGCCCGACGTCCGCCTCTCGCTGCGCATCGGGGTCGGCGCAGGGAACATCTTGACCGTCTACATCGGCGGCGAGTACAGGCGCTGGGAAATGCTCATCGCCGGCGAACCGGTCGTCACCATGAGCGAGGCCGAGCAGGCCGCCAGCCCTGGCCAGGTCATCCTCTCGCCCCCGGCCTGGGCGCTGATCCAGGAGCGCGCCACCGGCCAGCAGATCGGCCACGGCTACATCAACCTGAAAGCAGTACACGCCCCCCTCTCTCCCCAGCCCCTGCCGCCGGTTCCCCTCAGCGCGGAGATGGAAACCGCGCTCCGCCCCTACATCCCTGGCGCCGTCCTTTCGCGCCTGACCACGGCCGCCCAGGCTGGCTGGCTGGCCGAACTGCGCCTGGTCACGGTCATCTTTATCAACCTGCCCAATCTGGACCATCGCACTCCGTTGGAGCGGGCGCAAGAGATCATGCGCAGCCTCCAGGCGCCGCTCTACCACTATGAAGGCAGCATCAACAAGCTCAACATCGACGAAAAAGGCGCCACGCTCGTCGCCGCGTTGGGACTCCCGCCTCTCTCCCACGAGAACGATGCCGTGCTGGGCATCCAGGCCGCGCTGGCCATGCGCGAGAGACTGGAGGAGATGGGGCTGGACTATGCGATCGGCATCGCCACCGGGCGCACGTTCTGCGGCTCGGTCGGCAGCGACCGGCGGCGCGAGTATACGATGGTGGGGGATGTCGTCAACCTGGCCGCCCGCCTGATGCAAGCCGCCCCCAATGACATCTTCTGTGATACCGCAACCCGCGAGGCGGCCAAAGGCCACTTTGCCTTCGATGAACTCGTACCCGTGACAGTCAAAGGCAAGAGCGAGCCCGTTCCGGTCTGTCGCCCCCGCAAGCGGCCCAGGCAAATCAGCTCGATCTCGCCTGCCATGACCATCATTGGGCGCCAGGGCGAGATAGAAATCCTGTCCGAGCGGCTGCAGTCTCTCCTGCGCGGCGACACACAGGGCACCATCGTCGTCGAGGGCGAAGCGGGCATCGGCAAATCCTGCCTGCTCGATGAACTCCGTCACCGCGCCGAAGCGATGGGCATTGCGACGCTCTCCGGCGCCGGCGACGCCATCGAGCGGTTCACCCCCTATTATGCCTGGCGCTCCGTCTACAGTCAGCTCCTGGGACTGGACTCTCTTCCTGACCTGGAAACACGCCGACAGAGCGTCCTGGTACACCTGCAGGCCGACGCCGAAATGGTGCCCATGGCTCCTCTGCTCAACGTCGTCCTGCCCCTCGACTTGCCGGAGAACGAAATCACCGCCCAGATGACCGGACAGGCGCGGGCAGATAACACCCAGGAGCTGTTAGTGCGGCTGATGTTGGGGAACAACGGCCGCGGCCCCCGCATCCACCCCCGAGTGCTGCTCCTGGAGGACGCCCACTGGCTGGACTCGGCCTCGTGGGCGCTGGCGCTGCTGGTCAGCCGGCGCATCCCCAACGCGCTCGTCGTCATCGCCACCCGCCCGCTGAGCGCCCCCCAGCCCACCGAGTACCTCCAACTGCTGCACGACCGGCACACACGGCACCTGCGGCTCAATCCACTGCCCCCCCAAGACGCCCTCTCGCTGGTCTGCCAGCGGCTGGGGGTGACTGCTTTGCCGCCGCAGGTCGCCGCGCTGATCCAGGAAAAGGCCCAGGGCAACCCCTTCTTCAGCGAGGAACTGGCCTATGCGCTGCGCGATGCGGGATTGCTGCTCGTCGAAGAAGGCAAATGCCGTCTCGCCCCCGGCGCCGCAGACCTGGGGGAGCTTGCGCTGCCCGATACGATCGAAGGCGTGATCACCAGCCGCATTGACCGCCTCGGCGCCTCGGAAAAAGTCACCCTCAAAGTCGCCAGCGTGATCGGACGCACCTTCTCGTTGAACACGCTCAAGGACATCTACCCCATCGAGATCAGCCCCAATCAGCTCTATCAGGACCTTGCCAATCTGGCCCAGTTGGACCTGGTGCCCGTGGAGAGCACAGAGACGGAACTGGACTATACCTTCAAACACATCATCACCCAGGAAGTGGCCTACAACCTGTTACCCTTTGCGCAGCGCCGTCAGCTCCACCGCGCGGTGGCCGAGTGGTACGAGCGCACCTATGCCGACGACCTGGAGCCTTATTATTCTCTCCTGGCTCATCACTGGAGCAGAACTGTCGAAGAACATGGCACGGATATGGGCCTTGTAGGCAGGGCAATCTATTACCTGGAGAGGGCAGGCGAGCAGGCCCTGCGCACGTATGCCAATCAGGAGGCAGTCGATCTGTTCAGCCGCGCCCTGCAGCTCGACGCCCAGTTTGACTATACAAAAGACCGGCTGCGTCAGGCTCGATGGGAGCGCCAAAGAGGCCAGGCCTACCTGCGCATGGGGCTGATCTCAGAGAGCCGCGAGCGCCTCGAACGAACACTGCTGCTGCTGGGACGGCCCATGCCAGACCGACAGGCACACCTCATCTACAGCCTGGCGGTGCAGTTGCTGCGCCAGGCCAGCCACCGCCTCCGTCCGCCAATCCCCGAAAAACGCCCGCCCCAGGAGATCGCCGCCCTGACCGAAGCCGCCCGCGCCTACGCCCTGCTCAGCGAAATCTACTACTTTTCCAACGAGACGACCCGCGGCATCTATACCTCGCTGCGCACGCTCAACCTGGCCGAGCGCGCCGGCCCCTCCCCCGTGCTGGCGCGCGCCTACTCCAATATGTGCATCGCCTGCGGCGTCAGCGGCCTGGACAGGCTGGCCCTGGCCTACAGCAGCCGCGCCCTCGAGACCGCCGTCAATATCCAGGACCTGGCCGCCCAGGCCTGGGCTTTGATGGTCGGCGGCCTCTATCTGCTGGGAACCGGCCAGCACGTCCAGGCTTACCAAAACATCCGCCGGGCAATCGGGATATGGGAAAAGCTGGGCGACCGCCATCGCCTGGGAGAAAGCATGGGCCTGCTGGCCTGGGCGCTCTATTTCCGCGGCGAGTTTGAGCAGTGCCGGCAAACATATCAGAAGATTTGCGAGGCAGGGCGCCGCGACGGCGACGCCCAACAACGCACCTGGGGCCTGGTCGGACAGGCCGAATGCCTCTTGCGTATGGACGGCGCCAACGATGTCGACGAGGCAACCCGTTTGCTGGAAGAAGCGCTCCCGCTCCTCTCGGAGCGGATCGGCATGGTCGAAGAGATCCGCGTCTATGGCGCGCTGGCGCTGGCCAGTCTGCGCCAGGGGAACCTTGCCCGCGCCCGCGAGATGGCCGACCTGGCCGCCCAACACATCGCACAACTCCCCCCCGTGGCGATGGGAATCATCGAGGGTTACTGCGGCACCGTAGAGGTCTATCTCGCCCTGCACGCCCGCAGCCAGGACGCTCCAGCCCCCGAACGCAGACAGGCCGACCGCGCAGCGAGAACCATGTGCCGGGCGTTGCGCCGCTTCGCCCGCATCTTTACGGTGGCCCAACCCCGGGCCTGGCTGTTACAGGGTCGCTACGAATATCAGAAAGGGCGACTGGGCGCGGCGCAGCTCGCCTGGCAGAGGAGCCTCGAGGCGGCGCAAAGGCTGAAGATGCCGTATGAAGAGCAGCTCGCATTGCGGGAGCTTCAAGACCACCAGCCTCGGCGGTAAAACAGTACACCGCCGTAATGCCTACCCTCCCGCAGGTTTGGACGCTGCCCTCTTACCAGCCACTTTCTAACCTGCGGGAGGGTAGTGGGCAGGTAGATACACGCCCTATTGCTTGCTCAGCCACTCCCCTACCCGCTGCAGGCCCTCTTCCAGCAAAACCCTGGGCGCAAAGCCCAATTCCCGCTGCGCGCGGTCGATGGAAGCAGCCTGGTGCGTGCCCAGGAACTCGACCGCCATGCGCGTCAGCAAGGGGCGATGGCCAGCTCCTCGCAATGCCGCCCAGCGCTCCATCAGCCAGCCCAGCGGATAGGCCAGGCGACGCGGCAGGGAAAAGCGCACCGGCGGCAGGCCGATCAGCGCCGCCAGCCCGTTGACGAACTCGGCCCACGTCGTATGTGTGCCGTCCGCCACGTTATAGACCCGCCCCAGCCCAACCTCCGGCCGCCCCACCTGGAGCATCAGCTCCACCAGGTCGCTGACATAGCACAGGCCGGCCGTCTTGCAGCCCCGGTCGATGAGCAGCATCTGCCCATCCTTCATCAGATTGACAAACTCGACGACGACGCTCTCGGAGCGCGGTCCATAGACCGTCGCCGGGCGCAGCACCGTCACCGGCAACCCCCGCTGATGGGCCTCCCAGATCCGCTTTTCGCCATCGATCTTGGTGTTGCAATAGGGCCAGCCGCGATAGCGATAGGGCGCGTCCTCGGAAACAAAGGCGTCGGGATGGCCATAGACCTCGGTAGAACTGACGTGGACGAATTTGCGCACGCCAGCGCGGAGTGCGGCCTCGGCCAGAAGGCCCGTGCCTTCCACATTGACAGCCTGCGAAAGGCCCTGCGGGTCCCAATCCGTGACCACGGCGGCGCAGTGAAAGACCCGCTCGACACCATCGACCGCCCGCTCGACGCTGGCCGCGTCAGTGAGATCGCCAGGGCAAAGCTCTACCCCCAGCCGGTAGAGATGCGCCACGTCGCTGGTCGGGCGGACGAGCGCGCGGACGTCATCGCCGGCTGCGACGAGCGCCTCAGCCAGATGACTGCCAATGAAACCAGTTGCTCCAGTGACCAGGCTTTTCATACCGTCTCCCCTCCAGCGATTGGGCCCAGCTCCGCCAGCCAGAGCCGCGCCGCGCGCGGCGAGCGCAGACGCACCAGCTCCAGGTGAGCATACTCAGGCTGCGCTACCAAAAGCGGATATTCGCGGCGACGCCTCTTGCAGGTCTGCAACGTCCAAAGGATGATCGAATCCCGACTGAAGAACGCCATGCGCAACGACTCGCGGTTGCCGCCCCACAGCTCCTCGCGGGCCAGTGAGCGCCTCAGCGTGCGCCAGACCACCCGCGCCAGGATAAGGGGCAGGGAATAGTCGAGCCAGACCAGCGTCTCGGCGCGGCCCCAGACCAGGTCGCGCACCCTGCTGTAATTCCCGTCGACGGCCCAGGCCGGGCCAGCCAGCGCCTCCGCCACGCGCGCCCGAAAGACATCCAGCGGCGCCGCTGTCCAATCCGGCCCCCAGTTGAGCGCGTCCAGCTCGACGTGGGGGATGCCCAGCGCTGTGGCAATCTGCCGCGCCAGGGTCGTCTTGCCGGAACCGGACGTGCCGATCACGGCATATCGTTGGGCCACATCCCCCTCTCCTGGGCGCACCGCTCTACTGAATGCGCACCACCACCCGCCCTCCTCGCCACAGCCCTTCCAGGTCGTAAAAGGCCCGCAGCTCAGGGGCAAAGAAGTGCACCACCACCGCGCCGTAATCGGCCAGAATCCACCCCGACGACGCATCGCCTTCGATGTGCAGTGGAATGATCCCATAGGCGGCCTTGACCTCTTCGCGCAGCGCGCTGACCAGCGTGCGCAGTTGCCGCTCGCTCGTGCCGCTGCAGATGACAAAGTACTCGGCGATGGTCGTCAGTTCGCCGATGTGCAACAGCAGAACATCCTCTGCCTTCTTGTCTACCAGCAGATCGACAATTCCCCTGGCCAGGTCCTGTGTTTCCAGTTTTTTCTCCTCCTTGTTTAGACCCTAAAGGTCTTAAAGACCTTTAGGGTCTTGCCTACCCACAGACGAGCAATATCTGCCGCCTCCTGGGCCATTCCCAAAACCACCATCAGCCGGATGCGCGCCTTTGGGCCGTTCAAGCCGGCAGCAAAGAGACAGCCGCGCTCCTGCAACGAACGGTATGCACCCGCATAGCCATAGCTGTCCCACACGCGGCCGGCGGGGCAGCGGCTGGCGACGACGACGGTCACGCCGGCGGCAACCGCCTGTTCGATGACCGGCAGCCACCAGGGCGGGATGCGTCCGCCGCCCAGCCCTTCGAGCACCACTCCGCGCGCGCCGCGCGCCAGCGCGTCTTCCAGCGGTTCGACTCCCATGCCAACGCCCAGCTTGAGCAGCGCCACCCGCTCCTCCAGCGCCGGGCACGCAAACACCTGTCGCTGCACGCGGCTGCCGATGCGCACCTCGTCCCCCTCGACGCGCCCGATCGGCCCCCAGCCGGGCGACTGGAACGCGCCGGTAGAGAGCGTATCGACTTTGGTGACAAAGCGCGCGGCGTGGATTTCGTCGTGGAGCACCACCAGCGCGCCCAGGCCGCGCGCCTGCGGCGCAGTCGCCACGCGCACCGCCGCCCACAGGTTCGCCGGGCCATCCGCCCCCACATCCGACGCCGCGCGCATGGCCCCCGTCAGCACGACTGGCCTGTCACCTGGCACGGTCAGGTCGAGCAGATAAGCCGTCTCCTCCAGTACGTCTGTCCCGTGCGTGATGACCACTCCATCGACCGCCTCTTCCAGCCAGGCTGCCGTGCGTTCGCGGATCCGCCACAGCGTCTCCAGCGTAAAGTGCGAACTGGGCAAATTGCAGATTTGCTCGAAAGCCAGTTCCGGCGCACCTTCCGGGAGCAGGGCCATCAAATCCTCTGCGCCCAGGGCCGGCACCGCCCCTCCCGCCGCCGCGTCGTAGCGCATTGCCACCGTGCCCCCTGTCGCCAGAATTGCCACGCGGCTCATCCCCGCACCTCTTTCCCTTCCAGCCGCAGCGAGACGACCTGCGAAACGCCATCCGAGCCCATCGAGATGCCATAAGCCGTGTCCGCCGCCTCGACCGTGCCCCGGTTGTGGGTGATGACGATGAACTGCGTCCTGGCAGAGAGCTCTTCCAGCACCGTGCGGAAGCGCACGACGTTGGCCTCGTCCAGCATCGCATCGACCTCATCCAGCACGCAGAAGGGCGTGGCGCGGACGCTGAGGATGGCAAAGATCAGCGCCGCCGCGGTCAGGGCGCGCTCGCCGCCGGAAAGCATGGCCAGCCCCTGCGTGCGCTTGCCCGGCGGCCGGGCGATGATGTCGACGCCGGCATCCAGCAGGTTCTCGGCTTCCAGCAGCTCCAGCCTGCCCGATCCACCGTTGAAGAGGCGGGCAAAGAACTCTTCGAAAGCAGCGGCGATGGCCTGAAAGGTCTCGAGGAAGGACTGCTCCATCTTCTGGTTGAGCTCATCGATCACCTGGCGCAGGCGGGCCGAGGCCTGTTCCAGATCCTGGAGTTGTTCGCTCAGAAAGCGATGCCGCCCGGCCGTCTCTTCGTACTCCTGCAACGCAGCGGGGTTGACCGGGCCAAGCTGATGCAGCCGCGCCTTGAGCCGCTGGATCTCGACCTCCAGGCCCTCCGGCAGTTGTTCCACCACCGGCAGGCGCGAGACGAGCGGATGCAGCGGCAGCGGCGTCTGCGCCGTGACCTGCTCGGCCACCTCCAGCTCGACCAGGCCCAGCTCTTCCCGAATGCGCTCCTGCAGCCGGTCGAGGGCGTCCTGACAGCGAACAGCTTCGAGCTGCGCGCGGCTGACCTGCTCCTCCATCTGCCGCACCTGCATCCGCGCCTGCCGCTCCCGCGCCTCGGCCTCTTCCTGCTGACGGCTCAACCCGTTGAGGGTCTCCTCGGCGGGGCCGATGCGCGCCCGCACATCGGCCAGCTCTTGCTCGAAGCGAGTGCTCTCCTGGCGCAGACGCGCCAGGCGTTCCTCGGCGGCTGCCCGCCCCGCTGCCAGTTCCTCCGCCCGCCGTTGACGCGCCGACAACTGGGCCTCGATGCGCTCCAGTTCGGCCGTTTCGCGCCGCAGCAGGGCAAGCTGGCTCTCTGCCGCCTGTCGGGCCAGCGCCAACTCGGTGCGCGCCTGGCCCAGCGGCCCGGCCTCGGCCTGCACCAGCCGGTTGGACGCCTCGGCCGCCTCCCGCTCGGCCTGTTGGCGGGCTGCTTCCAATTCGGCGAGCGCCTGCGCCACGCGGTCCAACTCGGACTCCAGCTCGTCACGGTGGCTGCGGGCCGCTTCCATACGGGCCGGCAACTCGCGCCAGGCGCGCTCGCGCGCCAGTACCCCGCCAGCAGCGCCCAGCGTCACGGCGCCATCGGCGGAAACGACCTCGCCGGCCCGCGTCACACACTGCGCGCCAGGGGATAGCTCGCCTCGCAGTGCCTGCGCTGCTGCCAGGTCATCGACCAGCCACGTCTGCCCCAGCAGTGCCTCGATCGCCGGGCGGACCTCGGCGGCGCTGCGCACCACGTCGGCGGCGCGCAGCGCACCGGCCGGCGCCAGCCCGCCCTGCGCCCGCAACTCGCTCAGCGGCAGCAGCACCGCCCGCTCCTCTGCGCCCAACGACTGCCGGGCAAGCTCCACGGCGGCCCAATCGCGCACCACCAGCGCCTGCGCCCGCGTCCCCAGCGCCGCTTCGACCGCCCGCTCCCATTCGGCGGGTACCTGCAACAACTGGCTGAGCAACCCCACCACGCCGGGCAGGCTGGCGCGCAAGAGGGCGCGCGCTCCCTCAGAAAAGCCCGATGCCTCGTCCCGCAGTTGGGCCAGCAGCTCCTGCTCCGCCTCCAGGCGCATGCAGGCGGCGCGCGCCTCTCCGACTGACGTCTCCAGATCCTTTTGCCGCGCTCGCAAGGCAGCCAGCCCGGTCTGGAACTGCTCGCGGCGGGCGCCGCCCTCGGCGGCGCGGCGACGCAGCGCCGCCAGGTCGCTCTCCATACGGCTGACCTGCGCTTCCTGGGCAGCTACGCGCTCGCGCAGCGCCGCAGCCTGCGCTCGCGCCTGCTCGACCCGCTGGGATTGTGCTTCTCGCTGCGCCTGGAGCGCGGGCAGCTCGGCCAGCGCCTCTTCGCGCTGAGCCGCCAGCAGCCGCGAGCGCTCGGTCAGCGTGGCCAGTTCCCGCTGCACCGCGTCGGCCTGGTCGTGCAGGTCGGCAATGCGGCGGTAGGCGTCGCGCAGACCGGCGCGCAGCTCGGTCTGGCGGCGGCGCAGCTCGTCCAGCGCGCCGCTGACGGCGTCCAACTCCTGGCGACGGCCGGCCAGCAGCTCTTCCAGCGCGCGGGCGCGCTCCCGGGCCACTTTTAACGCCTCCTGCGCCTGCCCCCAATGGTAGCCGTACCAGGCCCGCAAGAGGCGTTCCAGGTGCGCCGCCAGGCGCTCGTACTCCTGGAAACGCTCCGCCTGCTGCTCCAGCCGCTTGAGGCGCGGCGTGATCTCGCCGAGAATGTCGCGGACGCGATCGAGGTTGCGCGCGGTCTCTTCCAGGCGGCCCAACGCCTCCTCCCGCCGCGCCCGGTAGATGGCGATGCCGGCAGCCTCCTCGAAGAGAGTGCGGCGTTCCTGCGGGCGTAGCGAAAGGGCCGTGTCGATCAGCCCCTGTCCGATGACGGCATAGGTGCGCTGGCTGAGGCCGCTCTCGGCCAGCAGGTCGCTCAGGTCGCGCAGGCGAATGCGGTTGTTGTTGAGCAGATACTCGCTCTCGCCGGAGCGGAAAGCGCGGCGACCGATGGTGACCTCGCTGAACTCGACCGGCAGCCAGCCGTCGTCATTGTCCAGGGTCAGCAGCACCTCGGCCATGCCAGAGCGGGGACGACGCTTGCTGCCGGTAAAGATCATATCCGTGGTCGATTTGCCGCGCATGAGGCGCAGGCTCTGCTCGCCCAACACCCAGCGGATGGCGTCAGCGATGTTAGATTTGCCAGAGCCGTTCGGGCCGACGATGGCCGTGATACCCGTCGGAAAAGCAAACTCGGTCCGGCTGGCAAAGGATTTGTATCCCTGAAGTTCGAGGCGTTTCAGACGCATACAGGGGATGAGTATACCCCGCTTTGGAGGATGTGTCAAAGGCTGGCGTATCGCGTATCGCGTATCGCGTATCGCCGGTCGCCATCTGGCAGTTGAAACCGCGCCCGAAGGACGCTGCGCGCCTCACCGTTTACCAGCGAGCGTGATGCTCCTCGGCAAAGCCGATCAGCCCATCCAGGCGGATTTCTTCGCCGTCGTCGCTGCGCACAGAGCCGCTGTAGCGGCCAAACATCTGGTGGACCTCGCTGGTGATAAGGAGCAGGTTGGTCGCCGCGGTGCGGTCCAGGAAGGGGGTAAACTCGAGATTCAGCCGGCCATCCGCAGAGACCATCCGCCATGGCCGCATCAAGTCGCGCGAGTCATAGGTGAAATCGACCCGGCCGAGCTTGTGAATGCGCCCCTCCAGGATCAGGGCGTTTTCCGTTGCCGCCGACGTGTCGCCAAAGCCGCAGCCCATGTTCAGGCCAACGCGGCGACGGTCGGCCAGGAAACCCGAGGCGCTGGCCCAGACCCAAAACGATCTGTACTCCCAGACGCCGCGGCCCCAGTCCAGGTTGCCCAGGGCTCGAGCGGGGTCGAGCGTGACCTGCTCCCCACCCAGGCGGATCCAGCCTGTGGCCGGCATGCAGTTGACTTTGCGGTTGTAATAGAAGCGGTTGCGGCCGATGGGGATCACAATCGTCATCGACTCGTGGGCAGGGGGGAGGGCAAGATGGATGTCAGCCGACAGGCCGTGCTGGCCGAAGGAGGGCCAGTCGACGGCGACGTGCCGTTCCTCAGCGCCGGCTTCGAAGAGCATGCGCGCTTTGGCGCCCTCGTAGCGGCTCACGCCTTCGGTGCTGTTGCGCGGCAGAAGGATGCCCTGCCCCAGGGGGATGGTCAGTGTCTCTTCGTGAAACGTGCGCTGCCCGAAATCGACCACGTAGGCAAACACCTGCCCGGCATATCCCAGATCGGCCAGGGTGAAGGAGTAATAGTGCGTTGGCGTGGTCACCCCGTAATAGTCCCAGCGCTTGATGCGGAAGCGCTGAAGGGGGCGCAGGGCATAGAAGCGGGCGTTCTCCAGGTTACAGTCGAGCAGCGGCTGGCGCGACCAGCCGACCTGAAGGAGGCGCCCCCCTTCGTCCAGCAAGGGAGATGGTTGGTCAAGCTCGTGTTCTTTTGACATAGCGCCTGTTTTAGTCGAAAGTGGCGAATTTGTCAATCCCACTTTCAGGCATTTCATGGTATACTGTGAGGGGGAAAAAGGGCAATGAACGATTCGGTCAACCTGCTGGTCATTGCCACCGTCAGCGGTTCGCAGGCCAACACGCTGATCCAGCGTCTGACGGCGGACGGCTTTTTTGTCACCCGCATCGACACCAGCGGCGGCTTTCTGGTCGGTGCGAGCGTTTCCCTGCTCATTGGCCTGGACCGGGTGGACCTGCCGCGCCTGGTGGACCACTTCCGCCAGTGCTGCCGCCGCCAGCGCCAGATGGTCCCCGCCCACGTGGAAGTGCTGTCGGTCCAGATGCAGCCGCCGATGATCGAGGTCGAGGTCGGCGGCGCGCTGCTGTACGCATTGAATGTCGAACGGTTCGAACAGCTATGAAGCTCATGATTGCCATCGTGCGGGATGCGGATGAGGAACGGATCATAGACCGGCTGGTTACGCACGGCTACCGGGTGACGCGCGTTGCCAGCACAGGCGGCTTTTTGCGGCGCGGCAACGCCACACTGCTGATCGGCCTGGAGGAAGAACAGATCGACGCCGCCATCGAACTGCTGCGCGGGACGTGCAGCGGAGCCGACCCCAAAGTCCATTGCGCCACGGTCTTTGTCGTGGACGCACCCTACTTCGAGCAAATCTAGCTGCCGACTGCCCCTGTGAAGGAAAACCGTCCCTCTGATCAGACGGGGCGCCCTGCGGAAAAGCACCCCCACCCCGCCGCGCCGTGGTTAGCGCGTCTGCGGCGCAGCATGGGGCGGATCACCGCCGGCGGCCGCTGGACCGATCCCCTTGCGCCGTCGGTGCGGCGCAACCTGCGCTGGTTCTGGCTCGACGGCGTCTTTGCGCAGGCCAGCGAATCGATCGTCATCGCCTACCTCTCCCTGTTCGTGCTGGCGCTGGGCGCCAACCGCGCCCAGATCGGGCTGATGAGCGCCCTCTCCAGCCTGGTTGCGGCCGTGCTGCTCCTGCCGGGGGCGGCCGTCGTCGAGCGGTGGGGACGACGCAAGCAATTCTGTCTGCTCACCGGTGGCGGCGTCGCCCGCTCTACTCTTTTGCTGCTGGCGCTGCTGCCGCTGGCCTTTAGCGGGCCGGCCGCTGTCGCCGTCGCCATCGGCCTGGCGATCGTCCGCACCGCCTTTGCCAACCTGGGCGTCCCGGCGTGGACCTCGCTGACCGCTGACATTGTCCCTCTGAACTGGCGCGGGCGCTACTTTGCCTCGCGCAACATTGCTATGGGCCTGTTCGGCATGGTCGCTGCCTACACGGTCGGGGTGCTGATCACCCGCGCTGGCAACGCGACGGGTTACCCTCTGGCAATGGGGCTGGCCTTTGTCTTTGGCCTGGCTTCCAGCCTCAGCTTTGCCCGGCTGGACGATCCTGCCCCGCGGCCCGCGGCCAGAGACAGCGTTCCAACCCGTGCCGGTCGCATCTCCAGCAGCTTTCTGAGCCTTTGCGCCATCACTGCGCTGTGGAACCTCTCGCTGGGGGTGGCGGGGCCGTTCTTCAGCGTCTATCTGGTCGAGGGGCTGCGGGCCAGCGCCGCCTTTGTCGGCGCGATCAGCGTGGTCAATGGCCTGGCGGCGCTGCCGGGCCAGCGGCTGTTCGGCATCCTCTCCGACCGCTGGGGGCCGCGCAAGGTCCAGCTTCTCACCGGCCTGCTCATCCCTCTCGTCCCGTGGGGCTGGGCGCTGGCGCGCTCGAGCTGGCAACTCGTGCCTATCGAGATGGTCTCTGGTTTCATGTGGGCAGGCTATGGGCTGGCGAGCTTTAATTTTCTGCTGACGCAGATGCTCCCCGAGCAACGGGCGCGCTACTCGGCGCTCTACCAGATCGTCGTCATGGCCACTTACGCTGGCGGATCAGCACTGGGCGGCCTGATCGCCACGCGCTGGGGCTATACGGCCAACTTTGTCCTCTCCGGCGCGGGCCGCTTCGCCGCCGCGCTGCTGTTCGCGCTGCTTGTCCGCTGAGACAGCCGTCTGCTGTCAAGCCTCAGAGGCAAGATCCGCATCGATTTCGGCGATAAACGCATCACACAAGGCCATCTCCTGGAGCTGTTCTTCAATCTCTCCCTCAGCCATGCCGACCAGCATCTCGAACACATCTACCTGGATTCGCCAGGTCTCTCGCGCCGCTTCGTCCGCGGCCTTCTCCAGCAGCCGACGGGCAACCTCCAGTTCATACTGCCGGCGCTCCAGTTCGGGCCTCAGTTCCTCATCAATCCTGGACTGGATCTCGCAGGCGCGGTCTTCCCAGTTCTGTCGAACCCGCTGCTTCAGCATCCGCAGCGCCTCCTCGGCATTACGCGGGACGGTGGCAGAATATCGTCCCTCTTCCAGCGCGCATTCGGCAAAGCCTTCCAGGCGAGCGTGCGCGCGCGGCAGATAGGATTCCAACACGGCCACAGCAGCAGCGCTGCCTTCGTGGGCAAGGATAAGCAGAGCCTCCTGCATTTCCCAACGCTGACTGTCGTCACGTTCCAACAAGATGCGCCGGGCATCGTCAACAGTTTGCGGCCGCTGACGCAAGTCGAAAGGAGGACAGCATTCTCCATAGCCGGGACAGGACTGGCCGCAATGGGCTGAACGATACCACAGTCCATCCCCCAGTCTGACCAGACCGCCACGTCCCTGCCGGAAATTGCCAGCAAAATCCTCTTCGCCAGCATAATCCGCCGTGACAACGTCGCGGTAGCCAGCACAGCAGATACCGCAGCCAGGGCAGCGAGTGCCACAGTCAGCCGATTCGATCAACCGTCCGTGTTCGTCCTCGGTCACCGTTGCGCCATCGACTCGACGGGGGTCATAGGGGGAAATCCTCGGGGTCCATTTCTCTGTGTTCATTGATTTCTCCTTTGTTTACGAAATGTAGCTAAAAACCTCAAGGCCCGTTTCACGCTCTGGCCTTGAGGTCTCAGGTAGCGGGGGCTGGATTCGAACCAGCGACCTTCAGGTTATGAGCCTGACGAGCTACCACTGCTCTACCCCGCAACGCAGGGAGCATTATACTCCCCAACGAAAGAATTGTCAAGAAATTGCTCCCCTGCCGTTTTGTGCTATACTGTTCCTATCCACCCCAGGAGGTGCGCCATGAATCGCTCCCGGCTGTGCAGCCTAATATGCGCTTTGCTTCTCCTCCTCCTCGTCCTGCCCTGGAATGCGCAGGCCCAGGACCAACCCGTCCGCATTATCTTCCTTCACCACTCGTGCGGCCACAATCTGATCGAGGAAGGCGGCGTGCGCGAGATGTTCACCGCCCGCGGTTACGAGTTCTACGATCACGGCTACAACGGCGACGGCCTGCGTCTGGCCGACGGCTCCTACACCGGCACCCATTTCGACGTCCCCGACGACAACACGGACCCCGACGGCTTTGCGCGCATCTTCTCCCAGCCCCTGCACGACCCGCCCGACAACACGTTCAGCCACCTGATGGCCTATGACGTCATCATCTTCAAGTCCTGCTTCTCCGCCAGCAGCATCGGCAGCGATGAGCAACTGGCCGAGTACCAGTCCTACTACTACACGATCCGCGACCGGATCGACCAATACCCGGCCAAGATTTTCATCATCGTTACCCAGCCGCCCCAGGTGCCCGGTTCCAGCGATCGCGCGGAGGCGCGGCGGGCGCGCGCCTTTGCCAACTGGCTGCAGTCGGACGAGTATCTGGCCGGCCACTCCAATCTGTTCACCTTCGACTTTTTCGGCCTGCTGGCCGGCGACGACAACTTTTTGCGCTCCGAATATCGCTACGACAACCATGACGCCCACCCCAACGAGCGCGCCAACCGCGAAATTGCCCCGCTCTTTGTCGATTTCGTCGACCAGGCCATCCAGAGCTACTATGGCAGCAGCCCGCGCCCCCAGCCACAGCCCGTCGAACCGCTGCCCATCGCCGAGCCCATCGGCGCGCCAGCAGCAACGGGCACGATCGACGATTTCGAGTCAGCCGCAGGCTGGTGGGAAGCCGACGCGCCCAGTGGCTCGCACATCGCCTGCGCCGCAGAAGCCGGCAGTGTCCACAGCGGATCGGCTGCCCTGCATATCCACCACGAGATCGAGAGTTGGAGCTATGGCTGGTGCGGCACGGGTTTCGACGAGCCGCAGGACTGGAGCCAGAGCGATGGCCTCGCCCTCTGGCTGCGCACGACAGGAGAAAACCAACCCATCGTACTGACCGTCTACTCCGGCGACCCTGATGCCGCCACGCCTTTCGAGGTCAGATGGGAAGCAGAAGAGGAGTGGACCTCCTTCGCCTTCCCCTGGAGCGAATGGGAACGGGCGTCGTGGGCCGAAGAAAACAGCCTGCAAACCATCGACCTCACCCGCATCACTGGCCTGGGCTTTACCATCGAAGCCGCCGAGGGCCAAAGCGTGGGCGACCTGTGGGTAGACGACATCGCTCTCTTCAGCGAGGCCAGTCAGCCGCCGTCCGCCCCCACAGAACCAGAAGAACCGGTAGAAGAGCCGTCCGCTGGCCCGTGCCCCCTCTCTACGGTCGCCCTGCCGCTGGGCGCGCTGGTTGTCCTGCTGGCAAGAAAACGTCGCGCCCCCCCCACCCTGCTCCCGCCGGGTCTGTGACCCGGCGGCCTCCACTGGCGGGGGTCACAGGCCGTGAAATCTGTGAAATCTGGTATCTGCTCAGTCTGAAGGCTTTTTACCACCAAGTCACAAAGACACAAAGGAAAACAGGCGGTTTACCCGTATAGGGAAGCATTCGTGTCTTCTACCACCTTGGTGACCTGGTGTCTTGGTGAAACCCCCTTTGCCTGAGCAGTTACGGAATCTGTGTAATCTGTGGCCAAAAAACAGCAGCCCCACGGGGGGGCACCTGGACTTGTCGTATCAAGCAAATGTGGTAGAATATCATCGTCTGCGTGAGTTTTGGCTGAGACTGCCCAGACTTGCGAGGCTGGGCGGTCTTTTTTCAACCCAATTCGGAGAAAAGAACTGTGGGCAAAAAACTGTACGTCGGCAATCTGAACTATGGCACCACGGAGGCCGCTCTGTCGGAACTCTTTGCGACCGTTGGCGAGGTCTCTTCGGTCGAGCTGATCATCGACCGGATGACGGGGCGATCCAAGGGGTTTGCGTTCGTTGAGATGGCCGACCAAAGCGCGGCGGCAAAAGCCATCGAGCAGCTCAACGGTCACGAACTCGAAGGCCGCCCGCTCAGGGTGGCGGAAGCACGCCCGCGCCGCGATGATCGCCCCGGCGACCGCTGGGGTGATCGCGGAAGCGGCGGCGGCCGCCGCCGCCAGCAGCAGTGGTAACTCTCTGCCGCTAAAACTCTACCCAACAAACAGATAACGGCGCTGGCAATCCGCCGCAAGCCGTTATCTGTCCCTCTTACCCAGCCACAGCAGACTGTTCTGTTGGCACGCCCCTACGCTTTCGACCGATCTCCTAACAGAAACGCCAGGGGGATGTGTACCCGCTCCCGCCATGCCCGTTCCGAATGTTCCGCCCCCTCAAAGCAGCGCGTGATCCAGTCTCTGCCCTCCACGTACCCTGCCGCCCTCATCACCTCGTCGATCCGCCCCTGGTGCTCTGCATAAAAAGCATCCAGCGTCTCGGTGCCATAATCGAAATAGAGCCTGTGCTGCCCCGGCGGTGGCAGATGACGGCGCACATAGTCCACCATGGCCCACTCGAGCACGGGCCAGTGCGTCGACAGACACGCCACGCCGCCGAGCATGTGCGGCGCCTCACACAACGCATAGAGCGAGACCAAACCGCCCATGCTCGAACCCATCATCCAGGTCTTTTCCCGTTCCGGACAGGTCAGATAGGTGCGGTCGATGAAAGGCTTGAGCTCCTCGACGAGAAAGCCAAGATAGGCATCCGATAGAGGCGGCCCGCCGTACAGCCCCTCATATCCTGGCAACTCGCAGGCACCGCCGCGCGCCTCGAATGGCTTTTGCGGCATGTACTCCTGACGGCGCTTTGCGGTGTTCCAGATACCGACAACGATCACCGGCTCGATGATGCCCCCCTCAACCAGGCGAACGACCGCCCCGGCGACGTCCCAATCCACCCCCATAAAGGCGTCCTCTGCCCGAAACAGGTTCTGTCCATCGTGCATATAGAGCACGGGGAACCCGCACTGGCCAACGCTGGAATATTCCGGCGGCAGCCAGACATCGACATGGCGCGCGTCGACAAAGCGCGAGGCAAAATCCGCATGGCGCTCCAGCGTCCCTACCCCACAAGACGGCACAAGCTGAACCATCGAAATCCTCCTGCTCACAGTATACATCCCCTATCCACACTCAGCAAGCCGCCTGTCTCCTCCTCACCCTCTCCCCATCCCCTTGTCTCCCCTCTCCATCGCCCCTTTGCCAAGCCTCCTGCTTGCTGGTATAATCGCCAGCGATGGCAAAATCCATCTTGCTGGCAATTCTCTGCTTGCTCTTGCTGCTGGTGACCGCCTGCATGCCCGCTCCGCCAGGGGGGCTCACGATCACCCTCATCGCCGATGGCGAAACGCGCACCATCACCAGCGAGGCGCAAACGGTCCACGACCTGCTGCTCCAGGAAGGGATCACCCTCGACGACGACGACCGCGTCTCGCCACCCGAAAACAGCTTCCTGACCAACAACCTCACCGTCCGCGTCGTCCGCGTCACCGTGCAGACCGACACAGAGGAACGCATCATCCCCTATGGACGAGAAACGGTGCGCGATGCCACACTGCCGGCAGGCCAAACGCGCCTGCTGAGCGCGGGCGTCAACGGCTTGCAGGTCGATACCTATGCCATCACGCTGGAGGACGGCGTCGAGGTGGAGCGACGGCTGATCCAGCGCGTCACTGTCCGCCAGCCGCAGAACGAACTGCTGCTCATCGGCGCGCGGCAGGAGGTTGTCGCTGCCCCCATCTCGGGCACGATAGCTTATCTTGCCGCCCACAACGCCTGGGTGATGCGCAACACGAGCGGCAACCGTCATCGGCTGACCGTCACGGGCGATCTGGACGGGCGAGTCTTTGACCTTTCCGCCGACGGGAGCCGGCTCCTCTACACCCGCGCCTCCACCGCGAGCGAGACGCTCAACACGCTGTGGCTGATCGACACCGTCACTGCCAACGCTGAAGCGGTCCAACTGGAGGTGGAAAACGTCCTCTGGGCCGCCTGGGCGCCCGACGGACAGACAATTGCCTATTCCACCGGCAACGTGCGCGAAGCGGCGCCCGGCTGGGAAGCGCTGAACAACCTCTACACTGCCCGGCCACGGGCCAGCGACGGCGCGCTGCTCAACCGTCAGCAGGTACTCGGCCCCACGGCGGGAGGCTCTTATGGCTGGTGGGGCACAGTTTATAGCTGGGCGCCTGGCGGACAGGCCCTGGCCTACGCCCGCGCCGACGAGGTCGGCATCCTGCGCCTCTCGGACCGCCAGACGCTCACCCTGCTCCAGTTCCCACCCTACCGTACCTACGCGGCCTGGGCCTGGACCCCCACCGTCGCCTGGAGCCCCGACAGCACGAGCCTGGTCACTCTGGCCCACGGCCCCGCTCCGACCGGCGAACTGCCAGAAGATAGCCCGGTCTTTGACCTCTACGCAGTGGGCATCGGAGAGGAAAACCGCCACATCACCGTCACGCTGACCGCCGAACTGGCCTCCGAAGTGGGCATGTGGTCGAACCCGTCTTTCTCACCGCAGGGTGACTTGATCGTTTTCGGGCGGGCGCGTGTCCCCTACACATCGCAGACCAGCCCCTACGACCTCTTTCTGATGGACTGTGATGGCTCGGATCGGCGGCTACTCTTTCCGCAGGACAGCAGCGAGCCAGGGTTGAGCTATCCGGCGCTGGCCTGGGACCCGGCAGGCGGGCGGATTGCCGTGGTCTACCTGGGCGATCTCTACCTGGTGACGCTGGATGGCACAGCGCGCCGCATCACCGACGACGGTTCCATCACCGCCGTGCGCTGGGTCGGCATGCAGTCAGAGGGACAATGAACCGCCAGGTCCTGGCCTTTGCAGCGCTGCTGGCGCTGCTCGTCTGGTCCATCCTGGGGACAACCGCCCTGGTCGCCCACCAGCGCGCCGTTACGAGAGGCATCCCGGCGGGCCTGCCGGAGCCGGTCAGCGGCAGCGACGTGACTCCTCTCTGCGTCAACGCCGCGCTGGCCCAATACAACGAGAAAGAGCTGGCCTGGGCGCTCGACCTGATCGACGCAGGCGGTTTTGCCTGGGTGCGGCAGACCTTTTCGTGGGCGCGCATCGAGCCGACAGCGGGCGCATACGACTGGGCGGCCTGGGACGCGATCGTCGAGGCGGCTACGGCGCGCCATCTGCGCATCATCGCCGTGCTGGACGACGCCCCCACCTGGGCCGGGACGCCGCCTCCGGCAGATGCGTTCGCCCGCTTTGCTGCTGCCTTTGCCGCGCGCTACGGCGCGCAGATCGACGAGTACCAGGTCTGGAACAACCCCAATTTGCGCGACGGCTGGGGGTCCAACCCCAACCCTTCGGCCTATGCCCATCTCTTGCAACAGGCCGCCGAGGCCATCCGCGCCGCCGATCCTGGCGCGCGCATCCTGCTGGGCAGCCTGGCCCCCACAACGGAGCAAGGGCCGGAAAACCTCTCCGAAGGGCGTTTCCTGGAGCGGCTGTACGTCGCCGGGGCCGCGCCTTTCTTTGACATTCTCGCCGTCCAGGCCTATGGCTTCGACACAGGGCCAGACGACCGTCGGGTCGACGAAGGTGTGCTCAACTTCTCGCGCTCTATCTTACTACGCGAAAGAATGATCGCCCACGGCGACGGTGAAAAGGCCGTCTGGGCCTCCCACCTGGGCTGGAACGCCCCGTCCGCAGGCGAAACCATCCCCTCGATCTGGGGAGAGGTCGATGCCGAGACCCAGGCCGCGTACACCGTCGCCGCCATTGAGCGCGCGCGCCGAGAGTGGCCGTGGATGGGCGCGCTCTGCCTGGCCCACTTCCAACCCGACCCCGACAGGCGCTTCCACACCTCCGGCACGCCCGACGCCGCCGGCCACTGGGGATTTGCGCTCGTTGCCCCCGACGGTGAACCCCGCCCGGTCTACCGCGCCGTCGCTGCGCTGGCCGCCGCCCAACCCCTCAACGCCCCCGGCGCCTATACGCCCCTCTCCGGCGTTGCGACGTGGGAAGGCGACTGGGAGTTTTCCGAGCTGGGCGCCGACGTCAGTGAGGCCGGCGGTGAGCGCGTCACGATCCCCTTCTGGGGCACGGATTTCGGCCTGCGCGTGCGGCGGGCGAACTATCGCGGCACCTTCTACGTCGCTATCGACGGCAAACCGGCCAACGCGCTCCCCCGTGACGAGGAGGGCCGCGCCTATCTGACCCTCACCTCGCCGGACTATGCGCCGCAGGTCCTCACCATCCCCGTGGCAGAGGGACTCGAAGCGGGGCCGCACGTGGCCGTGGTCGAGGCCGACCGCGGCTGGGATCAGTGGGCGCTGGCCGGCTGGAGCGTCGCTTATCACGCCGACGACAGAGCCTACCGCGCTGCGCTGGCCGTTTTCTGTCTGCTGATGCTGCTCTGTCTCTGCGGGCTGGTCGTCACCGGACGGCGCGTCGCATGGGGCGCCCTGGGCGCGGCCCTCGCTGCCGGTTGGAGGCAACTTGGCGGCGGCGCGCAACTGCTGATCGCCGCCGCCGTCACCGCGCTGCTGTGGGCCTCCGCCTGGATGACCTGGGGGCTGGAAGCAGGCAACGCCTTCCGCCGCCTGGGGGACGGCGCCGGCATCGCAGCGGTGCTGGCTGCAGCGGCCCTCTTTTACTACTCCCCCTGGTTCCTGCTGACCATCCTGGCCGCCCTGGTCCTCTTCATTCTGATCCTCCTGCGCCCCGAACTGGGCCTGGCCCTCATCGCCGCCCTGGCTCCCTTCTACACCCTCCCCCGTCCCCTGCTTGACAAAGCCTTCTCTATGGCCGAAATCGTCACCCTCTTCACCCTCGCCGCCTGGCTCCTCCGCCGCCCCCTTGCACACTTGCAAACTTGCAAACTTACCCACCTGTACACCCGCACGCCCGCAGACCTCCCCACCCTCCTCCTCGTCATCGTCGCCATCCTCTCCACCCTCTTTGCCGACTTTCAGCGCGTTGCCTGGCGTGAGCTGCGGTTGGTCATCATTGAGCCGGCGCTTTTCTACCTGATGCTGCGCACAACCCATCTGGAGCGGCGCGACGTCTGGCGTATCGTCGACTTTTTCATCGCTGGCGGCGTCGCCGTGGCGCTGATCGGCCTGATGCAATACGCGCTCGGCATCAACCTGATCACCGCCGAAGCCGGCCTGCCGCGCCTGCGCTCGGTCTATGGCTCGCCCAACAACGTCGGCCTCTACCTGGGCCGCGTCCTGCCGCTGCTGATCGCCATTCCCCTCTTTGGCCGCTGCCGCTGGCGGCGGATCGTCTACGGGCTGGCTGCCCTGCCGGTGGCCCTGGCGCTGCTGCTCACTTTTTCCAAAGGCGCGCTGCTGTTGGGCGTGCCCGCCTCCCTGCTGACCATCGGCCTGCTGACCGGCGGGCGCTGGCTGTGGGTCACGCTGGGGGGCATCGCCGCCGCCGCCCTTGCCGCCATCCCTCTGCTGCGCCATCCGCGCTTTGCCTCGCTGCTGGACACGCAGGGCGGGACGACCTTTTTCCGCCTCAAACTGTGGCAGGCCACATGGTCGATGATCCGCGATCATCCCTGGCTTGGCGTCGGGCCGGACAACTTTCTCTACCAGTACCGCGGACGCTACATCCTCCCCAGCGCCTGGCAGGAGCCTGACCTTTCCCACCCGCACAACTTTTTGCTGGATCACTGGTCGCGGCTGGGCATCCTGGGGCTGGCAGCGGGAATCTGGCTCCAGGCGGCCTTTTGGCGAACCGCTCTGCCGCTGCGCCGGCTGCGCGACGCCGACAGCCGCGCCCTGGCGCTGGGCTTTATGGGCGCCATGGCCGACATGCTGGCGCACGGTCTGGTCGATCATTCCTTCTTCCTGATCGATCTGGCCTTTGTCTTTTTCTTCATCGTCGGCCTGATCCCCACCCTGCGACAAGAGCCGACTGAACCATGACCCCCTGGAAGCGCACCCTCTGGATCGTCTGGTTTGCCGAATTTACCTCCATTGTCGGTTTTTCGGTCATC
>DAOTYD010000105.1:0-9625 GCA_034435295.1 Anaerolineae bacterium | reverse complement strand
GGGTGGGTGGGGCGTTCTACTCTTTTGCTTCGAACACCCAGCACACGGGGAGTTGGCGAATTTGTCGAACCGGTATACAATGTACCAGCTTCCCCGGCCGCGCCGGACAGCACAGAGCGAAAGGCCAGGGCCGGAGGACACAGCAAAAGAAATCTCTAAACGCATGATGAGGAACCCTATGAAAAAGCTGTTTCCCTTTGTCCTGGCTTTGCTCATTGGCCTGCTGACCTGGCTGGCGTTGCCGGCCCAGGCGCAGCCACAGCAGGAGCCTCCGCCGCCGCTGGCGCAGGGAGCACGCCCTCTGGAGCAGGTAGAGCTGCTGCGCATGCCGCCCCTCAAGCTCGACCGCATCCGCGCCGAGGACGACCTCTTCGCCGCCCAGGGCTATCCACCCCGCGTCGCCTATCCGCTGGAGGTCAAAGTCGATCCGGCCAACAACGGCACCTGGGAGACCCTGCCCGGCGGCGAGCGCCTGTGGCGGCTGCGCATCCAGTCGCCCGGCGCCTATTCGATCAACCTGGGCTTTACCACCTACCGCATGCCGCCAGGAGGCCGGCTGCTGCTCTACAACACGGACTATAGCCACATCGTCGGCCCCTTCACCGACGCCGACAATGAAGAGCACGGCCAGTTGTGGACGCCGGTCGTTCGCGGCGATGAGATCGTCGTCGAAGTCGTCCTGCCCCGCGACGCTGCCAACCAACTGGCGCTGGAACTGACCTCTGTCAACCACGACTATACCGGCTTTGGCGACCCCCGTGTGCCGCTTTCCGGCGCCTGCAACCTCGACGTCATCTGCTCCGCCGCCGACGGTTTCCCGCAGGTCGACGCCTGGCGCGACCAGATCCGCTCGGTGGGCGTCTATACCCGCAACGGCTCGTGGACCTGCACCGGCGCGCTGGTCAACAACACCGCGCAGGACCTGACGCCCTACTTTCTGACCGCCAACCACTGCGGCGTCACCTCCAGCAACGCGGCCACGGTTGTCGTCTACTGGAACTATGAGAACTCGTGGTGTCGCCCGCCAGACAGCCCCGCCAGCGGCGGGCCGGGCGACGGCACGCTCGACCAGTTCAACTCGGGCGCCATCTTCCGCGCCAGTTACAGCCCCTCGGACGTGACCCTGATCGAGATGGACGACCCGCTCAACCCGGCCCACAACCCGTATCTGGCCGGCTGGGATCGCCGTGACCAGGCAACCTCTTCCGCCGTCGCCATCCACCATCCCAACTGCGACGAAAAGCGCATCAGCTTCGAGAACGACCCCACTTCGATCACATCCTATCTGGGCACGAGCGTCCCTGGCGACGGCACCCACATCCGCATCACCGACTGGGACATTGGCACGACCGAGCCCGGTTCCTCCGGTTCGCCCCTCTTCAGCCCGGAGGGACGCATCATCGGCCAGCTCCACGGCGGGTATGCTGCCTGCGGCAACAACGACTCGGACTGGTACGGGCGCTTTTTCCGCTCCTGGACCGGCGGCGGCACGAACGCCACGCGCCTGAGCAACTGGCTCGACCCCATCGGCAGCGGCGTCGAGGTGCTCGACGGGCGCAATCTGACGCCTTTCGATATCGAGGTCACGCCAGAGGTGTTGAACGTCTGCGCCCCCGCCGACGGCATCTATGCTGTCAACGTGGCCAGCACGGGCTTTACGGGCACGGTGACCCTTTCCGCTACGGGCAACCCCACCGGCACGACGGTCAGTTTTGCGCCCAACGGCCAGCCGGCGCCTTACAGCAGCACGCTGACCATCGGCAACACCGGCGCGGCCGTTCCCGGCAACTATGGGATCGACGTCAGCGGCGTCTCGGGCTCCGATACCGTTGTCAAGGCCGTCACCTTCAACCTCGCCAGCGCTGCCCCCGGCGCGCCGACGCTGGCCGCTCCGACCAATGGCGCGACCAACGTCGACCTGCGCCCCACCTTCCAATGGAACGCGGTCAGCCAGGCCGGCACCTACCATCTGGAAGTCTCGACCAGCCCCACCTTCGGCAGTCTGGTCTACAGCGCCGACGTGAACGGCACCAGCCACACCGCTGCTACCGACCTGAACAGCAGCACCCTCTACTGGTGGCGCGTGCGCGCCGACAACGGCTGCGGCAGCAGCGCCTACTCCTCCGCCTGGTCCTTTACCACCCGCCCCCTTCCGGGTGACTGCGGCCCCGGCAGCACGCCCACGACGCTCCTCAGCGAGAACATGGAATCGGGCGCGCCGGGCTGGAGCCACGGCGGCACGGGCGACACATGGGCCTTATCCACCGTCCGCGCCCACAGCGGCAGCTATGCCTACCATGCCAACGACCCCTCCACGGTCAGCAACCAGTACCTGCAAACCCCCGCCATCGCCCTGCCCACCGGTCAGTCCCCGCTCACCCTCCAATTCTGGAACCACCAGACCATAGAGTCGCGTTCCGGCGGCTGCTACGACGGCGGCCTGCTGGACATCTCGGTCGACGGCGGGCCGTGGACGCAGATCACCGCCGGCCTGGCCACCGATCCCTATGACGGGCCGATCAGCACCGGTTTCTCCAACCCCCGCGGCGGCAACAACGCCTGGTGCGGCGATCCCCAGAACTGGCTCAACTCGATCGTCGACCTGGACGCCTACGCCGGCCATTCGGTGCGCTTCCGCTTTGTCCTGGCCTCCGATACCAGCATAAACCGCGAGGGCTGGTATATCGACGATGTCATGGTCCAGGCCTGTGTGCCAGCGACGACGCTCTCGCTGGGCAACCGCGTCTGGTACGACACGGACCAGGACGGCCTCCAGGACGCGGGCGAACCGGGCGTCGATGCGCTGGCCGTCGATCTCTATGCCAACGGCACCTGCAGCGGGACGCCTGCCCAGAGCACGACCACTGTCAACGGCTCCTACCTCTTTGCCAACCTGACCGCAGGTTCCTACTGCATCCACTTCCCTGCTATCCCCGCCGGCTGGGAGATCAGCCCGGCGGATCAGGGCAGCGACGACATCGACTCCGATGCCGACCCCGCCACGGCGCAGATCGGCAGCATCGCCCTCAGCGCCGACGACCTGGACGAGGATATGGGCCTCTTTGCCTCCGGTACGGTCAGCGGCACGGTCTTTTGTGACCACAACAATAACGGCCTCTATGACAGCGGCGAGGGCGTGGCCGGCGTCACGGTCGATCTCTACGATGACACGGATGGCGACGGTCTGCCCGACGTGCTGCGCGAAAGCCAGGACACAGCCGGCGATGGGCAATACCTCTTCAGCGCTGTCCCTGCCGGCCCGCCCGGCGGCCCGGCGCTGGATTACGTGGTTGAGGTCGATGCGGCCGACATGGGCATGTGCAACGCGGCCATCACCCCCCTCCGCTACGCCGTGCCGTTGCAGGCCGACAACCTGGCTGCACCGCACAACGACTTTGGCTTCCGGCAAAGGGAAATCTATTTGCCTCTGGTAATGTCCAACAACATCTCTGGCCCTGTGATGGCGCCTTTCGTTCGCCCAGGGCTCAGGTGAAAGGAGAGCAAGCATGCGCGCACAAAAACGTTGGACGGCCTGGTCGATTGCCGGCCTGACCGTCGGGCTGGCCTTGCTGACGCTGTGCACCTTTTCCGGCCCGGCGCAGGCGGCCCCGCCGAACCTGCCGCCGCGCCCCACGATGCTGCCGCCGTCTCCGGGAGACGCTCAAAAAACTGCAGGCGCTCTGATCGTCCTCCAGGCGACCTTTGACGAGAGATGGGCTACCTCTGGCCTGGCCTGGCAGGACCTCTGGACCGTGGTGCAGTGGCAGGACGCGGCAGGAGTCTGGCACAACGTCGACGGCTGGCAGGGCACGCTGGACAAGGTCGCCGACGGCGTGGGCTGGAAGGCGTGGTGGCTGCCAGAGGAACTGGCCGGCAAGGGGCCTTTCCGCTGGGTTGTCTATCGCAGCCGGGGCGGCAGCGCCCTGGTCACCAGCGAGACGTTCAGCCTGCCTTCTCCCTCCCTCTCCAGCCCCGTGATCGAGGTGAGCATCAGGCCATGACCTGACTTTTAACCAGCGGCCGAATCGTAACTGCCTACCCTCCCGCAGGTTAGAAAGTGGCGGGCAAGCAGCCCATTGCGGCGCACTCCAGTGCGGAGATTGTGCCCAAACCGGCGGGAGGGTAGGCCCGCCTCCGCGACTTGACAATTCGACCACAGGACTCCATAATAGTTCCATAATGGAACCATTATGGAGGAGAGAGATGCCTGCGATTACGGTCAAGAATATCCCCGACGAGCTGTACGAGTGTCTCAAACGATCCGCACAGGCGAATCGGCGCAGCCTCAATAGCGAAATCATTGTCTGCATCGAACGCGCACTGCGCGTCCGCAGCGTAGAACCCGAGGAGGTCTTGAGAAGGGCGCGACGTTTACGTGAAAAGACGGCCGGGCACGTCATCGGCGATGAAGAGTTCACGGCTGCAAAGATGGCGGGCCGTCCATGATCGTCGTGGATACCCACATCATCGGCTACCTGTACTTGAGTAGCGAGCGGACGGAGCAGGCGGAGCAAGCCTTGCTGAAGGATGCGGCATGGGTGGCGCCGCTGCTGTGGCGGAGCGAGTGATCGAGGTGAGCGTCAGGCCCTGGAGAGACAGCTATGGAGACCCTGAACGGCATCGCCGAACGCATCCGCGCCGACCTCTCGGCGCGCAATGAGGCGCGGGACGGCGCGCTGAAGTGTTCGCGGGAGCTTATTCGCCTCTGCGCTTCGGCCATCCGCGCTGCTCACCGCCAGGCGTGGGCCGAGGCGGACGAGCTGCTGGCGCAGGCCAGCGCCATGGCCGCTGTGATGGTCGCTCCGTTGCAGCCCTACCCTGACCTGCTCTATGCCGGTTACACCCAGGACGCGCTGAAAGAGCTGGTCGAGGCCCACCTGACGGTGGCGCTGATGCGCGATGGCCCCCTGCCTTCCCCCGAGTCGTTGGACGTGCCCTCCGCCACCTACCTCAACGGCCTGTGCGAGGCGGCCTCTGAGCTGCGCCGCCGCTGCCTGGACCTCTTGCGGCACGGGCGGACGGAGGAGGCGGAGCAGCTCCTGACCAAAATGGACGAGGCCTATGACCTGCTCTTCACCTTCGACTTTCCCGACGCGGTCACCTACGGCCTGCGCCATCGGGTGGACCAGTTGCGCGGCGTGCTGGAGCGGACGCGCGGCGACGTGACGCAGGCGCTGCGTCAGGATCGCCTGTCGGAAGCGCTGGAGCGTTTCGAGGAGCGCGCAGGTGGCTGACGAGACGACGGAGCGGATCATCCGCGCCAGCGAGGTGGACCGCTATGCTTTCTGCGCCCGCGCCTGGTGGCTGGGATCGGTCGAGGGGCGGCCCTCGGCCCGCTGGCGCGAGATGGAGGCGGGAGAAGCGGCCCACCGCCGCCACGGCCGGCAGGTACGCCTCGCCGCCCTGCTGACGCGGCTGGCCTGGCTGCTGCTCTTCCTGGCGGCGCTGACCGCCATCGCCGCCCTGCTCCAGGCGTAAAGTTCGACCGGGCCATCTCCATGTTTGGGCTTTTTATCCTGCTCCTGCTTGCCGCCCTGCTGCTGTTATGGCTGGGGCGGCAAGGCCGCGTCCGCGCAGGGCTGCCGCAGGGCCGCGTCGTCGCCGCGGACGTGGGACCGTGGCGGCGGACAGAGCGGCCTTTCTTTTCCCGCCGCTATGCCCTGACCGGACGGCCGGATTACGTCGTTGCCGACGGGGCCGACCTGATCCCGGTGGAGGTCAAATCGGGCCGCGCTCCCCGCCAGCCCTACGAGAGCCATGTCCTCCAGCTCGCCGCCTACTGCCTGCTGCTGGGCGAGGCGGCGGGCCGCCGTCCGCCCTACGGCATCATCCGCTACGCTGACCGCGCCTTCGAGGTGCCCTACACCCGCGAGCTGGAAGAAGAACTGCTGGCGGTGTTGGAAGAGATGCGCCGCGACCTGGCGGCGGGCGGCGCCTGGCGCAACCACGACGACCCCCGCCGCTGCGCCGCCTGCGGCTATCGCGCCGACTGCGACCAGGCGCTGGCCTAGATCGCCCGCTGCCAGGCAACCACCCGGCGCGGCACGGCGACAAAGCCAAACGCCGCATAGAGCCGCTGCGAGGTCAGGTTGGACTCTTGCGTGTTCAGCGTGACGTGGACAATCCGCTGTCGCCACAGGCTGGTCAGCAGCGACGCCAGCAAGGCCCGCCCGACCCCCTGCCCCTGCGCCAGCGGGCTGACGGCCAGACGGCCGATATGCGCTCCGCTGGGTGTGAGCTGTGCCTCGCTGTAGCCCAGCAGGCGTCCCTCGCGCTCGGCCACCAGGAAGCAGAGCGCCTCGCGCCAGGCGCGCTCCAGCGTCGCCCCGCCCAGCCACCACGGCGGCGAAAAGGCGGCGTGGTCGAGCCGCAGCAGCGCCGGCAGGTCCGCAGCCGTGGCCGGGCGCAGCACGGCGTTGACGGCGCCGATGGCCGGCAGGCGGCGGTCTTTTTTGACCATCGTCACCAGGCGGGTCAGCGGGCGGAAGCCTCTCTGCTGCAGGGCAGGACCGGCCCAGGCCGCCACGTCCATCCAGGCCAGCATGCGCGCGCCCAGCCGTCGCAGCGGGGGGATCAGCAGGGGCAGGCACTGATCGAGCCACGGGCCCAGCCGAAAGCCGCCGTCCAGCGTGCCCAGGCGCACCCAGGCCACCGGCCCGGCGTCAGGCCAGGCCAGCAGGGCGCCAACCAGACGGCCGCGGCAGAGGGTCACCAGAAACGTCTCGTCGTCCAGGTGTTGCTGCCAGCGCCAGGCCATGGTGGAGGGACGAGAGGTGAGCTGGAGCAGGCGGGCGATGGCCGCTTCGTCGGCGGGGCAGGCGCGGCGGATCTCCAGGATGGGCTGTTGCGGCATCATTGGCTGTTACGCTGCCGACCCTGTCTGGTCGGGCATATTTCTCCCCGTGCTGGATGTTGGGATTATAGTCCTGCTGGAAGCGCCGTCAAGCGAGTTTTTTGCTTGAGGGAGAGGAGTTTGAGGTATAAGGCGGCGTGTTGGGGGCGTGGTGTAGCGGTTAACATGGCGGCCTGTCGGGCTGGAGATGGGGGTTCAAATCGCGATCGTTCTTATTGGACTCTGGCGAAAACAACACTGGAGCGGGGGGTGATTCCCGAGCAGACCTGGCGAAAGGGTGTGGGGCAGTCGCAAATCGACGGCATTTTGGCGCAGAAAACGATTTGCGACAGGCGGGTAGAGCGGAGTGGCAAAAAGCAGCACAAAGAGGCGGGAAAACCGGCTGGTGGGGGCGTTGGAGAGGCCAAATTCGGCCAGATCGGCGTTTATTTGCTGGCTTTTTTCGCCTTTTTGCGGTAGAATGACGGCGGTTGCAGTGGGTTCGATCCGTTCGAGGATACTGAAAGGCTTGAATCAGCGAATCAGCGAATCAGCGAATCAGCGACATGTTACCGCCGCGTTGCAGCGCGTTCGATCCGTTCGAGGATACTGAAAGCGCAGATACAGTAGTTAGCTCGCCTGTATCGCCCAATTGAAGAGCCTTTGACGAAGGGAATACAATGACCTACTCTGATCTTGTGAGTACGATTAGCCTTGCGGTCACAGTGATTGGGCTTATCTTTGTGATAGTGAGCCTCCGCCAAACGCGACGTAGCATCAACGCCGCGACATATCAGCATATTTTGGATCGTGAAGCGGAAAACTGGGATAAGGTACGGGAAAGTGACACCCAGGTGCGCATACAGGCCTTGAAAAACTTCGATGTATACGTTGATGTTTATGGCCCTGAGCACGATGTGTTGCTTGACCATATTGCCGTATTCAATTTCTATGAAGGCATTTACTTTCAGAACCTTCAGGGTGTCCTGCACAAGAAGGTGTGGGAAAACTGGAGGCGCAGTTTGGCTTGGGTTATGAGAGTCCCCGAATTCAGCGAAAGTTGGAATAAGGTTGGTCATGTCTACAGCCCTGGCTTCAGGGAGTTTATGGAACAGATAATTTTGGCGATCTCTGATTCCTCAGCACAACAGAGTAAGGCAGGCTAACATCTCGCTCCAGCCGACGCCGCCTTCGGCGGCGCGGCTGAGCTCGGTGCCGTTAGGCCGCCATAGCAGCGGTGTGAAGACGAAAGCGGTGTTACCCTTATGCGAATTGACTTCATCGTATGCCCTGAACGGATCGAAGAGAAACTCAGAGCGAAACATCACGTCACCTGCCGTGAGGCCCGTCAAGTTTTGCTGAGTCAGCCTCGCATTCGTTTTGCGGAAAAAGGTCACACCGAAGGTGAAGATGTATACGCTGCCTTTGGTCAGACGTTCGGCGGAAGGTATTTGGCAGTTTTCTTTATCTATAAGCCGGCGGCCAAAACGGCAATGATCATCAGTGCACGGGATATGAGTGATAAGGAGCGTAAAGCCTATGGACGCAAATAGACTTAGCAGCATTTCACAAGCAGATACCGACGAAAAGATCGGCGAGTTTTGGGATACCCACGATTTCACCGATTTCGACAATCCTGCCGCCCCTGATATGAAGTTTGAGATCACTTGTGCTGTGCCGATTGAAGTAGAGTTATTTGCAGCCCTCGAAAAACAAGCACAGCAACGCGGTGTGCAGGTGGAGACGCTGGTTAATCTCTGGTTGGAGCAAAAGCTTACTGAGCAAGGGTAACAGGTGGCGATATAGTTATTCCGCAGGGTTTATCCCAAAACAAAGCTGCTGTAGGCGGACTGCTCAATCACCTCCGTGGCGGCCTAACAACTCGCTCCAGCCGACGGCGCTCCGCTCGGTCGCTTCGCTCCCTCGCTCCGCGCAGCGGCTGAGCTCGGGGCCGTTCGATTGCGGCGTCGGAGAGCAGTTGCAGCGCCTTCGATCCGTTCGAGGATACTGAAAGGCTTGAATCAGCGAATCAGCGAATCAGCGACATATTACCGCCGCGTTGCAGCGCCTTCGATCCGTTCGAGGAGGGTTGGAGTCCCGACTGCTTACGCTGTGATTACGTTTTTGCGCAAGCAGTCAGATGACTGCTTACGGTTGTGGCGATCCGAAAACGGGGCGCGCGGGGACTGCTGACGCCGCGCAGCAAAAAGCGTAAGCAGTCAAATGACTCCTTACGCTTACGCAGCCTGAGGGCATTTCAAGTCACGGCGGTTCGTGCAGGATGGCGGTGCAGCCCGTGGGCCCGTTTTTGTGGTCGATGGGGCAGACGGCGTCGGGGGATGCGTCCGCGGTGCGTAACGGGCAGACGTATTTGGCGCGCTCGTGTTCGATGATGGCAGGCGTCGAAAGCGGCGTCGAAGGTGCCCCAGCGCGGGCGGAAGCCGGGCCGTTGCTCTGTCAGGGCCATCAAGGGGAAAAAGTGACGTCGCCGCAGTCGAAGGGCCGGGTCCATTCGGCAATGACGGACTCACCCCAGGCAGGGATGGCGACGACGACGCCGCTGCCGTAGCCCCAGTAGAACTTGCCGGCCTTGAGCGCGCTGGCGGGAAGCGGGTTGGTGGTCGGCGTTGGCGGCGTCGGGCGCGGCGCGGTGGACTGGTTGCGGCGGCGCTTGCAGCGTGGCTGGCGAAAAAGAGGTTATCGTGGTATGATTATCCCAGCCAGGAAGTGGCGAATGCGCTCTTTGCGAGCATCGAGGGGGGTAGAGGGGGTTATGACGATGCTCGCAAAGTG
>DAOTYD010000104.1:0-4955 GCA_034435295.1 Anaerolineae bacterium | reverse complement strand
CGCCGTGCCCATGTGCGTCGCCGGCACACAGGAGGGAGCCGCCAGATAGACCGTCAACGGCAGCCCTTCCGATGCGGCCAGCATATAGCGAAAGCCATCGAGCCCGGCGACGTTGGCGATCTCGTGCGGGTCGGCGACGACCGCCGTCGTGCCGCGGGGGACGACGGCGCGGGCAAACTGCGGCGGCGTGACCATCGACGACTCGATATGCACGTGCGCGTCGATGAAACCGGGGCAGACATAACGCCCCTGCAGGTCGATCGTCCTGCGGCCCTCATAGCCGCTGCCGACCCCCACGATGCGGTCGCCAGCGATAGCGACATCGGCCTCGACGATCTCGGCGGTAAAGACGTTGACCACGTGCCCGTTTTTCAGCACCAGGTCCGCCGGCTCATCGCCGCGGGCAATAGGGAGAAAACGCTCCAGCTCCATAGATCCTCCGCCGGTGAGAGTATAGCACACCTGTCAACTACAGACAACTAAAATCCAGCCTGTTACCCCCGCCTCACAAACTGTCCTTTGCCGCCGCGAAAGTGGCCCTCGTGATAGACGATCCGGCCGCGGACGATCGTCGTGCGCACCTGGCCTTTGAGCGGCATGCCCGCGTAGGGCGTATAGCTGGCCACGTGATGCAGCCTCTCGGCGGCGACGACGCCTTCTGGGGCAGGGTCGTAGACCACGATGTCGGCGTCAGCGCCGACCAGGAGCGCCCCCTTGCGCGGCCACAGCCCCCAAAGGCGCGCGGGGTTGGCAGCAAGCAGATCGACCATCCGGGGCAGGCTCAGACGGCCCGCTGCAACGCCGCTGCTGTAGGTCAGCGGCAGCAGCGTTTCCAGCCCCGGCAGGCCGCCGGGCGTGCGCGTGAAATCGTCGACGGCAGTTTTCTGGGCGACGGTATAGTCACAGTGGTCCGTGACCAGCGTGTCCACCGCCCCCGCCGTGACCAGCGCCCACAGCTTCTCCGGCTCGCTGGGGTCGCGCAGCGGCGGCTGGAGGATGTAGCGCCAGGGTTCGGCGCCATCATAGACCGTGCTGTCGAGCAGCAGATACTGGGGGCACGTCTCGCAGGTCGCTGCCTGACCGGCGGCGCGGGCAGCGGCGACCAGTTCGACCGAGACAGCAGTGGAGCAGTGGCAGATGTGGACGGGGCAGCCAGCGGCCCTGGCCAGGAAGAGCACGCGCTGCACTGCCTCCTGCTCGGCCAGCGCGGGCCGCGAGCGCCCGTGGAAACGCCAGCCGGTCTTGCCCGCCGCTGCCAGCGCCGCCGTCTGAGCGGTGACCAGCGCGTCGTTCTCGCAATGGACGAGGGGCAGGATGCCCAGCCTGGCGCACGTCTCCATCAGCCGCAGGATCGTCGCGTCGTCGGCGTAATAGTTGGGCCGGTAGGTCGTGTAGAGCTTGATGCTGGGTACGCCCAGTTCGACCAGGTCGGCCAGCTCGCCCTCGCGGCCCGGCGGCAGGTCGGTGACCATCACGTGAAAGGTGTAATCGATCGTCGCCTCCTGCGCTTCCGCCAGCCGCGCCTCCAGCGCCTGGCGCAACGTCTGGCCGGGGAACTGGGTGGCGAAATCGACCACCGTGGTCACACCGCCGCAGGCCGCAGCGCGGCTGCCCGCGGCCCAGTCATCGGGCGTCTTGTAGATGCCCGTGTCGAGGGCGATGTGAGTGTGGGCATCGATAACGCCGGGCAAGACATAGCAGCCCGTCGCGTCGACCACGCGCGTGTCGGGCACCTGGGGCAGGTCGCGGCCGATGGCCTGGATGCGCTCGCCCTGGGCCAGCAGGTCGGCCTCCAGCAGCCCGTCGGGGGTGACCAGCGTCCCCCCGCGAACCAAAAGCGTGGCGCTCGAACGGGTCTTGCTCATGGGGAAACACCGTCCAGGTCAAAGCGCGGCTGGTCGAAAAAGGCCACCTCTGCCAGCGGCCGGCGCTGCCGCGGCGCGCGCGATATCTCCTGGTGACGCTCTTCCAGGGTCGAGATGTCGCCCTCATAGCCAATGGCGATGGCGACCATAATCTGGTAGCCGTCTGGGAAGCCGAAAGCCTGGCGCACCTTTTGCGGCGAAAAGCCGGCCATCGGGCGGGCCACCAGGCCAAGCTCGGTAGCCTGGAGGAGGATATTCTGCACCGCCATCCCCAGGTCGAACAGGTCATACTCCCGCGTCTCAGCGATGATACAATCGAGGTCGGGCCGGGAGTAACCAAAGATGAGCACGGGCGCCGTTTTGGCCCAATAATTGCCCCGCGAAAGCGCCTCTCGCCCTTTTTCCAGCGCCTCCGGCCCGGTCAGCACCAGGAAGCGCCAGGGCTGATTGTTGGCACAGGAGGCCGACAGACGCGCTGCTTCGAGGATCGCCTCCAGCTTTTCCGCTTCGACCGGGCGTCCCGAAATGGCACGGGTCGCTTTGCGGGTGCGGAGCAGGGTGAGTAGTTGGGTTTCCATGTTGTCACCTTCGGTAAGCTTCAAGTTTCAGGCTTCAGGTTTTCCGGCCCCTCATGGTCGGGGTTGTTCACCCGCGGCGAGACGGGATAGGCCACCATCTCGGCAGCCGGATAGGGCCGCAGCCACTTTTGCAGGTCGATGGGGTTGCGCGCTGCCGGGTCGAGCCAGAGGTCATAGACCGCCGGGTCGAGAATGACCGGCATGCGCTCGTGGATGGGGGCCAGGAGCTCGTTGGCCTCCGTCGTGATGATGGTGCAAGAGAGCAGCGTCTCGTCCTGCGGCGAGCGCCAGCTCTCCCACAGCCCGGCAAAGGCAAACGGCTTGCCAGAACGCAGGCGGACGTAGAACGGCTGCTTGCGTCCGCCCTCCTTGCGCCACTCGTAAAAGCCGTCGGCCAGCACCAGGCAGCGACGGCTGCGGTAAGCGGCGCGAAAGGCCGGCTTTTGCGCCAGCGTCTCGGCGCGGGCGTTGATCATGCGGTTGCCGATGGCAGGATCCTGCGCCCATGAGGGAACCAGTCCCCAGCGGAAGAAAACGATCCGCCCCGGATCGTTGTTGGCGATCACCGCCACGGGCTGGCCCGGCGCGATGTTGTAGCGCGGCGACAGCTCCTCCGGGATGACGACTTCAGGAAAGAGCACCTGTAGATCAGCCGGATCGACAAACAGGGTATAACGACCGCACATGCCACCTCCTACGCGCCGTTCACCAGCTCGCGGGCGATGCGGTTGTGTCGCTCGACCAGCGGCCCCAGGTCGACGGTGAGCAGTTGCCCGTCCTCTACCACCACCCGCCCGTTGATGACCGAGAGATCGACCCGTTGGGGCGTGCAAAAGACGAGCGCCGCCAGCGGATCGTGCAGCGCGCCGGCAAAGTCGAGCCGTTCCAGGCGGATGCCGATGAAATCAGCGGCTTTGCCCGGCGCGAGCTGGCCGATGTCATCGCGGCCCAACACCTGCGCCCCCCCCCGTGTCGCCAGCCACAGCGCCTCGCGGGCCGAAAGGCCGGCCGGGTTGCCGGAAACCCGCTGCAAGAGCAGCGCCATGCGCGCCTCGGCCAGGAGGTGCGACGAGTCGTTGCTGGCCGAGCCGTCGACGCCCAGCCCCACGCGCACGCCAGCATCCAGGTAGGCGCGCACCGGCGCGATGCCCGAAGCCAGGCGCATGTTCGAGCTGGGACAGTGGCAGACCCCCGTGCCCGTGCGCGCCAGCAGGCCAATCTCCGCGCCGTTGATGTGCACCCCGTGGGCGTACCAGACATCATTGCCCACCCAGCCCAGTTCCTCGGCATAGCCCACCGGTCGGTGTCCAAACTGGCGCAGGCAGAACGCCTCCTCGTCCAGCGTTTCAGCCAGGTGGGTGTGCAGGTGAACGCCATAGGAGCGGGCCAGCGCCGCCGCCTGGCGCATCAGGTCGGGCGTGACGGAAAACGGCGAGCACGGCGCGACGACAATGCGCAGCATGGCAAAGGGCTGGGGGTCGTGATAGGTCTCGATGGCCCGCTGCGTGTCCTTGAGAATGAAATCCTCGTCCTCGACCACGCGGTCAGGCGGCAGACCGCCCTTACTTTCGCCCAGGCTCATCGAGCCACGGCTGGCATGGAAGCGGATGCCGATCTCCTGCGCGGCGCGGATCTCGTCGTCGATGCGGCAGCCGTTGGGGTAGATGTAGAGATGGTCGGAGGCAGTGGTGCAGCCGGAGAGCATCAGCTCGGCCAGCCCCACCAGCGCGCTGGTATAGACCGCTTCGGGGGTCAGGCCAGCCCAGATCGGGTAGAGCGTCTTGAGCCACTGGAAGAGCGTGGCGTCCTGCGCCGCCGGCACAGCGCGTGTGAGTGTCTGGTAGAGGTGGTGGTGGGTGTTGACCAGACCGGGCAGGACGATCATCCCGCGGGCATCCAGCACCCGATCCGCTGCCGGCGGCACTTCTTCGGCGCTGCCCAACCCCTCGACCACCCCGCCGCGGGCAAACAGCCAGCCATTTGGGATGCGGCGGTCCTGATCGTCCATCGTAACCAGCAGGTCAACGTCCTTCAACAGCAGCGTCTCCAAGATTTGCCTCCTGCGCATGACGGATGCCTCCAGTTTAGCACGGCTGCAAGGGTTTGGCAACTGCAGGACCTGTTGTAGGACAACTGCTCGCAGTTGTCCTACAACAGAGGCCTGGCAACAGTAGGGCGGGCTCGAAAGCCCGCCCTACAAGAACCTCTACCTATTGCTCTGGCTAGGGTATGTACCAGTGGTACGTCCCGCTGACGTTGACCCCCATTTCGGTCTCGATGAGCGTGTTGCCGGAGCCTTCGGCCTTCAGGTCGTAGCAGCCCGCCGGCACCGAGAAGGTAAACGTCCCGCCGTTGGGCACGGTGGACGAGCCCAGGTCGTCATTGCCCCAGGTCGTGTCGCTGCAAGGGGAGATGTAGGCATACCAGACCGTCTGCCCGGAGTTGTTGTGCATGATGATGGTCGCGTTGCCGCCGCCGGGCGGCTGCTGTCCGCCGCCGCTGCTGGTCACGT
>DAOTYD010000103.1:0-3338 GCA_034435295.1 Anaerolineae bacterium | reverse complement strand
CGCATGTTGCCTGTTGCGTATCGCTTGTCACGTATCGCCGATTTTGTGAGGCTTGAAGCGCCTCCCGCAATCGGTAATAAGCGCTATGCGATGAGCGATTTGCGATAAGCGATACGCGATACGCGATACGCGATAGGCGATTCACGCCACAGCACGCGCGATCGCCGCGATGTGCTCCGGCGTCGAGCCGCAGCAGCCGCCGACGATGCGCGCGCCCAGTTCGACAAAGCGCCGCGCCGCCTCGGCCATGAGCGCGGGGGTAGCGTCGTAGACCGCCTCGTCGCCGACCATCCTGGGCAGGCCGGCGTTGGGTTTGGCGATGAGCAGCGCGGCGGGAGCCTCTTCGTGCATCGCCCGCAGCGCGCCCTCGCTCATCTCCAGGCTGTGGCCGCAGTTGACGCCGAACGCCGTCACCCCCAGCTCGACCAGCAGCCGCGCCGCCTGCTCCGGCCGCACGCCCATGTTGGTGCGGCCCTTGCTGTCGAAGGAGAGCGTCACCGTGAGCGGCAGGTGCGGCGCGACGCGGCGCGCGCCCTCCACCGCCGCCCGCACCTCGTCCAGGCTGGACATGGTCTCGATGTAGAGCAGGTCAGGGCCGGCCTCGGCCAGCGCGGCGGCCTGCTCGGCAAAGAGCTCGACCGCTTCTTCGCAGGTGCGTTTGCCCAGAGGGGCCAGCAGCTCGCCCAGGGGGCCGATGTCGCCGGCGACGTAGGCCCGCCCGGCGGCAGCCTGCCGCGCCACCTCGACCGCGCGGCGGTTGATCTCGGCCACGCGGTCGGCCAGGCCGGCGCGCGCCAGCCGCGCCTGCGTCCCGCCGAAAGTGCAGGTCAGGATCAGCTCAGCGCCAGCTTCGACATAGGCGCGGTGCACAGCGGCGATCTTGTCCGGCTGCTCCAGCACCCAGGCCTCGCCAGGCCGCCCTGGCGGGAGGCCGGCGGCCTGCAAGAACGTCCCCATAGCCCCGTCGGCGACCAGGACGGGGCCGCCTGTCAGGCGACTCGAAAAATCTTCCATCACGCCCCTCCCAGCAGCGCGCGCAACACCTCGACCGCCTCGCTGGCGTGCTCGGCGTAGACGTCCGCGCCGATGCGCGCCGCCCACTCCGGCGAGGCCGGCGCCCCGCCGATGATCACCTTGAGCCGATCGCGCAGCCCGGCCTCTTTCAGCGCCTCGATGACGACCTGCTGGTTGCGCATGGTCGTCGTCAGCAGAGCGGAGAGGCCGACCACGTCCGCATCGACCTCGCGCGCTTTGGCGACGAACGTTTCGGCAGGCACATCGACGCCCAGATCGTGGACGACAAAGCCGGCCGCTTCGAGCATCGTCGCCACCAGGCTCTTGCCGATCTCGTGGATGTCGCCGGCGACGGTGCCGATGACGACCGTGCCGAGGGCGGCGCGGCCCTGCCGACGCTCGGCCAGCGCCGGCCCCAAAACGGCCATCGCCGCCTTCATCGCCTCGCCAGCCATCACCAGATCGGGAATGAAATAGTCCCCTTCCTCATAGCGCCGTCCCACCTCGTCCATAGCCGGCGAGAGGGTGTTTTCGACCACGGCCAGCGGTTCGGCGCCGGCGTCCAGGGCCTGACGGGCCAGAAGGGCGGCCTGTTCGGGGTCGCCGTCGATGACGGCCCGACCGAGGGCGTTCAACAGTTTGTCGTTCATGAATTCGCTCTCCTTTTGGAAGTCTATGCCGTGTCGGTAGTTTTTAGCGCACAGCACGCAGAGAATGCCGAGATTTCTCGGCGTTCTCAGCGTCCTCTGCGGTGAACATCTCCATCAGCGCGCCGGAAGTCGCTCCATGCCAGCGCCCTGCAGTGCCCGCAGGGTGATAGCCTCCAGCTCGCTGGCGACCTCGGCAGGGAGGTCTTTGGGCTGGTAAGCGGCAATCAGCGCCTCGGCGCGCTCGTGCGCCCGCTGGACAATGTCTTTGCTCCCTTTTGCCTCCCAGCCACGGCGAAAGTCGCGGTCGATCACCTCGCTGGGGATATAGAGCTCCTGGCGAAACCAGCGACGGGTGTGCGGGGTGGAGAGGAACTTGCCGGCGTGTCCCACCTGGCGGATCAGGTCGAGGGCGATGGGCGTTTCCCGCTCGGCGATGCCGTTGATCAGCCGTTTGGCCATGCTGACGATCTCGGCGTCGATGACCAGCTTTTCCAGGCTGAAGCAGCTCTCGAAATCGAGCATCCCTGGGCCGCTGATCATGTTGATGCCGGCCAGCGCGCCCAGCACAGCGCCGATGCCGCTCTCCAGGCCGCACTGGGCATCGACCAGCTTGGCGTCGGACATGCACAGGTAGGCGTGGGTAGGCAGGCCGAGCCGTTTGCCGACCTGGGCATAGGCGCAGTCGATCATCATGGTTTCGACCGCGCCCATGGGCGTGGTGCCGGTGCGCATGTCGAAGGCAGCGGGCGAGCCGCCCCAGACGATCGGCGCGCCCGGTTCGGTCAACTGGTGGATGACGATGCCGCTCAGGCTCTCGGCGGCGTGCTGCACCACTGCCCCCAGCAGCGTCGCCGGGCCGGTGGCGCCGGTGAGCGGCATGCTGACCAGCTCGGCGGGGATGCGGTAGCGGGCGCAGTCCATCAGGTTCTCGCAGGTGATCTCGGACCACAGCAGGGGCGGCGAGGGGCAGACATCGAAAACGGCGAGCGGCTTTTCGGCCAGGGCGGCCTGGCTGCCGCGCACCGCTACCAGCATGTCCTTCATTATGTGCCAGGTGTCGACGGCAAAGGCGCCGGTGATGATCGGCTTGCGGCCGTAGAGGAGGACGAGGAAGAGGCGGTAGAGGTCGGCGGCTGCTTCGGGCACGTCGGCGCAGACCAGGGCAGTGCTGATGGCGTCGATGGCATCCAGCGAATCGGCCAGTTTGACATAACGCACCATATCTGCGGTCAGCGGCGCCCGCGAGGTCGTGGCCCCATAGTCGATGATCTCGATAGCAGCCGAGCCGGGGTCAAAGTGGACATCGTTGTCGCCATAGTGCACTGCTGAGCGGCCAGCGGCATCGTAGAGCAGGAACGACCTGGGCGCGCTGTCGAGGGCGCGCTGCACCAGATTCGCCGGGATGCGGGCCACGCGGGCCGCCCGGTCGACCTGCGCGCCGCAGTCGCCCAGCAGGCCCAGCGCTCGCTCCGCGTGCACCTGCACGCCGGGGTCTTGCAGCAGAGCGATGGCCTCTTCGATGACACGCTCGACGGTCTCTGGGGCAAGGAACTGAAGTGTCGGTCTGATCACGTTTGCCTCCTGAACAGGGTGGTTAGGGTAGAACAAGTATAGCGGCAGGAAGGGGTTTCGTCAAGAAGACTCTTGGCAAGGTGTTTCCCTGTGGTATAATCT
>DAOTYD010000102.1:0-5466 GCA_034435295.1 Anaerolineae bacterium | reverse complement strand
GGATCAGGTGACGGACGAGGACACGCCGGTGGGGCCGGTGGCCTTCACCGTGGGGGATGTGGAGACGGCGGCCGGTGACCTGCTGGTGACGGCGGCGAGCGACAACCCGGCGCTGCTGCCGCTGAGCGGGATCGCGCTGGGTGGGGCGGGCGCCGACCGCACGGTGACGCTGATCCCGGCAGCGGACGCCAGCGGCGTGGCGGTGGTGACGCTGACAGTCACGGATGGCGAGTTGAGCGCCCAGACCGCCTTCACGCTGACGGTGACGGCGGTCAACGACGCGCCGACGATCAGCGCCGTGGCGGATCAGGTGACGGACGAGGACACGCCGGTGGGGCCGGTGGGCTTCACGGTGGGGGATGTGGAAACGGCGGCGGGTGCCCTGACGGTGACGGCGGCGAGCGACAACCCGACGCTGCTGCCGCCGAGCGGCATCGTCCTCGGCGGGGCGGGCGCCGACCGCACGGTGACGCTGATTCCGGCGGCGGAGGCCAGCGGCGTGGCGGTGGTGACGCTGACGGTCTCGGACGGCGAGTTGAGCGCCCAGACGGCCTTCACGCTGACGGTGACGGCGGTCAACGACGCGCCGGTGGCGGTTGACGATACCGCCACGACTGCCCAGGCGACGCCGGTGACGATCCCGGTCACACTCAACGATACCGATATAGAGAACGACCCGCTGACGGTGGCAGAGGTCGGCGCGCCGGCTAACGGGAGCGTCACGGCGGTGACCGCTACGGTAGTTTACACGCCGACGCCCAGCTTCTACGGTCAGGACGTCTTCACCTACACTGTAACCGACGGCAACGGCGGCTTTGCCACAGCGACCATCACCGTCACGGTGAATGCGCGACCAGTGGCCATCTCCGGCGCTGCTCAGACGGTGACAGTTGGCGCTAACGTCACGTTAGACGGCAGCGCCAGCTACGATCCCGACGGCCATCTGCCGCTCACCTACGGGTGGCAGCAAGTCGGCGGGCCGGCGGTAACCTTCAACCCGGTGCTCAGTGTGACCACTTTCACGGCGCCCGCGACGCCGACGGTGCTCACGTTCACGCTGACGGTGACCGACACGACCGGCCTGGCCAGCGCGCCGGACCTGGTGGTGATCACGGTCAGGCCATCGCGCTATGAACTCTACCTGCCGCTGGTCCTGCGCAATCGCGCTTCGGCCGCGGACCTGGTGGTGACGCAGATTGTGGCGACCGCTCATAATATCCAGGTGGTGATCCAGAATCAGGGCGACCAGCCGGTTCCGGTCAACGAGGAGAACGAGTTCTGGGTGGATGTCTATCTGAACCCGAACCCGGCGCCCACGGCGGTCAATCAGACCTGGCAGAACCTGGGGACCCAGGGGCTGGTCTGGGGTGTGACGGTGGACGCGCTGCCCGCGCTGACGCCCGGCGGCATGCTCACCCTGACGTACAACGGCCCCTACTACTATCCCGCAGGGAGCCACGTCAACTGGCCGTTGCCGGTGGGCACGGTGGTCTACGCCCAGGTGGATTCGGCCAATGCCAGTACAACCTATGGCGCGGTGCGGGAGAACCACGAATGGGTGGATGGGCCGTACAACAACATCCTGGGGCCGGTGCTCAGCACGGCGGCGGTTAACGCTGCGCAAGTCGCGCCGTGGGCTGAGGTGAGCCAACCGGTCGGTGGTACACACCTTTCGGACCGGTCTCGTCTTTCCCTGCGCTGCGCATCTATGTGAATTGGTGTGCATCCGCGGCCGAGAATAGATCACCCGTGACCCGTAGGCCGAAGGGCAGATTTGTCAGTCAACCAGTGGTGAGCAGTTACCCATAACGTCCATAAAGGCCGACGCCGCGCCCGAACCTGCGGAAGGGTGAACAGTTGGGTGTTCGAAGCAAAACGCTCGGCTGCAAAGGAAGAGCAGGTGAAACAGGGAAAGAGTGGGGGTTGATTGAGCCAAAGCGCCCCGGTCGAGGGCTGGGGAGCGAAGCAAAAGCGATGCCAGAATGGGGCAAGGGGGCACAAGCGGCGGATCGCGGGCAGGAGAGGGCGCTCAAAATCGAGCAGCAGGCAGGGGGAAATACGCCTCGCGGCAAAGCCGCCAGGCGGCGTGCGATGATGAAGCAATGGGGGTTTTGTCAGGCGCCGGAGGCGGCCGTGCTCGAAGGTGGTGTTGCGGCTCTCGGAGGCGTTGCGGGCGCGATGATAGAGCCGCTTCCAGGTCGTTGAGACTTTCAACAGCCTGCGCCTGGACGAACTGGGTGGCCTCTGGAGATTGCCCTCCGAGGCCACTCGTTTTGTGATGAACAGCGGACATGGGGCACCTCCTGCATGTTGAAATGCCCCTATTGTACAGCGCGAACTCGTTAAGCTTTGCTCGAACTGGGGGTTGATGTGGACGACTTCTGCTTCGAACCCCCTATCTATGCCGGTCTTGCATAGGGGGGGAAAAAAAGGTACAATAGCGACAGGCTGTAGAAGAAGCTGACCGCTTGTAGCCCATCAGCGGGCTGTAGGGGGCAGCGGAGGGAAGCTATGATCCCTGTCATTCAGGCTCGTGGCCTGACCAAGCGCTACGGCGACGTGACCGCCGCCGATCACCTCTCCTTCGAGGTCGAAGAAGGCGAGGTTTTTGGCCTTCTCGGTCCCAACGGCGCCGGCAAAACGACAACGATCCGCATCATCATGGACATCATCCAGCCCGACGAGGGCGAGGTCATTGTACTGGGCGGCTCGCCCGGCCAGGTCAAGCACCGCGTGGGCTACCTGCCCGAAGAGCGCGGCCTCTACCGCAACCTCAAGGTACTGGATGTGCTGGTCTATCTGGCCGAGCTGAAAGGCGTCCCCCGCGCTGCCGCCCGCGCCCGCGCCCTGGCCCTGCTCGAACGGGTCGGCCTGCACGACCGCGCCGGGCACAGGGTCAAAGAGCTGAGCCAGGGCATGCAGCAGCGCCTCCAGTTTGTCGCCAGCATCGTCCACGACCCCGCCGTTGTCTTCCTCGACGAGCCGTTTCAGGGGCTCGACCCGCTCAACGTCGAACGGGTCAAAGAGCTGATCCTCGACCTGCACGGTGAGGGCAAGACCATCATCCTCAGCAGCCACCAGATGAACCTGGTCGAAGTCCTCTGCGACCGCATCCTGCTGATCGACCACGGGCGGGCTGTGCTCTACGGTCCTCTTGCCGCGATCAAGCAGCAATACGCCCCTCATGCCGTCCGCGTGCGCGCGCCGCACCTTCCTGAGCGGGTGCCCGGCGTGGCAGCGGTCAGGTCAGGCGACGGCGCGTTCGACCTGGCGCTGGCCGAGGGCAGCTCGCCGCAGGCCGTGTTGCGCGCGCTGCTGGATGGCGGCGTCGAGATCCAGTCTTTCGAGGTCGCGCCCGTGCCGCTGAACGAGATCTTTGTCGCCGTGGTGGGCGGGGAGGCGAACTAGATGGACTGGCGCAAGGTGTGGGTCATTGCCCGTCAGGATTACCTGACCAACCTGCGGCGAGCCGGCTTTATCATCATGACCCTCTCCGTCCCGCTCATCGGCCTGGTGCTCCTCCTGGGCGGCATGCTGTTCTCCGGTCAGGCGGGCGCCGTGGAGGCCATGCTGGAGCAGCAGTTCGATGTCGGCGAGGGGAGCATCGGCATCGTCGATCGCTCTGGCTACTTTACCCCCATCCTGCCGGCCTATCGGGACGTGTTCATTCCCTACGAGAGCGAGGAAGCGGCGCGGGCTGCGCTGGAGGCCAGGAGCGTGAGCGCGGTGATCGTGATCGACAGGGACTATATCGAGACGGGGCGGGTGGTGGTCATGACCACGGGCAGCGGCTTTGGCGCGGCTGTCGTCGAGGACTCGTCGAGAGTGCGCCGCTTTTTCGTCGCCCACCTGCTGGAAGGGGAGGTCGATCCGGCGCTGCGCGACCGCGCTGCCGACCCCTTCACGGTCGAGTCCGTGGTCGTCTCTGGAAGGGGGGAGCAGGGCGGCATCCTGTTCACCTTTATCATCCCTTACTTTCTTTCCATCTTTTTGCTGATGACCATCTTTACCTCTTCCGGCTACCTCTTGCAGAGCGTGGCTGAGGAGAAAGAAAGCCGCGTGATCGAGATCGTCGTCTCGTCCGTGCGTCCGCTGGAACTGATGGCGGGCAAGGTCGCCGGGCTGGGGGCGCTGGGCCTGACGCAGGTGCTGGTCTGGCTGCTCAGCACGTGGGCGCTCAGCGGCAGCGCGGGCGCGATCCTGGCCGTGGGCGGAATCACCGCCATCCCGCTGCGGGTGCTGGTGCTGGGCGTGGTCTATTACCTGCTCGGCTACACTCTCTATGCCATCCTTATGGCTGGCGTCGGCGCGCTGGGGACGACGATGCGCGAGAGCCAGCAACTGGCCGGCATCTTTTCCCTCTTTGCTGCCATTCCCTACATGCTGGCCAGTTTTGTCATGTTCAACCCCAACGCCTTGCTGATGCGGGTGTTTAGCTTCTTTCCCCTCACCGCGCCGACGATGATGATGCTGCGCCTGCCGCTGGCGGAGGTGCCGTGGGTCGATGTTGTCGGCAGCATTGTCCTGTTGCTGCTCTCCATCCCGGCGGCGCTGTGGTTCGGGAGCAAGCTGTTCGAAGTGGGGCTGCTCATCTATGACAGGCGCCCCGCCCTGCGCGAGATCTGGGCCATCCTGCGCTCTGGCTCCCGCCTGCCGGGCCGGCGCAGAGGAGCAAATAGATCCCCACAAGGAGGAAACAATGAGTGAACCGACGTCGAATGACCGCACGTGGGCTGCCTTGAGCTGGCTTCCCGTCACCCCCCTCTGGCCCCTCATGGCTGTGCTGGCGCTGGTGATGGAAGGCACCAAAGATCGGCCTTTTGTCCGCTACCATGCCATCCTCTCGCTGGCCACCGGCGTGGCCGCCATCATCCTCACCCTCATCACCCTGGGCCTGGGCGCTTTGGTCTTTTTCGTCTTTTTCTACTGGGCGTACAAAGCCTACGGGGGGGAGATGGTCGAGGTGCCGGTGGTCTCCAACTTTGTCCGCGGGCAGGGCTGGGTCTAGAGCATTTCCCCGACAGGGAGTACTGTCTGCTGCTAACTATCAGCCCGGCTGGGAAGCGACCCCTCTGGGCACCCAGGTATCGGCCTGCGCTGACGCTCCGTCTCTGTGCAGCAGGGGCCAGGTCGGCGGAGGCCGGGCGTGGGTCGCCGGGCCGTCAGAGTGAGGGGCAGGCACTGCTGAGCGGTCGCGGCAGCCACCGGAAACAGCAGCGCGGCGCAGCGACCAGGACGCAACGGAATAGCAAATGGCCATGCAAAGCATATATCTGACCCCGGCCTCAATCGGCTACCTGACCCAGCTCATCCTGGCGCTGGTGATCACGGCCTACTTTGGGGCACGCAGCCTCGTTTCCTGGCGGCGCGGCGACAGGGCGGCGCACATGCCCCTCCTGGCCCTCCTCTTCGCCGCAGTCACTGTTGTCGTGCTGCTCTTTTTTCTGGACACGGCGCTGCCGCCCT
>DAOTYD010000101.1:0-6692 GCA_034435295.1 Anaerolineae bacterium | reverse complement strand
CCTCTCCCCCTCTCCCCCTCTCCCCCTCTCCTTGTCCTGCCGCCAGAGATGTGCTACACTACATACCGCTATGGCGCGGATCCTTTTTCTGGGCAGTCCCGAGTTTGCCGTGCCGGCGTTGCGGGCGTTGGCGGCAGAGCACCAGGTGGCCTGTGTGGTCACCCAGCCGGACCGGCCGGCCGGGCGTGGCTCGCTGTTGCACCCGCCGCCGGTCAAGGTCGCTGCGCTGGAGCTGGGCCTGCCTGTCTATCAGCCGGAGACGCTGCGCGATCCCCGCGCGCAGCAACGGCTGCGGGAGGAGGGGGCCGATGTCGCGGTCGTGGCGGCGTTTGGACAGATTCTCAGCCCCCAGGTGCTGGCCATCCCGCCCTACGGCTGCCTCAACCTGCATGCCTCGCTGCTGCCGCGCTGGCGGGGAGCCTCGCCCGTCGCCGCGGCGATCCTGGCCGGGGATGAGGTCACCGGCGTGACGCTGATGCAGATGGACGCCGGCGTCGACACGGGGCCGATCCTGGCCCAGCGCCAGGAGGTCATTCGTCCCGACGACACGCAGGGCTCGCTTATGGCGCGGCTGGCGCTGCTGGCGGCGGAGCTGATCGTCGAAATGTTGCCGCTCTATCTGAGCGGCGCCCTGCAGCCGCAACCGCAACCGGAGACGGGCGTGACGACCTGCGCCCCCTTGCGCAAAGAGGATGGATGGCTGGACTGGACGCGCCCGGCAGTCTGGCTGGAGCGACAGGTGCGGGCGATGTGGCCATGGCCTGCTGCTTACAGCGATTGGCGCGGGCAGCGGCTGAAGGTGTTGCGCGCCGCCGCGCTGCCCAACTGGCGCGGCAGCGCCCCAGCGGGAACAGTGGTGGCTGTCCCTGACGGCGCGGCGGTGGCGACGGGGGAAGGGGCGTTGCAGCTTCTGGAGGTGCAACTGGCAGGGAAAAAGGCATTGTCTATTGGCGATTTCCTGCGCGGCCAGCGCGATTTTGTCGGTTCCGTACTGGGCGAAGGAGGATGACAGTGGAGGTAACCAGAATCCCGGTTGAGGTTGTCGAGAGCTTTATGAAGGCGGTTTTTCAGGCCCTGGGCACGCCAGAGGAGGACGCGGCCATTTGCGCTGACGTGCTCATCACCTCCGACCTGCGCGGCATCGAGTCGCACGGCATAGGGAGGCTCAAGTACTATTACGACCGCATCAAGGCGGGGGTGCAGTTCACCCAGACGCGCATCGATGTCGTCGAGGAGACCGAGACGACGGCAGTGCTGGACGGCAACCACGGCATGGGCCATGTCATCGCCTATCGCGCCATGCGCATGGCGATGGACAAGGCTCGCCGCTACGGCCTGGGCGCCGTGGCGGTGCGCAACAGCACGCACTTTGGCATTGCCGGCTACTATCCGCTGATGGCGGCGCGGGAAGGGATGGTCGGCCTCACCGTGACCAATGCCCGGCCGGCCATCGCGCCGACGTTCGGCGTCGAGCCGATGCTGGGCACGAACCCCATCGCTTTCGCCGCGCCTTCGGATATGCCGTTCCCCTTCTGCTTCGACGCCGCCACCTCGATCTGCCAGCGGGGCAAGGTCGAGGTCGCCGTGCGCGCCGAAAAGCCCATTCCGCCTGGCTGGGTCATCGACGAGCAGGGGCAGCCGCTCACCGACGCCGCGCGGATTCTGCACGACCTGGACGCAGGCAAGGCGGCGCTGCTGCCGCTGGGCGGCGCGGGCGAGGAGATGGCCGGCTACAAGGGCTACGGTCTGGCCGTGATGGTCGAAATCCTCTCCGCTGCTCTGGCGGGCGGGGTGTTTATGAAGGATCTCTTGGGACGGGCCGAGGATGGCTCGCGCCGACCGTACATGCTGGGCCACTTTTTCCAGGCCATCGATGTGGGACATTTCGTGCCGCTGGACGTCTTTCGCCACATCACCGGCCAGATCATGCGCGACCTGCAGAACGCGGTCAAAGAGCCGGGCCAGGAGCGCATCTATGTCGCCGGGGAGAAGGAACACGAGATGGAAAAGATCGTGCGCGAGCAGGGCATCCCCGTCAACGAGAACCTGCTGCGCGAGCTCGTCGTGATGCGCGACGAGTTGGGCATCGCTGGCTATGAGGCGTATTTCTAGTCCCTACCCTCCCGCAGGTTAGAAAGCAACAAACCTGCGGGAGGGTGGACAGTTACCAAAGGAGGCAAAGATGTCGAACCAATTGCTCTATCTTTCCCAGGCTGACGTGGCTGCGGTGGGCCTGTCGATGGCCGAGATCATCGACGCGCTGGAGGCCATGTTCCGCGAAAAGGGCGAGGGGCGGGTCGAGATGCCGCCCAAGCCCGGCATCCATCCCATGCCCGATGCGTTCATCCACGCCATGCCCGCCTACATCCCCGCGCTCAAGTCGGCTGGCATCAAGTGGGTCAGCGGCTTTCCGGAAAACTACAAGCGAGGGCTGCCCTACATCACCGGCCTGCTCGTGCTCAATGACCCGGAGACGGGCCTGCCGCTGGCGGTGATGGACTGTGTCTGGATCACGGCCAAGCGCACCGGCGCGGCGACGGCGGTGGCGGCGCGCTATCTGGCGCGACGCGACGCGGAGGTGGTGGGGATTCTGGGCTGCGGCGTGCAGGGGCGCAGCAACCTGGAGGCGCTGCGCGTTCTCTTCCCCATCAAGCGGGTGATGGCCTATGACATCAATCCCGAAGCGCAGCGCCGCTACGTCGCCGAGATGAGCGAACGTTTTGGGCTGGAGGTCGTGCCGGTGCAGACCCCGCGCGAGGCGGTCAGCGGTTGCGACATTGTCGTCACCGCCGGGCCGATCCTGCTCAAGCCTCACGCTACCATCCGCGCCGGCTGGCTCGATGCTGGCGCTTTTGCCTCGCTGGTCGATTTCGACTCGTACTGGCACCCCGACGCGCTGGCCGAAGTCGACAAGTTCTGCACCGATGACATCCCGCAGTTGGAGCATTATCGCCAGCTTGGCTACTTCCAACACATCCCGCCCATCTATGCTGACCTGGGCGAGCTGGTCACCGGGCGCAAGGCGGGGCGGGAGAGGCGGGACGAGCGGACGATCGCCTGCAACCTTGGCCTGGCGCTGGATGACATGGCCACCGCTCCTCTCATCTACCGCCGGGCGATCGAGCGGGGGATCGGCACCTGGTTGCCGTTGTAGACCTTTACCACGCGCCGCAAGGGTGGTATAATCGCTCTAGTTTCGCGCAGGGATGCGCTGACAGGTTGAGGAGGTGTTCATGTCTGGCCATAGCAAATGGGCAACAATCAAACACAAGAAAGCGGCAACGGACGCCAGGCGGGGCAAGCTGTTCACCCAGTTGGCCCGCGAGATCACCATTGCGGCGCGGGAAGGGGGAGGCAACCCCGAGTTCAACTTTACGCTGCGCCTGGCCATCGACAAGGCCAAGGCGTCGAACATGCCCAAGGAGAACATCGAGCGGGCGATCAAGCGCGGCACCGGCGAGCTGAAGGGCGAGGACCTGGTCGAGGTCACCTATGAGGCCTATGCCCCTTACGGCGTGGCCTTGCTGATCCAGGTGCTTACCGACAACCGTAACCGTTCGATTGCCGACCTGCGCCGCGTGCTGACGCGGCAGGGCGGCTCGATCGCCGACGCTGGCGCAGTGGCCTGGCAGTTCGAGCGCAAGGGATACGTGGCGATCGCGCCCAACGGAGTGGACGCGAACAAGATCTTTGAGGTGGCAGTCGATGCCGGCGCCGACGATGTCGTCATTTCGGAGAACCTGATCGAGGTCTTTAGTTCGCCCGATTCTTTCCAGGAGGTGCGTCAGGCGCTGGCAGACCTGGGCGTCGAGTTCGAGACGGCCGAGCTGTCGATGATCCCCACCAATACCCTCTCTTTGGGCGAGGAAGAGACGCTCAAGGTGATGGGGGTGATCGAGGCTCTCGAAGAGCTGGATGACGTCCAGCAGGTCTATTCCAATCTGGATATCTCCGACGAGGCGATGGCTCACTTCGAGGCCGCGGCGTGATGCGTGTTCTGGGTGTCGATCCAGGCACCGCGACGACGGGCTACGGACTGGTGGAGGAAGACGCAGAGGGACTGCGGGCGTTGGCCTTTGGCGTGATTTCCACGCCGCCAGAGCAGGCGCTGCCCTGCCGCCTGCAGACGATCTATCGGGAGCTGCTGGCCCTGGCCCGTCAGTGGCAGCCCCATGCAGCGGCGGTGGAGGAGCTGTTCTTTAGCAGCAATGCGCGGACGGCGATGAGCGTTGGGCAGGCGCGCGGCGTGGCCTTGCTGGCCCTGGCCGATGCCGGCCTGGAGGTTGCCGAGTATAGCCCCCTGGCGGTCAAACAGGCGCTGACCGGCTACGGCAAGGCCGACAAGCGGCAGATGCAGGAGATGACGCGGCTCCTGCTGGGGCTGGCAGAGATCCCGCGTCCTGACGATGCCGCCGACGCGCTGGCGGTGGCGGTCTGCCATCTCCACTCGGCGCGGCTGCGGATGCTGGAGGAGCAATCGTGATCGCTCGGGTCAGCGGGGTTGTGGCCACGGTGGCGCGCGACCACCTGGTCGTGCAGGTGGGCGGTGTGGGCCTGCGCGTCTATGTGCCGCTGTCGGTCCTGGAACAGGTCGATGGGGTGGGGCGGCAGGTCGACCTGCTGACCCATCTCCATGTCCGCGAGAACGAGCTGACGCTCTACGGTTTTCTGACCGAAGACAGTCTGAACCTTTTCGAGCTGTTGTTGGGCGTTTCCGGCGTGGGGCCGAAGGTGGCCCTGGCGACACTGGGTGCGATCTCGCCGGAGGCTCTGCGCCAGGCGGTGCTGCGTGAAGAGCCGGGTATCCTGGCCCGCGTGCCCGGCGTCGGCCCTAAAACGGCGCGGGCGATCATTTTCCACCTGAAGGACAAATTGTCGCTTGCCGAAGGGGGAGGCGTGCCGCTGTTGACCGATGAGGACGCCGACGTGATCGCCGCGCTGACGGCATTGGGCTTTAGCCTTGTCGAGGCCCAGGCGGCGCTGCAGAGCCTGCCGCGCGGCGAGGAGCTGACCGTCGAGGAGCGGGTGCGCCGCGCGCTGGCTTATCTGGGTCGGTAGTTCGCGTATCGCATATCGCGTATCGCATATCGCCAATCGCATTTCGCCAATCGCATATCGCATATCGCATATCGCTCATCGCGGTAAGCAATTCGAGATTCAAGCGATAGGCAACACGCAACACGCAACACGCAACACGCAATACGCAACACGCAACACGCAACAAAGCGATAAGCGATGAGCGATAAGCGATGAGCGATAAGCGATGAGCGATAAGCGATGAGCGATAAGCGATGAGCGATAAGCGATGAGCGATAAGCGATGAGCGATAAGCGATGAGCGATACGCGCCGGCCACCTCACCCCGGCGTTGTCGCCGGCGTGGGCGTTGGTGTCGGCGGGGGAACGTAATAGATGCTGCTGGGGCGCAGGCAGGGGTTGTAATCGGCGCCGAGTATAACCTGAAAATCGAACGGGGCACCCTCCGTAGGCTGGCTGGTGACATCGGCCGCCGTGCGGTTGTAGAGGCGAAGGAGCAGCCACAAGGGGGTGCCCTTTGTTGTCGTGGTAAAGTCGACGATGCGGGTGCGCTCATAGACCTGGCCTGCCGGGTTGATGGCGGTCACGATAAAGCCCTCCCACCTCAGCCGCTCGGCGGCCACCTCGGCCAGGCCGGGTTGTCCCGTCCCGTCCCAAATCTCCACGCGAAAGGCCGGCTGGTTGGCCCGCCCCGTGGCCGGCGGCTGAAGCGCTTCGGTCACCAGCGGCCCGATTGCGTCCGGCACGGGCAAATAGACCGCTGCGCCGTTCGGCGCCGTCCACGGCGTGATGAACGGCGGCGCGACAAAGCGGCTCTTGACGTTCGACCAGTCCAGTTGGCTGCCGATCCAGCCCAGCCAGACCACCTGACTCAGCCCCAGGTCGGTCTGCACCGTGGCCCGGATGGCATCCCACAGTTCTGGAATGCGCGGGATGAGGCCGGCGTTGAACGTCTGGCGGTAGAGGCTGCGCAGCACCTGCTGCTGGCGACGGTTGCGGTCAAAGTCGCTGGTCGACCAGCGCGAGCGCACGTACCAGAGCGCCTGTTGTCCGTCAAGATGCTGAATGCCGGGGTAGAGATCGATCTCGACCGATTGCTCGGGGTTGGCCGGGTCGGGGAACGTGTCGTGCAGCTCGCATTCCACCGCCACGTCGACGCCGCCGACGGTGTCGACGATCTGGACAAAGCCGGCAAAGTCGACCAGGGCGTAGTAGTGGATGGGGATGCCCAGGTTGTACTCGATGGTCGCCTTGATCAGCGCCGGGCCGCCGCCGGGATAGTTGCGGCCGTGGCCGTGGGCGGTGTTGATGCGGTCGAAGCCATAGCCGGGGATCCAGACGTACAGGTCGCGCGGGACAGAGAGCAGGCTGACGGTTGGGCCGGCCGGGTCGATACTGGCGACGACGATGACATCGGTGCGGCCGACGCCGCCGGAGATGTGTTCCTGGTCGGAGCCGAGCAGCAGGATGTTGACAACACCCTCAGCCTGTTCCACCAGCGGCATGGGCGTGGGCACGGCAAGGGGCGGAGGCGTTCCGGTGATGGTGACATCGACAAAGGCTGGGGCGGCGTGCTGCGGCGTGATCGGCATGGGGATGGCGGTAGGGGTGGGTGTGGTGGTTGGCGTGGGCGTGTCGGTCGGTGTGGAGGCTGTC
>DAOTYD010000100.1:0-5279 GCA_034435295.1 Anaerolineae bacterium | reverse complement strand
CCTCTCCCCCTCTCCTTGTCTCCCCCTCTCCCCTGAGGGTTGTCAATGTGGGCCTGAGCGTCTTTGCCGAGAGCCTGGAGGCGCAGGGGGTGGAGGTCGTGCGGGTCGATTGGCGGCCGCCGCTGGTGCCGCGGCTGATGCGTACCGCGCAGGGGGTCGACATCGACGCGGCCAACCAGGAGGCGGTGCGGCGCATCATCGCCGGGCGGCCGGTGCTGGTGGGCATGGGTATCGCCCGCCAGGTCATCCCCGGCTATCACGATCGGCTCATCCTCCATTCCGGGCCGCCGATCACATGGGAGCGCATGTGCGGGCCGCAGCGCGGCGCGGTGATGGGCGCGCTGGTCTATGAGGGGCTGGCAAAGGACGAGGCGGAGGCGGCAGAGCTGGCGGCCAGCGGCGAGATCGAGTTTGCGCCGTGCCATCACTACCACGCCGTCGGGCCGATGGCGGGGATCGTTTCGCCCTCGATGCCCGTGTTCATCCTCCGCAACGAGACCTTTGGCAACCTGGCCTATGCCACGCAGAACGAGGGGCTGGGGCGGGTGCTGCGTTACGGCGCGTTCGGGCCTGATGTCTATGAGCGGCTGCGCTGGATGGAAGAGGTGCTCTACCCGACGCTGCGGGCGGCCATCGAATCGATCGAAGGCGGCATCGATCTGCGGGCATTGATCAGCCAGGCGTTGCACATGGGCGACGAGGGGCACAACCGCAACCGCGCCGGCACGTCGCTCTTCCTGCGCGCAGTGACCCCGGCGATCATGCGCACCTGTCCGGACCGCGAACGGGCCGCGCAGGTGTTCGAGTTTATCGACCGCAACGATCACTTTTTCCTCAACCTGTCGATGCCGGCGGCCAAGGCGATGCTGGAGCCGGCCGAGGGGATTGCCGGTTCGACCATTCTGACCGTCATGGCCCGCAACGGCACCGATTTTGGCATCCGCATGGCCGGGCAGCCGCAGCGCTGGTTCACTGCGCCGGCGGGCATCGTCGAGGGGCTGTATCTGCCCGGCTTTACGGCAGCAGACGCCAACCCGGATATCGGCGACAGCACCATCACCGAGACGGCGGGCTTTGGCGCTTTTGCCATGGCCGGCGCACCGGCAATCGCCCGCTTCGTCGGCGGCACACCGGAGGACGCGCTGCGCAACACGCTGGAGATGTACGAGATCTGCTTTGCCGAGCACGAGCACTTTACCATTCCCGCGCTTGGCTTTCGCGGCACGCCGGTCGGCATCGACGTGCGCAAGGTGGCCGAGACGGGCATCCTGCCACGCCTCAACACCGGCATCGCCCACAAAGAGCCGGGCATCGGCATGGTGGGCGCCGGTGTGCTGCGCGCGCCGGCAGAATGTTTCGCCGAGGCGTTCGCGGCGGTGCGGGAATGGTAATACGGCAAGTTTTACACTTTTCTGAGGAGGTTTGCTATGAAACTGATCGATCTGACCGTCCCCCTGGGCGTCGCCACGCCCCCCTGGCCGACCTATGAGCCGCTGCAGATCAAGTATTTCAAGCGGCTGGCGCCGAACGGCGCAAACGGCCAGCTCATCACCCATTCCAACCACCTGGGCACCCACCTCGACGGCGAGATTCACTTTTTCACCGCCGGCAAGGATATCGCTGCGCTCGACCTGAACGACTTTCTCGTCGGGCCAGCGGCGGTGGTCGATCTCTCCGATGCCACCGGCGACTATCAGATCTATACGCCGCAAATGGTCGAGGAGCGGGTCGAGGTGCGCGAGGGTGACATCCTGATCATCCATACCGGCTATCACCACTTTGGCTGGGATCAGCCCACCGCCGACGAGATCCGCTACATGGTGCAGCATCCCGGCCCCGACCGCGAGTTTGCCCTCTGGGCAAAGGAGAAAAAGATCCGCTGGATCGGCGTCGACTGCGGCAGCGCCGACCACCCGATGAACACGATCATCCGCACCTGGATGCCGCGCCAGGCGAAGGAGGCCGACGCGGTCTTTCGCGCCATGTACGGCGCGTCGCTGGAAGAGCGCTTTACGGCTGACAAGTATCAGCTTATGCACATCGAGATGTTCCCCTACCACATCATCCACGCCGAATGCCTGGGCGGCGACATCGATCTGCTCTGCAACCGCCGGACGACGGTCGGCTTTTTCCCCTGGCGCTTTGTCGATGGCGAATCGTGCATCGGCCGCTGTGTGGCCTTTGTGGACGACGACGAGTACGGGGAACTGATGGCGCGCAAGGCTGCCCTGCCCAAGACCCGCTTTGGGGACTGCACCAACCCCGCCCACGTGGAAAGCATCGAGCGACTGACCCGGCGGTGAGGTTCCCATGAAACCCTTCATCATTGCCTGCGCCCAATTCGCCGTCCAGCCGATGGCGGTGCGCCAGAACGTGCAAAAGGCGGTCGCCTGGGTGGAGCGGGCGGTGCGCGAGACGGGCGCGCGGCTGGTCGTCCTGCCGGAGACGGTGACCACGGGCTTTACGCCGGGCTGCACGGCGGAGGAGCTGTGGGAGCGCGTCGACGTGCTGCCGGGCGCGCTGAGCGACCCCGTCGCCGGCGCTGCCCGCGGACTGGGGGTTTACGTGGTGCTGCCCACCTACGAGCGGGGGCCGGAGCGCGGCGTCGTCTTTAACAGCGCGGCCCTGCTGGGCGCCGACGGCGCCCTGCTGGGCGTCTACCGCAAGACGCATCTCTTTCCTACCGAGCGGCGCGCTGGCGGCGGCTGGTCGACGCCGGGAGATCGCCCGCTGGTCGTGGAGACGGAACTGGCGAATATCGGCCTGACCATCTGCTATGACGGTGACTTTCCCGAACTCTACCGCTGCGAGGCGATCATGGGCGCCGAGGTGATCGTCCGCCCCTCGGCGCTGCTGCGCTCGTTCGAGATCTGGGAGATGACCAACCGCGCCCGCGCTTACGATAACCATGTCTACATCGCCGCCTGCAACGCCGTCGGCGCTGACGCGGGCGGCAACTATTTCTTCGGCCACAGCATGATCGTCAGCCCCATCGCCCGGACGCTGGCCCTGGCCCGTGGCACGGAGGAGGTCGTCGCCGCCGAACTCGACCCCGATCCCATCAAGCGCATCACCTACGGCGCCACGACGCCCATGATCTTTGACCACCTGCAAGACCGCAACCTGGAAGCCTACCGCGACATCCTGACGCCGGCCCAGAGTCGTTTCGAGCCGGCCAGGCGCATTGCGCAGTCAAGCCAGAGGTCATTCGATGAACCAACCCTTGACGGATATCCGCATTCTTGACCTGACCCGCGCCCTGGCCGGGCCGTTCTGCACCATGATGCTGGGCGACCTGGGGGCCGACGTGGTCAAGGTGGAGCGGCCTGGCAGCGGCGACGACAGCCGCGGCTGGGGACCGCCCTTTGTCGGTCAGCCGTATGGCCCTTACCCGGGCGAATCGGCCTACTTTATCGCCGCCAACCGCAACAAGCGCAGCATCACTGTCGATCTCAAAGCCCCGGCGGGCCAGGAGATCGTGCGTCGGCTGGCTGGCGTCTCGGATGTGCTGGTCGAGAACTTTGTCACCGGCACGCTGGAGCGGCTGGGGCTGGGGTACGACGCGCTGCACGCTGTCAATCCGCGGCTGGTCTATTGCTCCATCAGCGGCTATGGGCGCACAGGCCCCTACGCCGACCGGCCGGGCTATGATTTCATCATCCAGGCCGAGGGCGGCATGATGAGCATCACCGGGCCGGTGGAGGGGCCGCCCTCGCGGGTCGGCATCCCCATCATCGACATCACCGCCGGGATGTTTGCGGCGACGGCGATCCTGGCGGCGCTGCGGGCGCGCGACCTGAGCGGCGAGGGGCAGTTGGTCGATGTCTCGCTGCTGGACACGCAGGTTGCCCTGCTGACCAACGTGGCATCCAACTACCTGGTCGGCGGCGCGCCGCCGCGCCGCTATGGCAACGCTCATCCCAACCTGGCCCCCTACGAGGCCTTTCGCGCCCGCGACCGCTGGTTTGCCCTGGCGGCGGCGAACGAGCGGCAGTGGGCGACTCTCTGTGAGGTGATCGGCCGTCCCGACCTGCGCGACGACCCGCGCTTTGCCACCAACGGCCAGCGCGTCTCCAACCGCCAGGAGCTGCTGGCCGTGCTGGACCAGGTCTTTGCGGCGCAGGACGCCGCGCACTGGCTGGCGGCGCTCGAAAAGGCCGGCCTGCCCTGCGCGCCGATCAACACGGTCGAGGACGTCTTTGCCCATCCCCAGGCCGGGCCACGGGAGATGGTGTTGGAGGCGGAACACCCCAGCGCCGGGACGGTACGCATGGCGGGCTTTCCCTACAAGCTGTCGGCGACGCCGGCAGCAGTGCGCCGCCCGCCGCCGCGCCTGGGCGAGCACACCGACGAGGTGCTGCGCGAACTGGGGTATGGGGCGGACGAAATGGCTGCGCTGCGAGAGAGCGCTGTGATCTAGCGCTGGCAGATGATGACGCTGTGGGGCGGGATCGAGGCGGGCGGCAGCAAGTTTGTCTGTGCCGTGGGGACAGGCCCGGACGACCTGCGCGACCTGGTCCGCTTCCCCACCACCACGCCGGAAGAGACCATTGGCCGGGCGGCGGCGTTCTTCCAGCCCTACGCCGCCGCCCTGACTGCTGTGGGCATTGCCTCTTTTGGGCCGCTGGACCCGCGCCCCGATTCGCCGACTTTTGGTTTCATCACCACCACTCCCAAGGCCGGCTGGGCGCAGACTGACCTGGCGGGGGCGCTGCGGCGCGCCCTGGGCGTGCCGGTGGCTTTCGACACGGATGTCAACGGCGCGGCGCTGGGCGAAGGGCGCTGGGGCGCCGCGCAGGGGCTGGACACGTTCATCTATCTGACCGTCGGCACGGGCATTGGCGGCGGCGGGATGGTCAACGGCCGGCGGATGCACGGCCTGCTCCATCCAGAGATGGGCCACATCCGTGTGCCCCACGACAGAGAGCGCGATCCCTTTGCCGGCATCTGCCCCTACCACGGCGATTGTCTGGAAGGGCTGGCGTCGGGCCCGGCGATCGCGGCGCGCTGGGGACAGAAGGGTGAAGCGCTGCCAGCCGATCACCCGGCCTGGGAGCTGGAAGCCACTTACCTGGCGCTGGCGCTGGTCAACCTGATCTGCACCCTCTCGCCGCAGCGGATTGTCATCGGCGGCGGGGTGATGGGGGCGTCGTCGTTGTTGCCGCGCGTCCGTCGGCGCGTGCTGGAACTGCTGGGGGGCTATGTCGCCCCCCTGGCCGGTGGGGTGGACAACTATATCGTGCCGCCAGCCCTGGGCGACCGGGCGGGGGTCCTGGGGG
>DAOTYD010000099.1:0-8600 GCA_034435295.1 Anaerolineae bacterium | reverse complement strand
CCTCTCCCCCTCTCCTTGTCTCCTTGTCCCCTTGTCCCCCTACCCCCTCAACGCCCGCAACAGGCGGCCGGTGCGCTCCCTGGTCCCTGCCTCCTGCTCGCCGACGGGCCCCACGCAGGCGGGACAGCCGTCGCTACAGGGGCAGGAGGCGAGCTGTTCCTCCGCCGCTGCCAGCAACGGCTCGAACAGCTCATAGAGGCGCGGGCTCAGGCCGGCACCGCCCGGCAGTTGATCGTAGAAAACCAGCCGCGGCAGCCCCGTCTCCGGTGCCTGCGCCTCCACCGTCGCGCCCAGGTCGCCCGGCGCGCACAACAGATGCAGCGGCGCCAGGTGACGCAGCAGGTAGGCCAGCCCCGACAGCGCCGAGCGCGCCCCCCGCGCCTGCTCCACCTGATGATGGCAGGCCGGACAGAGGGTGATCAGGTTGTCGAGGGCGTTGGCCAGGCGGTAGAGGTCGTTTGCGCCGGGGAGGTAGCCAAAGGTCTGAAAAGGCGTCAGGTGATGGACATCGTGCTGGCGGTCCGGGCGCTCCGGCGCGCCGCAGCGCCGGCAGCGGTAGCCGTCGCGGGCGCGGGCGGCGTCGCGCTGGGCGGGCCAGTTGGGGCCATAGTCAAGGCGCTGGCGCAGGACGCCCTCTTCCTCCATCGCTTCGACCAGCGCCGCCGGCAGCGCCAGCCATGCGCCCACCGTCTCCATCGTCTGCTCCGGCAGGTCGATCTCGCCCCAGCCCAGCGTCTCGTGGCTGTAGCGGCGGATGCGACGGTAGCCGCTGACGCGCGTGGTCACCTCCAGCCGCCCCAGGCCGGCCTCGGCCGCCGCCGCCGCGCGCGTCTCCAGCACCTCCAACAGCCGCACCGTCGTCGTCGAACTGGCGAGGGTGTAGAAATCGACCTGGCAGGGGCGGACGCGCGCCAGGCCGTTCTCCCAGTCCAGCTCATCGACCAGATAGGTGTCGCCCTCGTGGGCATAGACCGCGCCAGGATAGACCAGGAAGGGGGCGCTGGGCCGGTCGACTGTGCCGATCACCTCCGGCGGTTCTGCGGAGACGTCCTGGATCACCACCGTGTCCGGCCCGCTGCTGCGCAGGCTGACCGCGCCAGCCGGATAGCCTTCGCCGATCCAGGTGAAGCGGCCATCGCTGCAGTGGATGTCGCCCTCTTCGGCCAGCAGATCGAGCAGCTCAGCGGCGTCGTCCAGGCCGCCGAAAGGCTCGCCAGCCTGGAAGGGCAGCTCATAGACAGCGCAGGCCAGGTGCTGGCTCAGGATGGCCAGGTTGTCGGGGTCGAGCAGCGCCTCCTCCACCGGCCGGCCGAAGAAATAACGCGGGTGGGTGACCAGATACTGGTCGAGCGGGAGGGGGCTGGCGATGAGCACCGCCAGCGAGGCGCCGGCGCGGCGGCCGGCGCGGCCGGCCTGCTGCCAGGTGCTGGCGACCGAGCCGGGGTAGCCGACCAGCAGGCAGGCAGCCAGCTCGCCGATGTCAACGCCCAGTTCGAGCGCGTTGGTCGCCACGACCATGCGCACTGTCCCCTGGCGCAGACCGCGCTCGATCTGACGGCGCTGGGTCGGCAGGTAGCCGCCGCGGTAGCCGCGCACGGCCTCCGCGTCGCCGCCGCGCGCGGCGACCAGGTCGCGCAGGTAGCCCAGCAGCACTTCCGTCGTCAGCCGCGTGCGGGCAAAGAGGATCGTCTGCAGGTCGGCCTCGGCCAGCGGCGCGGCCAGGTCGAGCGCGGCCAGCGTCGGCGAGCGGCGGAGGCCCAGGTTCTCGTCGACCAGCGGCGGGTTGTAGAGCAGGACGTGTTTCTCGCCCCGCGGCGAGCCGTCGTCCTCCACGGCGACAACCGGCGCTTCGAGCAGCCGCCCGGCCAGAGCCTGTGGATTGGCGATGGTGGCCGACGCGCAGAGGAAGCGCGGCTGGGCGCCGTAGAAGCGACAGAGCCGTTGCAGGCGGCGCAGGACGTTGGCGACGTGGCTGCCAAAGACACCGCGGTAGACGTGCAGCTCGTCCAGCACCACCCAGCGCAGATTGGACAGAAAGCGCGCCCAGCGGGTGTGATGGGGCAGGATGCCGCTGTGGAGCATGTCGGGATTGGAGAGCAGCAGGCGCGCCTGGCGGCGGATGGCGGCGCGCTGGGAAGAGGGGGTATCGCCGTCGTAAGAGTGCAGGGCGATGAGCGGCAGCGCGCCAAGCAGAGTTTCCAGCGCCGCGAGCTGGTCGTGGGCCAGCGCCTTGGTCGGAAAGAGATAGAGCGCGCAGGCCTGCGGGTCGCGCAGGAGCGTGTCGATGACGGGGAGGTGGTAGGCCAGCGACTTGCCGGAGGCTGCGCCGGTCGCCAGGACGACGTTGTGGCCGGCCAGCGCGGCGGCGACGGCCTCGGCCTGATGGGTGTAGAGGGTGTCGATGCCCAGGCCGCGCACGGCGTCGACCAGGCGGGCGTCCAGGCCGACGGGCCAGGGCGCGCAGCGCGCCGCCCGCGCCGGCAGGCGTTCCCAGGCAGTGACGCAGCGCATAAAGGCGGGATCGCTGCGCAGGCGGGCAAGCAGGCTGAGCAGGTCGTCCATCCCTTATATGGTACACCGACTCGACCTGCCAGGCAAGGGGGAGCGCCCCTACCGCAGCACCCAGCCCAGCCAGGCTGCCGCCAGGCATGCCGGGATCAGCCCCAGGGCGACGCCGACCGTCGCCTGCCGCCGCGCCTCCAGGCCCAGGTTCCCCACCGCCAGGCTCATCAGCCCGGCCAGGCAGGCCAGGCTGCCGGTGAGGAGGGGGATCCAGCAGAGAAGCAGCGAGATGAGCACGCCGCGGGGCGTATCGAGCGAGGGCGGCGGAGCAGGCCCGGCGGGGTCGTTCAGCCAGAGCGTCAGGCCGCCCCACATCGAAAGAAAGGTCAGCACGGCCATCAGGAGGCTGAGGCCGCAGCTCATCCGCATTGGGTTGCTTGCGCCGATCTGTTCCATAGCCGCTCTGCCCTCTGGGGTCCGGGCGGTGGATTCAGAGCGGCGCGCTTCGCTTTCCCGTTTCGGCCCAGGGCGTCTCTGCGCTACCCTGCGCCCGGACCCCGTGCTGTGTTCGCCCTGGGCGCCGGTTTTTGCCGGCGCGAACAGGATAGCACAGGGGCTGACTGTTTGCTGGACGGGAGGGCGGCGGCTGCCTGCCGTTCTGGCAACGGCAAAGCGACGCGCGGCCTGCGCAAATCAGACGAGATCGCGGCGCAGCAGGACGCCAAAGGCGCGAGCGGTCAGGACAGGGCGGAGGACGGCGACTGCGGGCAGGCTTTCCTCAGAATGACATCGGGGGGTGTTTGAAGCAGCTTTCACCGCCAAGACACCAAGGTGGTAAAAGACACGACGGCTTCCCAATACGGGTAAACCGCCTGTTTTCCTTCGTGTCTTCGTGACCTGGTGGTAAAAAGCCGTCAGACTGAGCAGGTTTATGATGCCACCCTGGGAACGCGAACGTCCCGTCCGCCACCCTGAGAGCGCGGACGGGACGTCCGCGCTCCCAGCGGGCGGGGACGCCCGCGATCCCAGGAAACACGGACACCCCGTCCGCGCTGCGCCGGGCGGGGGTTACAGACCCCCGCCGAGCAATGGGGTGCCCCCCGCCGGCGTTCTGCTACGGACACCCATGACATCATTGGGCGGTTGTCATCCCCCTTCACCTGTGCTAAAATAAGCGCGTTGCTCAACGGAGATCCCGCCAATGGCCCTGACGCTGATCATCAGTGACCTGCACATCGCCGCCGGGTGTGACCCGCAGACCGGCAAGTTTTCGCCGCTGGACGACTTTCACGCCGACTCGATCATCGCCCGCTTCCTGGCCCACTACCACAGCGACAGCCCCGGCGCCCACCTGGTCCTCAACGGCGACACGTTCGACATGACCCAGGTGCTGGAGATCCCCCCTCCAGCGGAGATCGCCACCGTGGTCGGCCCCGGCGGGTTGGACCGCGACCGCCGCTGGTACGGCCTGCGCCACTCGCTCCCTGAAGTGCGCTGGAAGCTGAGCCGCATCGCTCAGGGCCACGCCGGGTTCTTTGCCGCCCTGGGTGAGTGGATCGAGCGCGGCAACGAACTGCACATCGTCATTGGCAACCACGACCCCGAACTGCGCCTGCCGGGCGCTCAAGACCACCTGGCGCACCTCCTGGCGCAGGCCCGGCCGGGCCTCGACCCCGACGTGGTACGCCATCACCTGCACTTTTACGACTGGTATCTGCTCCAACCGGAGCAGGGACTCTACATCGAACACGGCGGGCAGTACGAGCCGCTGGCCTATATGGAAGGCGGCCGTCTCCCCGCCTGCTACTACAACAACCGCTATATCTTCAACTTTTTGGAAGCCCGCACGCCCGAAGCGGACAACATCTTTCCCTTCAGCCGCTACCTGGCCTGGCTGCTCTCCACCGACACGTTGCCCACGCTGGCGATCCTGCTGCGCCAACTGCCGGACTATGTGCGCGCCCGACGCATGGCCCGCGAAGAGCTGCCCCCGCCCGCTCCGCCGCCCCTGCGGCTGCCGGCCGAGATCGAGCAGGTCATCTGCCAGAGCTGCGACCTGCAGCACCGACACTTCAACCGCGTGGCCTGGCGCACGACGTTTTTCACCCTGTTGGCCATCCTGCTCAACCTCTTTTCCTACCTCTGCCCGCTGTTTGCGATCCTGGCCCTGCTGACCCACCAGGTGGCGCTGGGGCTGCTGATGCTGCTGGCCTGGCTGCTGGCGCGGCTGAGCAGCCAGTCGATCATCACCAACTATCTCCATCGCTCTTTCATCAGCGAAAGCAACTTTTTGCAGGAGGCTGCCACAGCGTTTGCTCCCCTGCTGGCCGCCCACAACATCCGCACCATTGTCTTTGGCCATACCCATCAGCCCGACGTTGCGCAACTGCCAGGCGGCGTCCGCTATTTCAACACCGGCACCTGGGTGCCCATCTTTTCCGAGGACACACGCCTGGACGACCGCGAGCAGATCTATCTGTTCGTCGAGGTGCGCGACGGCAACGCCCGCCTGCTGCGCTGGCGGGACGAGGCGAAAGAGCCAGAGACGCCGATCATCATCGACCGCGTCCGCCACATCAAGCTCCTCCCCCGCTACCGCCCCACGCTGCGCCACCGGGGGAGGCGGTAAAGGACCACCCCGCGACATAGAGCAGGGCGGGCCTGGGAGCCCGCCCTGCTGGCAAAGGTGAACGTTCAGCGGAACACCGCCCCCTGGGCGCCGTTCCAGGCCTCGATCGCCTGGGGGACGGGCAGCAGATCGACGCGGCAGCCCTGCGCAGCGAAAAAGCTCGCCGCCTCGTCCGAGAGCCTGATCAGCCCGTACTGCCCCGCCCCGACAATGAGCCGTTCGGCCCCCTGCTCATAGAGCTGCCGCGCCTCGTCGAGCGAAATGATGTGCGACGTGCCGTAAATCGCCTTGGAGAGCTTTTTCTGAGGACGCAAAGATTCTTCATGCGGTTCGAGCGCAGTCGAACAGCACCTCGACTGCGCTCGTTATGCGGTTATCGACTTGCTAGGGGATGCAGAGCGTCTGGCCGGCGTAGATCAGGTTGAGATTGTAGATGCGGTTGCACTCGGCGATGCGCCACATGCTCACACCATAGGAGAGCGAAATGCGGTACAGGTTGTCGCCAGTGACAACGGTGTAGGTGTGCGCGCAGGTGCAGGGCGGCGTGCCGCCAAACTGGGCCGGACAGACACGCCCGGCGGGCAGGGTGGCGGGGGCGTTGGGGATGGCCAGGCTCAAGCCGGGGTAGATCAGGTTGGGGTTGACCAGGCCATTCTGTGTGGCGATTGCCCACGGATCGACGCCATACGCGCGCGCGATGCAGTACAGCGTTTCGCCAGCCCTCACAGTGTGATAGCCCAGAATGGTCCAGGAAGATGCCGCAGCAACAGGTTGAAAGAGCAGAAAGAGAGCCAGCAGCACTCCGGCGATAGGGATCAGTCTCTTCATCTCAGGTCTCCTTTCACTTGGGAACTTTTGTTGCAGAGGTGCTCGGACCTACGGCAACTTCTCTGGCCCTATTTTACTGTGAAGTGCGTTTTTTGCACAATCTATTGGGTTACGGAACTGTGTCAATTCGGTTTCGAGGCCCTCTACTTGTAACGCTGGTAACGACGAAAGACGACCCCCACGCTGCGCCCATCGTGGACGCGGCGGATGACCTCCCCCACCAGCCGCGCCACCGAAAGGATGGTCATGTTCGGCAGGCGCTTTGCTGGCGGGATCGGTACCGAGTTGGTGGTGATGATCTCTTTGATCTCGACCTCTCGCAGGCGGTCGACTGCCGGGGGGGAGAGGAGGGGATGGACACAGCAGAGGTAGGCGTCACGGGCGCCGTGCTCCCGGACCAGGCGGATGGCGTTGACCACCGTGCCGGCCGTGTCCACTTCGTCGTCAACGATGATGACATCGCGGCCCTGCACATCGCCAACCAGGGTCAACGCCTCCGTGTCCGCCGAGACGCGCCGCTTTTCCACCAGCGCCAGCGGCAGGTCCAGCTCCTCGGCAAAGTTACGCGCCTTTTTGGCAAAGCCCAGGTCCGGCGCGACGACGACGGCGTTGGTCAGTTCCTTTTCGCGCATGTAATCGACCAGGATGGGAAACGCCGTCAGCACGTCGCCTGGGATGCTGAAAAAGCCCTGAATCTGGTCGGCGTGCAGGTCGAGGGTGATGTAGCGATCGGCCCCGGCCACGGTGATCAGGTCCGCGATCAGCCGCGCCGCAATCGACACACGCGGCTGGTCCTTGCGATCGGAACGGCCATAGGCGAGGTAGGGGATCACCACCGTGATGCGGTCGGGCGACGCCCGCCGCAGGGCGTCGAGAAAGATCAGCATCTCCATAATGTTATAGTTGACCGGCGAGGAGGTGGTCTGGATCAAAAAGACGTCCTGCCCGCGCACGCTTTCGTGCAACTGGACAAAGATGTTTTCGTTGGCAAACTGGAACAGATCGCGGCCCGACAGGGGAATGTCCAGGTAATCGCTGATCTCGTCCGCCAGCTCCGGGCAGCCCGTCCCACTGAATAGCTTGATCGTGCCGTGCATCTTCTCCTCCCATCGCGTATCGCGTATCGCGTATCGCTGATCGCAAATCGCTGATTGTACCCCGCTGCAGCCGTTCTGCGACCGCATTGATTTGAGCAACAACAGTCATCCGACCACGATTATGAATGGCGCTAAAACTCCTCGCGCCTGAAGCGCCAGATTGCCAGCGCCAGGAATAGTGATGTCAGCACGAGAGCAACGACGATGGATGAATAGGATGGCAACGGCTGCCAGCGATGCGCAAAGCGCGCCAGTTCAGGCAGTTTTGCCGGTAAAGCCCATGATAACCAGGGGGCAAACTCTCCTGCAAGACGATCTATGAACGGTTGTCCAAATCCAGGATGTGCGTTGAATAAAAGACCGTCGTTTGCTGGCGCAAGCGTCTCATCACTTCCAGAACATCCCGCCGTCCCAACGGGTCCAGGCCGGCAGCAGGCTCATCCAAAATAACAGATCAGGGTAGTTGACCATTGCCTGGGCGATCCCCAGGCGCTGGCGTTCGCCGCCCGAAAAGCCCTTTATGGGCCTATCGGCTTTCTCGGCCAGACCGACCAACTCGAGCATTTCCGACACGCGGGTTTCGATGCATTCTTTGGGCCCGGAATAATAAAAGCGCGCCTTGAAGCGCAGAGTCTCTCGGGCGGTCATGTGCTCGTAGAAACGCGGGTCCTGAGGCAGGTAGCCAATGCGTTTACGGATGTCCAGGCTCTCCCGATGCTCCACTCAGTAGTGATACCGCGCCTGAAGGAAGTCGATCCGTTCCCCCTGCACGACGTAGACGATCCGATGCTCTTGTGTCAGCCGCCGTGACCACACACCTGCCCCAAGATAGCGTAGCGGCTCTGGCTTGCCCATCCCCCCGAACGGATCACGCAGAATCGCCTCGATCAAGGCGAAAGCTCGCAATGCCACCTTGCGGTCTGTCTCGACCCAGTACCGCAAGTCCTCTCGAAACTCCGGCTGGGACACCGCCGTCCGCACCACCCCCTCTTCCCTACTCTGCCGCTTCAAGCCCAACCTCGCGCCGTAACTCTTCCACGCTCTGGGGCGCAATGGCCTCGCCCCGAGCACGCGCCAATGCGCGCAAAAGTCGCTCGGCATTCTTGGGCGACCGCAACAAATGCGCCGTTTCCATCAGGCTAACCAGTTCCGCCGCTGAGACCAGAGCCACATCCTCCGCACCCCGTCGCCGGATGATAACAACTTCGCGGTTGTCGGCAACTGCGTTGCAGAGGGCGGCAAGCTTAGCACGTGCCTGAGTATACGTTATGTGGGTAATCATCTGACCTCCCAAGGCCGGTTATGTACCGTAATACTGTACAGTAAAACACTCCTATTGTCAAGCCCGCTGGAAAACGATAGGGGGGCCCAACGACATCCGCTTCAGCCGCAGACGCGAGCGGCGAGCGCAGCGAGCCGCGAAGCGGCTGTCGGCTGGTTACAGTAGGCAAGGGAATCCCTTCCCTCACCCCTGATTCAGAACCGGACGTGAGACTTTCGACCTCATCCGGCTCCTTGCCACAAGAGCCGTTGTCATCGGCATC
>DAOTYD010000098.1:0-20428 GCA_034435295.1 Anaerolineae bacterium | reverse complement strand
TCCTTCAGCCGGCCGACGATGTAAAAGTACCCCTCTTCGTCGTAGCGGGCCAGGTCGCCGGTGTGGAGCCAGCCATCGCGGATGGTCTGGGCGGTGGCCTGGGGGTTGTTCCAGTAACCGGCGCAGACGTGGGGGCCGCGGATCAACAGTTCGCCTACCTCGTCTGGTCCGCAGGCGCTCCCGTCCTGGCGCACCACCCGCACGTCCACGTGAAACAGGGGGAAGCCCACCGAGCCAGGCTTGCGCCGGGCATCTTCGGGGGGGAGCCAGAAGGTGTTAGGTCCGGCCTCGGTCAGACCGTAGCCGGTTCTGAAATCCACCCCGCGCTCCCAGAACTTGGCGAACACCGGCAGCGGGCAGGGCGCTCCGCCGCTGATGACGATCTTGAGCCGGGAAAAGTCGGCCTCCTCCCAACGGGGGTGCTGCTGGAGCATGATGAACATCGTCGGCACGCCGAAGAAGACGGTTACCCCCGCATCACGGATGAGGTCAAAGACCTGGTCGGGGTCGAACCCCTTGCAGACGATACTGGTGCCTCCAATGCAGACCAGGGGGGCGGTAAAGACGTTGAGGCCGCCGGTGTGGAAAAGGGGGGCATTGAGGATGGTCACGTCGTCGGGGGCCAACCCCCAGGAGAAGACGGTATTGACGGCGTTGGCGGTGACTGCCCGGTGGGTGAGGATTGCTCCCTTGGGCAGCCCTGTCGTGCCGCCTGTGTAGCAGATGGCCCACGGGTCGTCCCAATCCAGCTCTACCTCCGCTAGCGACGTGTCGGCAAAGGCCTCCCGCCCGCTGAAGGGGAGATCGTCCGGCCCGGCGGGCGCGCCCAGGGAGACGTAGCGGGTCAGGCCCGGCAGCCGACCCCGCAGTTGGTCCACCGTCTCTACAAACTCCTCCCCATAGACCAGGGCCAGCGGTTCCCCATCGCGCAGCAACCCTTCCAGTTCGTGGGGGGTCAGCCGCCAGTTGAGGGTTTGGAGAATGCCGCCGATCCGTCCCAGGGCAAACCAGAGATCCAGGTATTCGACGCAGTTGTGGGCCAGGACCGCCACGCGGTCCCCTTTCCGGACTCCCAGGCGGTCTTGCAGGAACCGCGCCGTGCGGTTGACGGCCCGGCTCCATTGTCGGTAGGTGATGGGCCGGTCACCGTTGAGAGTATCCACCAACGCGACCTTGTTTGGCGTCAGTCGCTCCCTTCGCCCCAGCCAGTCGCCGATGATCATCGCTCCCATCCGTGACAGGAGTATGGCATCTCCTGTCGCTCATGATTCATGGGGCATCGTCGGTTTCGCTTCGATCTCCACATATCGCCCGATGAAAGCCAGCGCATCCTCGATGTGGGTGAAGGGGAACTCTTGTCCTGTCTGCACATGGCGGATCATCCCGCGCCAGGCTCTGGGCGGGGCAGGATCGACGAGTGTTTCCTGGACAAAGCGCAGGATGAACGAGGCAATGAGAGCATCCCGCACAACACTCCTCCTTCCACGGCGGTTCTTTCCGACGGCAGGATCATTATACCTGTGCGGGGTTACAGGGGAGTTACACAGTGACGATAGGGCTGGAGTGGAGCGACTCAGCCCTGTTTTCGGATGGATTCGTAGAGGCGGATCGTATCGGGGGCGGGTTTGATCTGGAGTTCGTCCTGCAGTCGCTCGACGCAGCGCTGGTAGGTTCGCAACGCTTGAGCCCGGTTGCCCATTTGAGCGTAAGCGACCATCATCAAGCGGTAGGCCCGTTCCCAGCAAGCATCGTGGCTGAGGACAGACTGGCAGATCTCGATCGCTTCCTCCCACAGTTTCCTCTCAACGAGGATATGCGCCATCCGGTCGGCGGTGCGCAGGTAGAGGCCAAGGAGCCGTTCGCGCTCCTCGGAGCACCATTCCTCATAGAGGCATTCCTGGAGATACTCCCCCTGGTAAAGATGGAGCGCCTGTCGGTAGAGAGTGATGGCCTTTTCCTCGTCCTGATCGAAGAGTCGGTCCCCCTCGGCGATGAGCCGTTCGAACTCTTCTGCATCGAGCCAGAGATCAGCGCCAGGCCGCAGGCCGTAGAGGCTTCCATCCCGCAGCACGTAGGCGGAGGCTGCACCTTTCTTGCGTTCCGGTTCCAGTATGCTGCATAGCGTGCTGAGGACGACCTTAAAGTTCCGTCGGCCTGCTACGGGGTCCAGGTTGGGCCACAGCATTTCCATAATTTGCTCCCGGTCGAGGAGGCCCCGGCGGTAGGTGAGGAGCAACTGAAATAGCTGCCGCGCCTTCTCTCGTTGCCACTCAGAAGGCAGTACCTCCTGTGCCCCTCGCCAGATGCGGAAGGGGCCGAGGGTCTGGATGCGCAGTTGATAGCCGGGGTGGATCTCTACCTCCGCAAGCCCGATCTGGGTCAGCAGGTTCTGTGCACACGGTTGTTGGTAGCCGGCATTGCGGGCCAGGATCAGCAGGGGGACCAGGCAGCGGGGGTCGGGAGGGCCCAGGAGAGTCTTGCGTTGGAAGAGATAGTCATAGCCGTGTTGTCGCACCAGATAAAGAAGGTCACTCAGGCCACGTCCCAGACGGGCTGTATCTCCTGTTCGATACCACAGCAGGCATTGCCAGAGGCGCGTGACGGCTTCGCCGAAGGTGTCGCCGCATTCGCGGAAGCCGGTGCTCGCCCGGGCGAGCCAGTCGGCAGCCTCGGCGCTGCGGCCAGCCAGGACATGGCCGGCCCCCATAGAGACGCGGATGAGGGCGGCGATCCATTCGTCCCCTGCTTGCAGGGCGATCTCGATCCCCTTCCTTGCTGCCTCTTCGGCCAGATCGGTTTCGCCATGCAGGCCGTGGGCGCGACACAGGCCCCAGAAGGCCTCCACCTTCAGGCGGGGCACAGCGAGGGAGTCTCCCAGGGCGATAGCCCGCCGGAAGCACTCGCAGGCCTTTTCGTAGGTGTGGACCTCTTCCATAAGGAGCCATGCGTGGCCTTGCCGCATATAGCCGACGGCGATGACAAAAGGGGATTGGAGGGCCTGCCCTCGCCGGGTGCCCTCGACCGCGCAGCGGTATGCTTCCTCCGCCTCTCCTTGCATGGCCAGGATCAGGGAGAGGAGGAGGAGCGTTTCGCGGTGGGCGCGTGGACGCAGCACGGGCTCTCGTGCCTCGATCTCGGCTCGCTCCTCCAGCAGGCGGCGCGCCTCGTCCAGCCGGCCGGTGCGCAGGAGCACCCGTACTGCCAGCTCGGCCGGCCCCGGTCCCTCCTCTCGCAGTTCACGGGCCTGGGCGCGAAACCGCTCTGCTTCCTCTGGATGGCCCAGGTTCAGCCGGTTTTCGGCCAGCAGGTCGAGCAGACGGGCTCGCGTCTCGCGGTCTTCCTGACCATCGGCCAGCCGCAGCGCCTCCTGGAGCAGATGCTCCGCCTGGCTGGGGTTCACCGTATCCAGGTAGACCCGGGCCTGTCCGCGCAGGGCCTGGCCGATGCCCTGCACATCGCCTCGGGCGCGGGAGCGCTCCTCCGCCTGCCTGTACCAGCCAAGCGCTTCGTCGAAGCGACTGTGCAGGCGGGCAATATCGCCCAGGTAGGTCATAAGGGGAGGATGGGTTTCCAGAACCTCAGGTGGCAAAGCGCCGATCCATCCAGACAGGGTGTCCAGCCGACCCGCCTGTACCATCTCGTGCCCCAGACGATCGAGGATCTCGGCCACCTCCTGGAACGCCTGGCCTGCCAATAGATGACAGATAGCCTTCTCTACCTCCCCATATTGCAGAAGGCAGGTCGCTGCCCTGCGGTGAGCCGTCCGTGCTGCCTGGGGGGACAACTGGTGGCGGAGAAAGTCGCGGAAGAGGGGATGGTAGCGCATGTGACCGTCGCCCAGATCGGTCACGAACAGGCTGCTCTCCAGGAGATAGCGCAAGATGAGGCTGCTATCGGTGGCGGCGCGGAGGCAGTCGCAGATGGCAGGGGTCATTTCTCGCAGGACCGCTGTGGCGAGAAGGAACTCCTGGATGTCGGGAGGTTGTTGGCGAAGCACCTCTTGGGCCAGATAAGCAAAGAGGTCCTCTGTGGGGCTGGAGAGCCTCTCCAGAGCCTGAGAGAGCGTGGAAACAGCTCCGCTCTGCAGTCCCTGCCAGACCAACTGCAGCGCGATTGCCCAACCCTCTGTCTGTGAAGCCAGCCTGTTGACCTCTTCGGGGGAGAGGGATAGGCTATACCGCTCATCAAAGAGGGCGGCGATCTCCTGGGGGGTAAACGCCAGTTCTCTTTCTCCGATTTCCAGTACCTCGCCGCGGGCGCGTCGGGTGATCAGGCCGGGAAGCCTGGGCGGATAGCGGGTGGAGAGGATCACATGGAGATCCGAGGGAGCCCGCCCGATGAGTCGGTCGATGATGCGCGGAGGGTCTGTGGCCTCATTCAAGAGATGGGCATCGTCGAGGATCAGAAACACCGGGCCGCTGGAAACTTTGGTCAGTTCGTTGACCAGCGCATCCACGACGGTCGTCCACAGCGAGGCGGCGCAGTTCTCCTCCCATCCTTCCAGCAAAGCCAGGGGGGCCTCCGAGAGGTCTGGGAAGGCGGCGCGGAAACCGTGAAGGAGGTGGAAAAGGAAGGTCAGGGATTCGGCGTCTTCCGGAGCCAGGTGGTACCAGACGAGGGGGTAGCGTTCCTCTGCCAACACGGCCAGCGCGGTGCTCTTGCCGTAACCCGCGCCAGCCTGCACAATAGTCAGAGGATAATCCACCGCCTCCAGCAGCCGTCTGGTGATGCGGGGGCGGTGAAGGATGCGCTGGTGAAGGCGAGGCGGCGTGAGCTTTGTGCGGACGATGCGGCTCTCCCGGTACACAGCTATTCTCCACCTGGACGAAGCGGCTGTCATTATAGCGCAACTGCTGGTGGAGGCAAGCCTCTCAGACCTTGTTTTTGTGACTGCTTACCCTCCCGCAGCTTTGGACGCAGTTCACTTTCTAACCTGCGGAAGGGTGGTGGGTAGGTGCCTCTGCGGAAGGGTCACGATGTAGGGGCGGCTCTTCCCGACCGTCCCGACAGAAAGAACCAGTAGTAGAGAACGATGGCCAGGACGTAAGCAATCCCCGTCCCGACGAAAATCGGCGCAAAGCCATAGTGGTCCTGGATCCAGCCGCTGACCTGTGGCGAAAAAGCCCAGCCAAAGTTCCAGCTCATGCTGACCAGGCTGGCAACCGTGGCCCGCGCATCCGGCTCGACGTGCTCCATCACAAAGGCCTGGTAAACGGGATTGGACATGTTCATCAGCGCCAGCCGCACCAGGTAGGCGATGGCGGAGAGCCAGAACCACGGCGCAAAGCCCATCAGAAAGAGAAAGGGGATGGACAGGGCCTGCGTGACGACGACCATGTGGATCTTGCCCATGCGGTCGGCAAGAGGCGGCGCGCTCAATAATCCCACTCCCATCATCAGCGAGCCGATGGCAAAGAGGGTGCCGATGGTGGCGTCGGACTGGTGGTAGTTGGCGCGGTAAAAGACGTTCACAAAGGGCATCAGCAGGCCGGCTCCCAGCGCGGTGACCCACATCGGACCGATCAGCGTGATGAGCATGCGCGGCTTTTCGCGGGCGTACTGGAAAGGAGCGAACAGGGAGCGCGTCGTCTCTGCCTGGCGGTTGCGCCGCAGCAGGGCCAGGGGCACAATGGCCAGCGCGCTGACCCCCGTCACGGCCAGCAACGCCCCGGCGTAGGCTGTGGTGCTGGTCGCGGATGTCCCGCTCAGCGCTCCCGCCCAGGCCGGCAGGTGGCCTCCCAGCCAGTTGCCGGCAAAGCCGGCCAGGGTCTGCAGGCCAAAGCTGAAGCTGAAGAGGTAGCTGCGCTCTTCTTCCCTGCTGTTCTCCATCAGAAAAGGCGATCCGGTCACGCCAATGAGGGATTGGCCTATCCCTGAGAGCACGTTCATGGCCAAAAATCCCAGCGAATGACGCCACAGGACGACGCCGGCAATCGACAGCACCGCAAGGCCGCTGCCCAGCAGCAGCGTGCGCTTGCGGCCCAGGGCATCGGAGACAAAGCCGGCCGGCAGGGCGCCCAGCAGGGCGACGAAACTGTTGACGGTGATCAGAGTGCCCAGGAAGCTTTCGCTATAGTTCAGGCTGAGGATGTAAAAGTTGAATAGCAGGCGGTACACGCCAAAGCCCAGCCCGGTCAGGATGACGCTCAACAGGTACAGCCGGGCGTTGGGCTGGAATTGCCGAATCCTGGCGGCGTAAAGGGTCAGTCCTTTCCACATCCTGGCGGAGCATAGCACTTTTGGCGGGGATGTCAAGCTTTGCAGGACAACTGCTTGCAGTTGTCCCGCGAATTAGCGCTCTGTTCTCACCTGCCAGCTTTGCCCGTTGCTGATGACCTCGATCCCTCCGTCCTCATCGGTGCGGTAGACAGGCAGCTCGCCCAGGCGCTGCAACATCTCCCAGTGCGGCTGGCGAAAATAGTTGCCTGCGCCTGCCGAGATCACTACCACCTCCGGAGAGACCGCTTCCAGGAAAGGCGCGCTGGTCGAGCCTGCGTCGCCGTGGTTGGCGGCCCGCAGCACCGTGCAGTCGAGCCAGGCGTCTTTGCGTAGTAACGCTGCCTCTTCCGCCGCGTTCAGGTCGCCGGCCAGCAGGAAGCAGACCCCGCCGTGGTCGAGCCGCAGCAGCAGCGCGTCGCTGCCGCCGGCGTCAGGGTGGAGCACGCTCAGCAGCAGTCCCTCATCGAGCCAGACGCGCAGGCCGGCCTGGCCCTCCAGCACATCCGCGCCGGAGCCTGCCAGCAGCGCCTGCCAGCGCTCGCACAGCGCGCCGTAGCAGGGCCCGCCGGGCGCGATCACCCGCTCGACCCCGTAGCGCTCCAGCACCGGCAGCAGCCCCGGCAGGCGCTCTTCGTCGGCGTGGCTGAGGACGACCAGGTCGAGGGTGTGGTCCCAGAAGGGCATGCGCTGCCCCAACTGCCAGAGGAGCACGCTGGAACTGGGCCCGCCATCGACCAGCACCTGACGGCCCGACGGGGTGCGGATGAACACGGCGTCGCCCTGGCCCACGTCGAAGAAGGTGACGTGGAGGCGTCCGTCGGGCAGAGCGCGCCAGGCTGCCGCTGCCAGGATGAGCACAACCGCCGCCGCGCCCAGCATCAGCCGGTCGCTGACGCGGGTGGTGAGAGCGAGGGCAGCCGTGCGGACGCCCTCAACGAGGGCGCGGCGACGCCCGGCCGGCTGGTAGCCCAGCCACGTCACCGCCGCCAGCACAACGTACATCGCCCAGCCCATCCACGGCTCCATCCGCCCCAGATCGACCCAGGCGTAGGGCACCCGCGCGGTCAGGCGGACCGCCTCGATGGTGTAGGTCAGCGGCAGCCAGGCCAGCCAGCCCAGCACCTTGCCCGCTGGCAGCCACAGCAGGCCGGCGACGGTGGCGACCAGGCCCGTGCTCATCAGCAGGCTCGTGCAGGGCAGGATCAGCAGGTTGGTCAGGATCGTCACCAGCGACAGGCGCTTGAAATAGACCAGGATCAGCGGCAGGGTGGTGATCTGGGCAGCCAGGGTGATCAGCAGCGCCTCGGAGAGCCAGCCGACCGTCTGCTCGGCGCGGCGGCGCGAGGTGATGCGCGCCAGCAGGCGCGTCGCGCCCCGCTCCAGCGGCGCAGCATAGAGCACCAGCCCGACGGTGGCGGCAAAGCTGAGCTGAAAGCCAATGTCCCAGAGGGCATACGGATTGATCGCCGTCATCACGAGCGCCGAGGCAGACAGGGAGGCCGGGGCGAAAGTGGCCCGTCCTATGTGGCGGCCAAGCAGGTAGATGACGCTCATGATGGCCGCGCGCACCACCGCTGCCGACCCGCCGACAAAGATCGTGTAGAGGACGACCCCGGCGATGGCCAGCCAGGTGGCGCGCTCTTTGCCCACCAGCCGTTGCGAGACGGCGGCGATGATGGCGGCGATCATGCTGAGGTTCGAGCCGGAGATGACGATGATGTGGGTGGTGCCGGTGGCGGAAAATGCCTCCATCAGTTCGGCGGGGATGGAGCTTTCGATGCCCAGGAGGATGCCGGTCAGCAGGGAGGCGGCCGGCTCGTGGAGGATGGCAGCAATGACGGCCTGGGCGCGCGCTTTGAGCGCCAGCAGGGCGGCGTAGAGCGGGTTGCCCTCCCCTGCGCCGATCTGCCGCACGCGACAGCGCAGCACGAGCGAGTGGATGCCCTGGCGGGCCAGGTAATCGCGGTAGGAGAAATCCTGGCCGCCGGGAGGCGTCTCCAGCGGTCCGCTGACGAGCAGGCGGTCGCCGTAGGCAAAAGTCGGATAGCGGGAGGTGCGCACCAGGGCCAGCCCTTCGACCTCGACCTGGCGGCCGTCGGGCAGGGTCAGCCGTTCGGCGCGCAGGCGCAGGTTGACCGAACGCTCGCGCACGTCCGGCTCGGCGGCGACGACGCCTTCCAGGGTCACCGGCCCCAGGTCGTTGTAGCTCGCCAGCGAGCGGGCGTCGAAGCGGGGCCGGGCCAGCAGCAGCCGCCCGCCGCCCAGCGCCAGCATCAGCAGGCAGAGGCAAAAGAGGCGGCTGCGGCGTCCGCCGCGCCAGCCGATCAGCCCCACCAGACCGGCGAGGCCGAGGAGGGCGAGACACTGCCAGGGGATAGGGAGGACATTGGCCAGGGCGATTCCGGCCAGCCAGGCGGAAGCCAGATAGATGAGCGTCATGGTGCACCTCGCGGGCTGTGTTGAGATTTCGTCGAGCCAGGTGCAACTGGCGCGAATATCATACCACAAATCGGGCTGGCGGGGTAGTCAGAGGTGACTGTAAAAGACCGCCAGGGCTTGTGGCCCTGGCGGTCGGTATGGGGCAGGATTACATCCTGGCTTTGCCGCGGCCTGTCTCGATGCGCTTCCAGGCCACGACGACGGCGAGGGTAATGATGACGGCGATGATCACCTCGGCGATGGCCTGCGGAATGATCGGCGGGATTGCTGCCAGTGGCAGGTAGCCGCGAATCACGGCCATGCCCAGGACCAGCACGGTGTTGGTCAACGTGCCGACGATGGCGGCCAGGATGAGCGCGACGTATTCGTTGATCTTCTTCAGACCGGCATAGGTAAAGTAGGCGGTAATGCCGATAAAGATGCGCGGGAAGATAGCCACCAGGGGGTCCTTGAACAGCGGCGTCGTCGCCTGGAGGAAGCTAAAGATACCAAAGATGGTGCCGACGATGCCGCCGACGAGCCAGCCCTCCATCACGCCACCGATGATCGCCGGCACGTGCATAATGGTGGCGTTGCCCGCCAGAGTGGGTACCGGGATGAATCCCAGGCGTGTCCAGCCCAACAGGATCGCAATCGCTGCCAGCACGCCAGAGACCACGATCTTGCGCACAGAAAATCGTCTCTCCTCCATCGCTGTTTTATCCTCCTCGAGAAATTTCCAGATTGGGTTTGCCTGGTTTGAGTGAATGAAACGAGTACAGGTTGATTTTTTCTCAATCCATTCGCACCTCCCGTTGACGATATGCCGTGCTCCCTATCCTTGAGCGGCCGGTACACCGCCCAGAGATTCTGCCCGTCGAACGGCGCGTATGACTGCCTGAGCCAGCACCTCGGCGGCAGCCGTGCCGATGACCGTGGGGTCGCCGCCGCTCCCCTTTTTGGGCGCTTTGCCCGTGGCCAGGGCAAAGATGGTGTCGCCGTCGAACATGGTGTGGACCGGACGGATCGTGCGCGCCAGGCCGTCGTGGGCCATCTGCGCCACCTTGTTTGCGCCCTCCTTGGTCAGAAAGGCGTCCGTGGCCACGACGCCGATGGTGGTGTTGGCAAAAGCCAGCACCGTCTGTCCCAGATTGCCCTGCATCAGTTTGACGGTGTTGACAAAGCCCTTTCCGAGCGGTTCGCGCGTGCCGGCGATGATCGTGCCGCTTTCTGGGTCCACGACGTCGCCAAAGGCGTTGACGGCGACGATGGCCCCGACAACGATGCCCTTGCCGATCCTGACGCTGGCCGTGCCCAGGCCGCTCTTGGTGGCAAATCTGGGGCCCAGCAGTTTGCCCACCGTGGCTCCCGTACCCGCCCCCACCGAACCTTCGGCCACCGGGCCGTCGCTGGCTTCCTGGCAGGCCCGGTAACCCGCCTCGGCGTTGGGCCGCGCCTTGGGGTCGCCAATGGTCAGGTCGAACAGCACCGCCGCTGGCACGATGGGCACGACGCCTACCCCGACGTTAAAGCCCACCCCGCGCTCTTCCAGCCAGCGCATCACTCCCGTGGCCGCGTCCAGCCCGTAGGCGCTGCCTCCGCTGAGGACGATGGCATGGGCCTCCTGCACCAGGTTGACTGGGCGCAGCAGGTCGGTCTCGCGGGTGCCGGGAGCCGAGCCGCGCACGTCCACGCCGCCCACTGCTCCCCCTTCACACAGCACCACCGTGCAGCCCGTGATCCCCTGCCGGTCGGTGAAATGGCCGACCTTGATCCCTGTCACATCCGTGATCCCGTTGTGCATGGGAGCCTCCCTGAAAGTAAGAACCCCTTCAGCCTCCCAGGGGTGCGGTTGAGTATACCGGACTACTCACCCAGGAAGCGCAACGCTGCCAGAACGTAGAGACGAGTCGCCTCGAGCAGTTCATCGATCCCCAGCCACTCGTCCACGTGGTGGGGGATGTAGATGTCGCCCGGGCCGCAGGTGACGATGGGGATGCCGGCGTGGCTGTTGAGGATGGTTCCGTCAGTGGAGCCCGGCACCCCGCCGTAGACCGGTTCCTTGCCGGTCAGGTCACGATAGGCCTGATCGAGCACGCGGACGATTGTCTCGTCGCGGCGGGTGGCTGTAGGTGCGCGCACCTCGATCACCTCCACGTTGAACGAGAGCCGCTCGTCCCGCGCCTGGATGGCTGCGCAGGCTGCACGAATGTGGCCTTCGATCTCATCTGGCGACTGGCTGGGGATGAGCCGGATGTCCAGCACGGCCTGCGCGTGGGCGGGCATGACGTTCTTCTGCGCTTCGCCATGCACGGGCGAGCGCACGATCGTCGGGGTGATGCTGGGCTGGCCGAGGAACTCGTCCCGGCCATGGGCGGCGATCTGGGCCGCCTCCAGATCACGCATCCGTACCATGAACTCGGCCAGGGGGTAGGCAGCGTTGACCCCTGTAAGCGGCATCGCCCCGTGGGCCATCTTGCCGTTGGCCGTCACCCGCACCCACATCACGCCCTTCTGGCTGATGCACAAGCGGTTCTCCTCCGGCTCGCAGATGATCGCCGCGTCCACCCCTTTGGCCCAGCCGCGCTCGACAAAGTGCTTGACGCCGATCATGTGCCCCTCTTCGTCGCACAAGGCGCCGATGAGGATGTTGCCGCCCAGGCGGACACCGCTCTCGACGATGGCCTTGGTCGCGCAGATGGCCGCGACCAGGCCGCCCTTCATGTCGTTGGCCCCGCGACCGTAGATCTTTCCGTCCACGATCTCGGCGCCGAAAGGCGGGTACGTCCACTGGCTGGCATCCCCCTCGGTGACCACGTCCGTGTGGCCTTCGAACATCAGCGTCTTGTTCCCCCCGCCGCGCCAGATGCCAATCACGTTGGGCCGTCCCGGCTCGACGACCTCGAAATGGGTCTCCAGGCCGATCTCCTGCAAACGAGCTTCAACCCAACGCGCAGCAGGTTCCTCCGCCTCGCCCCGTTCGGGGCGGTAGACGCTGGGGATGCGCACCAGTTCCTGCGTCCAGCGCACGACCTCGGCTTCGGAAATGCGGGATAGGACCTGTTTTTCTTGTTCGGAGAGCATGGTTCTTTCCTCAGAAGAGATAGGCTACACCGGGAACCGGTTAGCAAAGACCAGCATGGCGATGGAAAAGAGCAGGCCGACCGCATACGCCGCATAGTCCAGTGGCTGGAAGTGGAGGTGGACCAGGCTGGTGCGGCCTCGCCCGCCGATGTAGCAGCGCGCCTCCATAGCCAGGATCAGGTCCTCGCCACGGCGCAGGGCATCCACGAAGAGCGGGACGATCAGCGCGGCTACCTGTCGCGCCGTGGTGATGAACTGGAACTTGCCCTGATGGGCGATCTGGGCGCCGCGTGAGGCCTGCGCCTTCATGATGATTTCCAGTTGCTCGGCCAGCAGCGGCACGAAGCGCAGGGCGATGGTCATGACCAGCGACAACTCGTGCGCCGGCACGCCGATCCGCGTGAACGGGCGCAGCATGTTCTCCATCCCGTGCGTCAGGTCGGTCAGGGTGGTGGTGTTGGTCAGCAGGCTGGTCAGGAAGAGCAACTCGATAAAACGCATCGCCGAGACAATGACCAGTTGCACACTGCCGTTGGTGATATGAATCAGACCCCAGTGGAAATAGGTCACTGATTGCATGCCATGGGGCACATACGCTTCGCCGTAGAACAGCAACTGCATGACGGCCAGGAAGATGATGATGGGGATCGCCGGCTTCAGGCCGGAAAAGATATAGCGCATCGGGATCCCCGAGATGAGCACCAGGCTCAGCGTGACCACCACCAGGATGATGTTGCCGGTGTAGGACATGCTGAAGGTGATGGCTGCGGTGATGAACAGGAAGACAGAGATTTTGGTGCGGGGATCCAGGCGATGGATGAGCGAGTCCCCAGGCAGGTACTGGCCGATGGTGATGTTTCTCAGGAATTCAAAATCTTCCATACCTCTTCCACCCCTTCGTCCACCGTCACAGCGATCCGCTCGACGGGCAGGCCGCGCGCGATCAATTCGTGGCAGACTTCCGTGACCTGCGGCACTCCCAATCCGTGCTTGCGCAGTTCTTCTGGCTGGGAGAAGATCTCGCGGGTCGTGCCGCTCATCACCACGCGGCCATCATCCATGACATAGATGCGCTCGACCATGCCGGCCAGGTCCTCCATGTTGGGCGTGACAAAGACCAGCGTGATGCCGTGCTGCCGGTGGAGCATCAGCAGCCGTTCCAACAGCTCCTTGCGGCTGCGCGGATCGATGCCCGAAGTGGACTCGTCCAGGATGAGCATCTCGGGCCGCAGGGCCAGCACGCCGGCCAGTGCCGCCTTGCGCATCTCGCCGCCGCTGAGCGAGAAGGTGAAGCGATCCTTGAACGCCTCAAAGTCCAATCCCACCATCTCCATCGCCCATTTGACCCGCTCGCGGCGCTCCTCCGGCGGCATACCCATCTTCTTGGGACCGAAGGCAATGTCGTCGCCGACCAGCCGCTCGAACAGTTGCTGCTCGGGGTATTGAAAGACCAGCCCGATCTTTCGGCGGATGAGCCGCACGTCCACGCCTGGGTCGCTCATGTCTTGACCGTCAACGATCACCTTGCCTGGTTCGCGGGGACGGATCAGGCCGTTGAAGTGTTGGACCACGGTGGATTTGCCGGCGCCAGTGCGGCCGATGATGCCAACAGATTCGCCGCGATAGATCTCCAGGCTGACGCCTTTCAACGCTGTCACCTCCAGCGGCGTGCCGCGCAGGTAGTTGTGATGGAGGTCGCGGACCTGGATAAATGGCTGCTGATCGCTCATCTGGCTGCTCTCCCATTCACCCGGTGCTGAATCTCCCCCACCACCTCGTTGACCAGAAGCAGGTCTGGCGGGAATGTCGGATCGCGCTGGTTGAGGCGGTAGGAGAGTTCGGTGGTCTGCGGCACGTCCAACTGCAGGTCGCGCAGCTCCTGGACGTGGGCAAAGACCTGACGCGGGGTTCCTTCCATCACGATCTTGCCTGCCTCCATCACGATCACCCGGTCGCCCTCGGCGGCCTCGTGCATAAAGTGGGTGATGGCGATGACCGTGACCCCTTCCTCATCGTTCAATTTTCGCACTGCGGCCAACACCTCGCTGCGTCCTTCGGGGTCGAGCATCGCCGTGGCCTCGTCCAGCACCAGCACTTCGGGCTTCATGGCGATCACGCCGGCGATGGCCACGCGCTGCTTCTGCCCGGCAGACAGGCGGTGGGGAGCGCGATTGCGGTGCTCGGTCATATCAACGACCTCCAGCGCCCAGTCCACCCGCGCCCGCAGTTCTTCGTCCGGCACGCCGAGGTTCTCTGGCCCAAAGGCTACGTCTTCCTCGACAATCGTTGCCACGATCTGGTTGTCGGGAATCTGGAAGACCATGCCGACGGAACTGCGGATCGCCAGCGTGTTGGCCCGGTCGCGTGTGTCGAGCCCTTTGACCCGCACCTCGCCTTCGGTGGGTAACAGCAAGACGTTGATGCACTTGGCCAGGGTGGACTTGCCCGAGCCGTTGTGGCCGACAATGACCAGGTACTCGCCTGGGTAGACATCGAGGTCGATGCCCTTCAGGGCGTGAATGGGGTACTCTGACGTGGGGTTGTATTTCAGATGCAAATTACGGATCTCGACAATCGGTTTGCTGGATGTCACAGGCAACGCCTCCTCAAAAGAGATAGCCAGAGCCGTCGAGGTTGACAAAACATGCCCGTTATGTTATGATAGAAGATGGATTGTCGACAGTCGACATTCACCATGTGAGGATTATACCACCAGATAATGGTTTCGTCAAATGGGCTCCTGGTTGTTTGAGCAAGTACCCCACAAGTCCATGCGCGAGATGGCTTGTTCCGCCATTCGTCAGGCTATTCTGAGTGGCAGACTAAAGCCCGGCGACCGGCTGTTGGAGACCGAGATTGCTCATCAGATGGGCATCAGCCGCGCGCCCGTGCGGGAAGCTGTCCGTCAACTGGTCAGTGAGGGGCTGGTCGTCAGTTACCCCCACCGTGGCAGCTTTGTCGCCGAGCTCTCCGCGGAAGACCTGTGGGAAATCTACACCCTGCGCGCTGCTGTCGAGAGTCTGGCCGTGCGCCTGGTCGCCGAGCAGGCTACTCCTGAGATCGTTTGTATGCTCAGACAGGCCGTTGCCGACATGGCCCAGGCTGCCCAGGAGGGTGACCTGCAGCATCTGGCCAATCTGGATATCGCCTTCCATGAAATGCTCTGCCGCCTGTCCGGCCACTCCCGCCTGCTGGAAACATGGCTGGGTATGATTGTGCAAATCCGCATCTTTATCGATCTTACCCACGCCCTTTACCGCCCTGTTGAGGATATGGTCCGCCTGCATGCCGAAATCGTTGGCTATATCGAAAACCGACAGGCCCGTGAGGCCAGCGAGGCCCTCACCCAGCATATCCTTGACGCCGGACAGCGCATCTACCAGGAACGGAAGAGCAGGGGGGAAGGGGAGAGCAGCGAGGAGACGAATCAGCAGCCGTGACCGTCCGGGACAGATGCCCGACGGAGAAAGCTATTTTTCGCAAGGAGACAGAAATGAGCCGCAAAGTCACTATCTTGACCCTGAAGGAAAAGCGGGAGAAGGGCGAGCCGATCACTATGCTCACCGCCTACGACTATCCCACCGGCTTGCTGGTGGACCAGGCCGGCATCGACATCTTGCTGGTTGGCGACTCGCTGGCCATGGTTGTGCTGGGACACGAGAACACGGTCGCTGTGACGATGGACGAGATGCTCCATCACTGCAGAGCCGTGGCCCGTGGAGCCAAAACCCCCCTCCTGGTCGGCGATATGCCTTTTATGTCCTATCAGGTGGACATCAGGGAGGCAGTGCGCAACGCTGGCCGCTTTCTCAAAGAAGGGGGTATGGATGTGGTCAAACTGGAGGGTGGGACTGAGGTTGCTCCCACCGTCAAGGCGATCGTGGACGCCGGCATCCCGGTGATGGGCCACATCGGCCTGACGCCGCAGACGATTTCCAAACTGGGTGGGTTTCGCGTCCAGGGCAAGGACGTTGCCGCTGCCCGTGCGCTGATCGAGTCCGCCCAGGCGCTGGAACAGGCCGGCGCCTTTGCCCTGATCCTGGAAGCGATCCCCGCTCCGGTAGCCCGAGTGATCACCGAACGCGTCTCCATACCCACCATCGGCATCGGCGCCGGCCCTCACTGTAATGGCCAGGTCCTGGTCATGCACGATATGATCGGCCTGTTCGACCGCTTTGTGCCCAAGTTTGTCAAGCAGTATGTCAACATCTTCCCGCTGATTCTTCAGGCGCTCACCGCCTACCGCGACGAGGTCATTGCCGGCACCTTTCCCGGCCCGGAACACGGTTATCCGCTGAGTGACGAGGCCGTCGAGGCGCTGCTCAAAGAGCTGGGCTAGACTGTTGGCAGCTCACGATTTCGGAGGAGGATGACGATGCGCATAGCCATTGTCGGCGCCGGGGCTATGGGCAGCTTGTTTGGCGGCAGGCTTTCCAGGGTGGCCCAGGTGATGTTGCTCGATCCGTGGGCGGAGCATGTCGCCGCCATCCAGCAAGGTGGGCTTTCCATCGTCGAGTTGGACGGGCAGGAAAGCCGTTTTGATGTGGCCGCCACCGGTGACCCCAAAGCTGTGCCCGAGGCCGACCTGGCGATCATTTTTGTCAAGGCCCATGCCACGCAACAGGCCAGCGAATGGACTCGCCAGTTCCTGGCGCCAGACGGACTGGCGCTGACTCTGCAGAACGGCGTTGGCAACGCCGAGGTGATGGCTGAAGTGTTGGGGGCCGGGCGCGTTGTCGCCGGCGTGACCGCCCACGGCGCGACGCTCCTGGGACCCGGACGGATACGCCACGCTGGGCAGGGGCCTACCCATATCGCTACCCGGCCGGACATTGAGAAGAAGCTGGCTGCTGTGGCTGCCGTGCTGGAGCAGGCCGGCTTTGAGGTGCATCTCTCCACCGACCTGGATAGCCTGGTCTGGGGCAAGTTGATCATCAATGTGGGCATCAACGGCTTGACGGCCATTCTGCGCGTGCCTAACGGCCGGCTGGTTGAGAGCCCTGCTGCCAGCGAACTGATGGCCCAGGCGGTGGCCGAAGCGGCGGCTGTCTGCCAGGCCAGAGGGATCTCTTTGCCCTACGACGACCCGTTGGGCCGCGTGCGCGAGGTGGCGCGAGCCACAGCCAGCAATCGCTCCTCTATGCTCCAGGACGTGTTGCGCGGCTTTCCCACCGAGATCGACGTGATCAACGGCGCTATTGTCCGCGAGGGAGAACGGCTCGGCATCGCTACCCCTGTCAACCGCTTCATCGTCAAGGTGATCCATGCGATCGAAGAGACCTACGCTGTGCGGCTCTAGAACCCGTTGTTTCGCCGGGCAGGGTGATGTGACAGTCACCTTCTGGAGGAGCAGCCGATGAAAGCCATGCTCTTGAACCAAATCTGTCGTCTGGATGAGACCTCTACACCCCTGCAACTCGCAGAGCTGCCCGACCCCCTTCCTGGCCCAGGGGAGTTGTTGTTGCGCGTCTCTGCCTGCGGCGTCTGTCACACCGAGCTGGATGAGATCGAGGGGCGCACGCCGCCGCCGCGCCTGCCGGTGGTGCCCGGGCACCAGGTCGTGGGGCGGGTCGAAGCCCTGGGCGAGGGCGTGTCCGGCTTTGCCGTGGGCGACCGCGTGGGGGTGGCCTGGATCGCTTCGGCGTGTGGCCACTGTCGCTTCTGTCAGAGCGGACAGGAGAACCTCTGCCCAGAGTTCTGCGCCACGGGCAGGGATGTCAACGGCGGCTATGCCGAGAAGATGACGGTCAATGCCCGCTTCGCTTACCCCATCCCTCCGCTTTTCTCCGATGCCGAGGCTGCTCCGCTGTTGTGCGCGGGAGCTATCGGCTACCGCTCGCTCCATCTGACCGGCCTGCGGGACGGCCAGAACCTGGGGCTGACCGGCTTTGGCGCCTCGGCTCACCTGGTCTTGCTGATGGCGCGCCATCTTTACCCCAACTCGGGGGTATACGTCTTTGCCCGCAGCGCGACAGAGCGGGAGTTTGCCCGTCAACTGGGCGCCGTATGGGCGGGGGACACCGAAGAAGAAGCGCCGCTGCCCCTCGACGCCATCATTGACACCACGCCGGTCTGGCGACCGATCGTCGAGGCGCTGAAAAATCTGGCCCCCGGCGGACGGCTGGTGATCAACGCGATCCGCAAGGAAGAGGTCGACAAAGAAGCGTTGTTGCGACTGGACTATACGCGCCATCTGTGGCTGGAGAAAGAGATCAAGAGCGTGGCCAACGTCTGCCGCAGCGATGTGCGCGAGTTCCTCCAACTGGCCGCCGAGATTCCCATCCGCCCGACGGTGGAGGAGTTTCCGCTAGAGGAGGCCAACCGCGCGCTGTTGGAACTGAAGGCGCGACGCATCCGTGGCGCAAAGGTGCTCCGGTGAGCAGAGAGCGCAGAGTTTTTCTCTGCGCTCTCTGAATTGCCTGCCCTCCCGCAGGTTTGGGCACAATCTCCGCCTTGAAGTGCGCCGCTATGGGGTCACTGTGAACAGCCGCCCCTCCCCGCGCCCAAAGACCTCCGGGAAGTAGAACTCGCGGGCCATAGTCGGGATGACGCGGTATTCGCCAACCTGCGTGGCGCGGAAGGTGTACTGGTAGGTGTACGTCCCCGCCGGCAAATGGTCGGCAAAGAGCACCACCCTGTCGTCGCGCATCTCGCTGCGGCTGTACCAGCGCCGCCACCACCACCAGGACCACCGGGGGCCGGCCCAAACATCACCTGCGCCGCCATAGAGGCCCGCTTCCCGCTCCAGCAGGCTCGTCGTCGCCAGGCTCGTGTCCACTGCCTCTGTTCCTGCCGGCAGCGGATCCTCCACCACCACATAGTACAGGTCGTGCGGGGCGATGATGGTCAGCCGCACCTGCACTGTCTCGCCCACGGCGGCGCTGTTCACCTCCGCACAGACTTCGTCCGGCGGGCAGTCGGCGGCGACGTATTGGCGGCTGACGATGATGCCGCGGTTCAGCGGTTCGATCTCTTCCACCGGCAGATAGACGCGCAGGTGCGCGGTGTAGTAGAGGCGCCCTTCGCCAGGGCCGCGGCCCACCACCAGCCGATTGCTCGCCCCGGCCAGCAGGTCCGCCACGTCCACCGTCAGCCGCACCGGCTCGCGGACGGTCTCCGGCGTGACGCTGCCCGCGGTCAGCAGTGTCCCGTTGAGCTGGACACCATAGTCGTACTGCCCGCGCAGCTCGCCGGTGACGACCATCCAGTCGGTCAGGGCGATCAGCGCCCAGGCTGTCTCCTGCGTTGTCTCCCAGATGCCGTCCTGCCGCGCCACCATCAGCCAGCGGACGACGTTGGGGATCAGCGCATTGTCCGGATCGAGGCGCACCAGCGCGTCCAGGATGACCGCCGTGGAGCGCGTGTCGGTGTTCATTGCCCACCAGTCATAGTCCGTCTCTTCCCAGTGCGCGCCGGTGGCGCTGAGCACCGCCGCGTTCTGCAGGTCGGAAAGCAGCGTCTGGATGCGGCTGTCCCGTGGATCAATCAGGCTGATCGTCAGCGCCAGGTAAGCGCGCCCATAGTGGCTGAGCCTGATGCGGTTGTCGAACAGGTCGCCGACGCGCTCGCTGGCCTGTCCTGTCTGCCCGGCCTCGGCCAGGACGTAGAGCAGCCAGGCCTGGCGGTTCGCCTGCTGGTACGAGTTCAGCTCGCGCGAGCTGACCAGTTGGGCAATCAGGAAGGCCACCCCGCGCTGGAGCACATCCCGCCGCACGGCAAAGCCCGCCTCGTCCGCCTTGTCCAGCGCAAAGACGACGTAGGCGGTCAGATAGGGGTTCGACTCGTCATCGGCCCACCAGCCCCAGCCGCCGTCGCTGTGCTGCTGGAGGTAGAGGCGCTCCAGGCCCTCTTCGACCAGTCCCGGCAGCTTTTCCTCCAGTTCGGGGTCGCTGAGGCCCAGCGCCTGCAGCGCCCGGTAGGTCAGCACGTTGGGCAGGAAGCGGCTGACGGTCTGCTCGGTGCACTCGTATGCGAAATGCTCCAGGTAGGCCAGCCCGTCCTGCATCCCCGCCGCCAGCGAGGGGTCCAGGCGGATCGACAGCTCGCCACGGCGGTCGTCATAGCGCGGCGGCATGGCGACCACCTCGGTACGGCTGTCCTCGCCCGTCAGTTGCCCGCCCGTGCCGACGATCTCGGGCGCGGTGTAGCGATAGACGGGCAACGTTCCCTCCGGGCCGGTGGTCAGCCGCGGGCGGGCAGCGTCGGAGTACTCGCCGGAGACGGCGGCAAAGGCCAGGTCGACCGCCGGCACGTCATCCACGGTCACCCACCAGGCGACTCCCTGTTCCGCGCCAGCGGGGATAGTGACCACGGTTTCGCGTTGCGGGGTGCGCGTTTCGTCGAGGGTGAGGCCGGTGGAGGCCATGGTCACGGTCACGTCGAGGGCCTGGTCGGTGTTGTTGTTGACGATGGCCGCCAGGCGCACGTGGTCGCCGACGACAAAGAAGCGCGGCGTCACCGGCCGTACCAGCAGGGGTTTGGTGACCAGCAGTTCGTCCGTCGCCTCGCCCACCTGCGTCTCCCGCGTCACGCCGACGCCGCGCAGCACCCACGTGGTCAGGTTGTCCGGGAGGTCGATGGTGACGCGGGCGCTGCCGTCGGCGGCAGTGACGATGGCGGCGTTCCAGTAGGCCGTGTCGGCGAACTCTTCGCGTAGTTCGACACCGGCCGGCAGTTGCTGGGCCACTGAGCCGGGTAGTAGCCGCGC
>DAOTYD010000097.1:0-6067 GCA_034435295.1 Anaerolineae bacterium | reverse complement strand
ATCTTCAGCCTCTTTCCAGACCTGAAGCGGCTCTACCGGCTGCCCGGCGGCCACCTCTCTGGGGGACAACAGCAAATGCTCTCTATCGCCAGGGCACTGGTCCCGGACAACCGACTGTTGTTGATCGACGAACCCAGTGAAGGGCTGGCCCCCATCCTCATCCAGGAACTGATGGAAGCCATCCGGCGGCTTTCGGCAAAGGTGACGGTCGTCCTGGTAGAACAAAACTTTCAGATGGCCAGCCGCCTGGCCGACCGGTACGTGATCATTGACGACGGCCACTCGGTGCACAGCGGGCCGATGCCAGAGTTGCTGGCCAACGAGGCGGTCATCCGCCGTTACCTGGGGGCTACGATATAGGGAGCGGAATATGCGCAGACGATACCAGGCCACAATTGCGTCGCTTTTCCTGGTGCTGATCCTGGTAGCCCTGACTTACGCCGGGCTGGGCACTACCAGGGCCGCCTCCGTCCTTCTCTCGGGGCTGACACTGGCCGCCCTCTACTTCCTCCTGGCTGCCGGTCTGTCGTTGATCTTTGGGCTGATGGACGTCTTGAACTTTGCCCACGGCGTGATCTTTATGATCGGCGCCTACATAGGCTATAACACGCTGGGCAACCCCCGTCTGCTGTTCAACACCCTGCCGCTCTTGATGGTCCTGATCGCCGGGACGCTGGCGGGGATGGCTTACGGCTGGCCGCTGCGCCAATGGGAGACAAGAACACGTCAGGCCCTGGCTGCCGCTGCCGCCGGAAGCGAGCGGAAGGAGACCGTGGCAACCCTGCTCTCCCGTCTCTCCCCAACTGTGGCGCTGGCCCTGGCCGCCGTCGCCCTTGCTGTGTGGGGAGGGCGGGGCTTCCCCCTGAACCTGCTGGTGGCGTTCGAACCTACCGCCACCGGCGGAGCCATCCCAACCGCAACTGCCCAAGAGCCTCTGTCCCTGATGGCGATCCGGCTCCTCAAGATGGCAGGAGCGGGGATCCTGTTGGGCCCCCTCGTGGTGCGGGAAACGGGAACAGGGCGACGTCCCGTAACACTGCGACACGTCCTCACCGCCATTGGACTGGCCGGCATAGGCGTCCTTATCCTCCTGGGACGCGATCCTCTGGAGGGGTTTGTGCTTTCCCTGTCGGTGGACCTTCGCTTCCTCCTGGCACTGGTCGCCGGAGCGACAGTTGGCGGTCTGCTGGGAGCCCTCATCGAGCGGACGCTGATCCGCCCCTTCTACGGCCGGCCTGTCACCCAGATCGTGCTGACCCTGGGCCTGATGTTTATGGGGGTGGAACTGGTCAAGTCGGTCTGGGGGCGCGAAGGGCACCCCCCTATGGCAATGCCGTCATTCTTCGCCCAGAGCTGCCGATCAGAGAACCTGGTCGTCTGGCTGGTGGAGCGATGCTCCTCGGTGAACGTTCTGGGACGTGCTTTTCCCACTTACCGATTGTTCATCATCGCTATCGGCATCCTGATTCTGGCGGCGGTAGGCCTGCTGCTCCGATACTCACGCCTGGGGATGATCATCCGCGCTGGCGTGCAGGATAGCGATATGGTCGAGGCGTTGGGGATCAACGTCCGCCGCGTCTTTACCCTTGTCTTTGCCCTGGGATCAGCGTTGGCAGCCCTGGGGGGAGTCGTGGCAGCCCCCTTCGTCGGCGTATATCCGGATATGGGGGGGACCTTCCAGCTTCAGGCCTTTATCGCCGTCGTCATCGGCGGCATGGGAAGTTACCCGGGCACAGCCGTTGGCGCGTTGCTTCTGGGGCTGGCCCGCGCCTTCGGCGATGCTCTGGTCACCAGCGGCATCACCCTGCCCTGGGCCACCCAGGCTTTCCAGGCCTCCCCTGCCCTCGCCCGCGCCTCCACCGTGCTCATCATGGCGATCGTACTGCTGGTGCGACCAGCAGGCATCTTTGGCCAGAAGGAGTAGCCCAATGGGAAGAACCGAACCCCGCCCAACCAGGAAACGCCATCTGGTGAGATGGGAATGGGTCATCCTGGCCCTCCTGGTGCTCTTCCCCTTCATCGCTGGCGTCACCATGGGGGATGCCACCGCTGTGGGAGCGGAGACAAGAGGCATCGCCCGCCTGATCGAGTTGGCCCAGACAGGACGGGCCAAGTTCTGGCAGGGAATGATCATCCAGATGCTGATTCTGGCCGTGTTCGCCCTGAGCTACGACCTCCTGCTCGGCTACACCGGGATCATCTCCTTTGGCCACGCCATGTTCTACGGGGTGGGAGGCTATGTTATCGGGATTCTGATGAAGCATTTCAACTGGCCCGTAGAGAGGGCTCTGATTGCCGTGTTGTTGGTCGCGGGAATACAGAGCCTGCTCATCGGCGTGCTCTCCCTGCGGGTCAAGGGCGTCTACCTGGCAATGGTCACGCTGGCTTTTGCCGAGTTCTTCTACATCCTTGCCGAGGCCAACGACTTTCGGCGGTATACCGGGGCCAACGACGGACTGCACGGCATCTATCTGCCACCCGCCATCAGTCCCACCGACGAACGGACCTGCTTCTACTTCCTCACGCTGGCCTTCTTCGTGCTGGCATATCTGGCTGCACGGCGACTGGTGGATTCTCCGACGGGGCGGGTGATGGTGGCCATCCGCGAAAACGAACAGCGGGCGGCCACGCTGGGCTACAACACCTTCACCTACAAACTGATCGCCCTGGTCGCATCCGGCTCCCTCGCCGCGCTGGCCGGCTGCCTGAACGCCACCTTCAACCTGGGGGTAACCCCATCCGCGCTGAGCGTGGGGACCACAATTAACGTGCTGGCGATGACCATTGTCGGGGGTGCCGGCACGCTGACCGGCCCGGTGTTGGGAGCCGCGATCGTCCACCTCCTGGGATATTGGCTGAATCGCCTCCTCGGGCCCTCCTGGACCCTCATGTTCGGTGTGGTGTTTGTGCTCATCGTCGTTTTTCTCCCCTATGGAATTGTGGGCACCGTACAGGCGCGGTCCTTGCAGTGGAAGGCCGGGTGGCAACGATGGGCCCGCCTCCTGGGACTAAAGCCCCCCGCTTCGCTTCATCGTCGCTGAACGGCCACCGGTCTGCTCGACGCCTCCGCCTGAGCGAGCCGCCGGGAATCTCGCCATCATATCAAAACGGGAGTTCGCAGCCAAAGGGTAGAGCGCCCCGCCCCCCTGTTCCCGCCGGCTCTGTCTGTCGGGAAGAGCCACCCCCACATCGTGACCCTTCCGCAGGTTACAAACAAGTTACAAACCTGTAAAAGAACAGACAGCCCCTAAAAAACGCAGTATAATACAGACAAGCCAATCCCCTGGCCGTGGTTTCTGAAGCAAGAGAAAGGAGGTGAAAAATGATTCGCCAACGCTGCTTTCTCATTGCTCTGGTAATGGTCCTGGTGCTGACAGGCGTGGTCTACGCCCAGGGGCCGGGACCGCTCGGTTCGGACCCGTTCTGGCAGGTCTCTTTCTGGAACAACACCACCCTATCTGGCGCACCCGTTGTGGAGGGCACCGATGCCGAGATCAACTTTGACTGGGGTACCGGCGCGCCGCGTCCCGGCGTCAACGCCGACAACTTTTCCGTCCGCTGGACACGCTACCTCGACCTGGCAGCCGGCACCTGGCGCTTTACCGCCACCTCCGACGACGGCATCCGCGTCATTGTCAACGGTCAGCGCATCATCGACCGCTGGACCGACCATCCCACCCAGACATTTACCGGCGACATCACCTTGCCGGCAGGTCATCACCTGGTTGTCGTAGAGTACTATGAACACACGGGGGGCGCCGTGGCCATCGTCTCCTGGGCGCCTGCTCCGCCCACGATCACCAACTGGCGCGGCGAGTATTTCGACAACATGACCCTCAGCGGTTCGCCCGTCCTGACTCGCGACGACGCCAGCATCAACTTTGACTGGGGCGCCGGCGCGCCAGCAGGAGGATTGCCCGCCGACAACTTTTCCGTCCGCTGGACGCGCACGCTCAACTTTGCCGCCGACCACTATGTCTTTACCGTGACCGCCGACGACGGCGTGCGGCTGTGGGTCAACAACCACCTCTTGATCGACCAGTGGCGCGACCAGCCGGCGACGTCATACTCTGGAACGATCTACGTGGCAGGCGACGTGCCGCTCAAGATGGAGTACTATGAGCACGGCGGACTGGCTGTGGCGCGGCTGAGCTGGACGCGGCTCGGCGGCACTCCCCCACCCACGCCCCCGCCGCCCGGCGGCACGGTGATCGTCGACGACACCGACCCCGGCTTTGTCCGCGGCGGCGCGGCAGCCGGCTGGCGCACGGTCGACGAGGGATACAACGGCCGCATGATCTGGACCTACAACAATGCCCAGATACGCTCCAACTACAACTGGGCGCGCTGGTATCCCAGCCTCACCGCCGGGCGCTACGAGGTCTTTGTCTACATCCCCAACCGCTACACTACGACCGCCAGAGCGCGCTACTGGATCTCGCACCGCAATGGCTACACCCTGCGCGTGATCGACCAGACGGCCTATGCCGATCAGTGGGTCTCGCTGGGCACGTACACCTTTCGCGGCACCAGCGCCGATTACGTCTCCCTGGCCGACGTGACCTATGAGACCTACCGCACGCGCATGATCGGCTTCGACGCGGTCAAGTGGGAGCCGCGCTGAGCGGCAAAACCGGACGAGGGATGCGCGCCCATGCTCGCATCCCTCGCCCTTGCAAACCTGCAAACCTGCAAACCTGCAAACTTGCAAACTTGCAAACTTGCAAACCCGCACCCTACTTGGGCAACAACGCCCCCAGGTCCTCCAGCAGCGCCTGCAGATCCTCCTCGTGCTCGACCTCGTCCTGCAGAATCTGCACGGCCATGTTGTACGTCACCGGGTCCTTGAGGCCGACCTCTTCGATCAGACTGTGGTAGACCCCGATGGCGCACTGCTCGCCCTCGATATTCTGCTCCAGGATTTTGGCCACGAACGGATCTGTCGGCGCAGCATAACCGCAGTTGGTCCACGTGAACCAGTCATGCGGCGACACCAGCGGCGTGCCGCCGAGCTGAATGATGCGCAGGCTGACCATATCGGCGTGACGCAGCTCGTCCGCCGCGTGCTGCATCAGCTCGGCAATGACGGCATCCTTCATCGGGCCGACAACGATCTTGGCGCCCAGCCAGTACTGGTAGTACGCCAGCCACTCGTCGGCAAAGGCTTTGTTGAGCAGCTCCACGACGCGCCCGACATCCAGACCCACGATTTCACGACCTTTGGTACCCATCTTGTCACTCTCCTTTCGATTGAATTCTCGAGCCAGGCTCGCTCTCTATTTTACGACAAAACGCGGAGAAGGCAATTGATTTCGAATCCCCAGCCCTTACCACCCGACCTCGACCACCAGCGCCGGATGATCCGATTCGGGACCGGTCCAGTAGCGCGCATCGCGCACGACCATACCAGGCGAGACAAAGACGTGGTCGATCCGCCGCGGGAAGGACTGGCCCTCGTCGTCCATCCCATCCGGCCACCGGCGCAACCAGGCGTCGTCCAGAACGGCGACGGTCCGCTGGTACTGCTCCGTGTCCGGCCGGAAGTTGAAATCGCCCATAGCAATGACGTTCTCCAGCCCTCTCACCTCCCGCAGGATGGCCTCCTGCTGCACCAGCGGCCCGTCATTGCCCAGATGGGTGACAAAAACGTTGAACGTCCGCCCGGCCACCGTCACCTGCGCGACGATGGTCGCCGTCTGCTCGCCCTCGCTGAACATGTAGAACGTCCGCGCGTTCTCGATCGGATAGCGGGAGAGCAGAGCAATGCCAAAGGTGCCCGGCACCGTCTTGGGGCCATAGTACGAGTACATGTCGAGCCGGTCGGCAAAGTAGCGCACCAAGTCAGTGTTGCCGTTGGCAATACGGTTGGCATCGCACTCTTGCAGGCCGATGATATCCGCGTTCATCTGGCGCATAACCGCCAGTTGCCCCGCCATGTTCTCCTGCCCGTCTTCGCTGTAGCCCTGCTGGATGTTGTAGGTCAGCACGCGCAGGGAGGTCTGCGCGGGCGGCGCAGGCGGACGGGCCGCCGTCAGCAGCACGCCCGCCACCGTCACCACGCCGAGAA
>DAOTYD010000096.1:0-12438 GCA_034435295.1 Anaerolineae bacterium | reverse complement strand
GGACAGGGGTGAAGGTGGGTGGGACAGGTGTCCAGGTCGGTTCGGCTGGCGGCGGGGGTGTAGGCGTCGCAGTGGAGGTCTCCGGCTCGGCCGTGACCGGCGTGACCTGGCCGGTCACCCGCACGGTAATCGCGCTGGAGCCGCCGAGGGCGCCGGCGCTGTTGTAGGCGCGCACCTCCAGCGTGTACAGGCCCGGCTCTGTGGGCACCCACGTCTGCCGCACCTCGACCAGCGTGTCGCCAATCGCTGCGGGCGGGTCACGCCGATAGGCTACGCCGTTCACCGAGAGCAGCACCTCGGTTATGCCGTTGGCGGCGTAGGCGTGCGAAACGACGACAACCGAAGCGCCCACAGGGATGGTGGCGCCGTCGCGGGGAAAGTCGATCCAGGCGCGGGCTACTGCTTCGGCCACAGTCGTTACCTCTGGCGTCGGCGCGCAGGCAACCAGACCGCCCAGCGACGCCAGGAGTAGGATCAGGATGATCGCCCGTGATACAGACTGCTTGTTCATTTGTCCTCCTCCTGCTCGAGAATCCAGGAGCGGGCCACTGCCAGGCTGAGGTCTTCTTTCGAGACAAAGCCTTCGGCGCCGGCGCTGGCTGCCGCCTTGCGCAGCATCGCGGCGCGGTCGACATAGGCGCTCACCAGCACAACGCGCAGGTCAGGGAGAAGCGCCTTGAGCCGTCGCGTGCCCTCCAGGCCGTTGACACCCGGCAGCATCACATCGACCACGGCCAGGTCGGGCCGCAGCGCCTCGACCAGCTCTTCCGCCTGGGGGATGTCGCTGGCGACGCCAACGACGGTCAGGCCAGCGCTGGTGAGCAGATGGCGCAGGTGATGACAAAAGACGGGTTGATCGTCGACGATCAGTACGCGTGTCATGGCAGCTCCTTGCCCTCCAGAATAGCACACATAGGCGCGTCTGTCTTGAGGGGCAGGTACTGTTTTTGCGGGGAAAAATCCGGTACTCCGGTACCGGCGAGGCACGTATTCCGTTTGGACCCTAAAGGTCTATTTTGCCTTCCCTAACCCACGTCAGTACAGTTGTCCCTTTGCCGGGAGCCGACACCACCTCCAACCTTGCGCCGATCAGCGCGGCGCGCTCCTGCATCCCGGCCAGCCCATAGTGCCCCGCCCCGGCCAGCCTTCCCAGGTCTGCCGGGACCTCAAAGCCGCATCCATCGTCGGCCACGGTCAGCAGCCAGCCGTCCCCTTCTGCGCTCAGGGAGAGGGCAACAGAGCGGGCATGGGCGTGGTGGGCGATGTTGGTCAGCGCCTCCTGCGCGATGCGGAAGAGGTTGACGGCAATTCCGTCGGGGATGGCGGGCAGCGCCGCGTCGTCGGGGACGTTGACTGTCACCTCGATCCCGTGCTGCGCTGACCAGTCCGCAGCCAGGGCGAGCAGGGCTGCTATCAGCCCCAGTGCGTCGAGCAGAGGGGGGCGGAGCTGCGCGCAGAGCTGGCGCAGTTCGCCCAACAGTCCCTTGACTTCGGCGCGCATGGCCTTCAGTTCGGCCTGAAAGGGGCCGCCCTCGGCGGCCAGCAGCCCCAGTTGGATGTTGAGCCCCACCAGCGTCTGGATTGGCCCGTCGTGCAGCTCGCGCGCCAGGCGCATGCGCTCTTCCTCCCGCGAGCGCAACAAGCGCTGCTGCGCCTGGGCCAGCATCTCGCGGCTGAGGCGGACCTGTTCCAACTGCTGGCGCAGCGCCTCGATCAGCAGGACGTTGCTCAGGGCGACCTCGGCCTGATCGGCCAGGGTCTGCAGGATGCGGCGGTCGGCGGGGGTCAACTCATCACCGTCACGGCGCGGCATTACCGTCCACACAGCCTGGCCACGCCCGGCAAAGACGAAAGAAAAAGAAAGCGCCGGCCCCGGTTCCGCCGCCGGCGGCGTCTCTTCCGGCGCGCCGATCCACAACCGCGCCGGGCGCAGTTGCATGAGCGAGGGCGCCTGGCGGGTCAGGATGTCGGCCACCCGCTCACGGTCGAGGCTGCGGGCCAGCGCCGCGCTGACCGTCTCGACGACGCCCGCATAGTCGTACCAGCCGCCGTAAAAGAGGCGGTCGACCAACTGCTGCACGCGGGCGCGCGAGGCGTCAAAGGCCAGGCCCACCAGCAGCGTCAGCCCCGCGCCAACCATCACCTGCGCCAGCGGGTCGGCCGGCGCCAGGCGATAGAGGAGCAGGAACGGCCCCAGGTAGACCAGCAGGATGCCCAGCGCCAGCAGCGCATAGACGAGCGTGCGGTTGAGCAGACGGTCGATGCCGAACAGGTTGTGGCGCGCGGTGGCATAGAGATAGCTCAGGGGGGCAAGAACCAAAAAGAGGCCGGTGAGCCATTCGGGCAGGTAGTAGGGCGAGCCGGCCATAAAGGGCAGGATATACAGGAGAATGGTCGGGGTAGCGGCGGCGACTGTACCCAGGACAATCAGGCGCAGGCGGCGGCGACCGTCAGGGGGCGCCCGCCGCAGGTAGACAACCACCAGCACGGCAAAGGCGGCCGTGAACTGCGCGACGACATAAGCCGCCCCCCAGCGCATGAACGGCGCCCGCGTCAGCCAACTGGCGAGGGCGAGCAGTGCCAGGCCATAGACCACGCTCAGCGCCCGGCGGCGTTGCTTCGACGAGCCCAGTTTGACCGGGAAGGTGAGGTGGTAGTGCAGCAAGAGAGGCGCTGCCAGGTAGAGCGCCGCGTTGCCCACGGTCAGCCCCCACGTCGAAATGGGTCGGGGAGGAGGATGAGCCAGGTGAAAGAGCGCCGCCACGCCGAACGCCTGCGCCAGCAGGAAGAGCAGGTGGACATCTGCCCGCCCGCCGCAGCGCAGCAAGAGCAGCAGGCCAACTGCCCAAAAGGTCAGCGCGACCAGGATCGCGCTGCCCAGGGCCAGCCCATTGACCCGCGCCAGCGCGACGATGGGCAGTTCCATGGTCAGGAGCTCGCCATCGCGCTCGACCTTGACCATGTACAATGCCGGCGCCAGATCGGACCATGTCGAGAAAGGCTGGCCTTCTATCGTCAGAATCACATCGCCGGGGTAAAAGCCGGCATAGTTGCCCAGGCTGCGCGGCGACACGGCACCGACCAGGCCCGTCTGCGGGTCGACCTCCATGTCGATGACGGGGGTGCGCAACTGGAAGTAGATTTCGTAGCCAATCAGGGCCGGCAGCGCGAGCGCCAGCAGCGTCAGCAGCCCGCGCCAGAGAGGGCGCAAGCGGTCAGCGAGGGCGGCCACGGTCATCGTCCGGGGGACCGACGGTGGTCAGGCCGCAGCGGATGGCGCAGAGAGCGGCCTCGGTGCGCGAGGAGACGCCCAGCTTGTTGTAGATGACGCTGACGTGATTCTGCACCGTGCGGGTGGTGACGACCAGACGCCGGGCGATGGCGGCGTTGTCCAGCCCCTGCGCCAGCAGGCGCAGGACGTCAAGTTCGCGGGGGGTCAGCTCATCGAGGGGAAAAGACGCCGGCCGGCCGGCGGCGCGCTGCACGACCTGACGGGCGATCGGCGGGCTGAGCCAGCTCTGCCCGGCAGCCACGGCGCGGACCGCGCTCAGCAGCGTCTCCAGCGCCTCGTCCTTGAGCACATAGCCCATGGCGCCGCCTTCCAAAAGCCCCATCACCAGGGAGGGGTCGGCATGGGCGGTGAGAATGAGGATGGCGGTCCGCGCCTGCCGTGCGCGGAGCTGCCGCACCACCTCCAGGCCGTTCAAGTCCGGCAGATTGACGTCGAGCACGAGCACGTCGGGGCGATGCTGTTCGGTCAGGCGCAGGGCATCCGCGCCGCTGCTGCCCTCGCCCGCCACGATGACATCCTCCGCCGCATCCAGAATCGTGCGTATGCCGGCACGGACGACGGGATGATCGTCGATCAGAACGACTGTGACCATGAACTGATTATACCATCGTTTTGTCATGATCTGCCACAGATTACACAGATTGCTTCGATGTTTTTCTGTTTGCTTCAAACTGTGCTATACTGGTAACGGGCTGGCCTATCGAATCACACTTGAGCGGACAGCGCCTTCGGCGCTGCCCGCTCCAGGCGCAGGTTGGGCCGCGTTACTCATTTTGATGTTCGTGCATTCAGGTAAACTCTTTCTCGTAATGGACAAATACACTCGACCCGAACTGACCCGCTCGGCCCTCCTGACCATTGACGTGCAGAACGATTTTGTGCTGCCGGGCGCGCCGGCAGCCATCGCCGGGACCATCGACATCATCCCCAAGGTCCAGCGTCTCCTCCTGGCCTACCGCCAGCGCCGCTGGCCCATCGTGCACATCGTCCGCCTCTACTTGCCCGACGGGTCGAACGTCGATGTCTGTCGCCGGGCGCTGATCGAGTCGGGCGCGCGCATCGTCTGCCCTGGCAGTGACGGCGCGGAGCTGGTCGCCGCGCTCAAACCGTCGCCCGATGTCCGCCTCGACGCGGCGACGCTCCTTGCCGGGCGGCTCCAGCCGCTCGGCGACAATGAATGGGCGCTGTACAAGCCACGCTGGGGCGCCTTCTACCAGACGCGCCTGGAGGAGCACCTCGACGCCCTGGGAGTGAACACGGTTGTCGTGGCCGGCTGCAACTTTCCCAACTGTCCGCGCGCGACGATCTATGAGGCCAGCGAGCGCGACCTGCGCGTGGTCGTGGTCGATGACGCCCTCTCCGGCCTCTATGACCGCGGCCGTGAAGAGCTGCGCAGGATCGGCGTCCTGCTCCTGAGCACTGCTGAGCTGCAGGCGGGCTATTCCAGTTTCGGCAGCTCCTCCACCCCCTCCAGCCCAAAGTGCTGCAGGAACGAGAAAGTGACGCCGTAGAGGATGGGGCGGCCCACGGTCGTTGCCCGCCCCACTTCTTCGATCAGGCCGGCGGAGAGCAGCGAGCGCAGCACGCTGTCCGAGTTGACGCCGCGGATGGCGTCGATCTCGGGGCGGGAGACCGGCTGGCGGCAGGCGATGATCGCCAGCGTTTCCAGCGCCGCTGGCGAAAGGCGCCGCCGTCCTTCCAGCCCCAGGAAACGCTCGATGTAGGGGGCCGCCTCCGGCGCGGTGACCAGTTGCACCCGTCCACCCAGCCGCTCCAGGCGCAGGCCGCGCCCTTGCAGCGACGCTTCCAGCGCCTGCAGCGCCTCCTCTACCTCGGCCTGTGTCACCTCCAGCGCCTCGGCGAGCCGGGCTGCCGTGGCCGGTTCATCGGCCACAAAGAGCAGACTCTCCACCAGGGCGACCAGGTCGAGCGAACCGTTTTCACTCGCTGTCGCCAATGCCCTCTTGCTCCTCTTCAGCAGGTGCCGGGGCCGGCAGATGGACGGGCCGTTGGGAGATCGGCGGGATAGGCTGCGCCCGCAGGTGGACCCGCGGCGGGCGGGCCAGTTTGACGCCGACCTTGTCCTCGACCACCGTGCGCACCAGTTCGACGACGCGGGAGGCGCGCAGGGGCACCGCCTCGTCGCCCGCCGTGTCGACGCGGACATCCACCAGCACGCCATCCTTTTGCGCCGTCACGCGGGCCTGGCTGCGCAGCACGCCGCGCATGCGGTCCAGCTCGTAGGTGAGGTGCTCCTCCACCGTCCGCAGGCTGACCTCTACTCTGCCGCCGTCGACTTTTTGCACGCTGACCTCACGGCGACGGCGCGGGGCGATCTCAAAGATCAGCAGGATGAGGCAGATAAAGACCCAGGCCAGGGCAAAGAGGACGCCCAGGACGATGCGCCACACCGCCGGCACCCCTGCCAGCCAGCCCACCAGCCCCTGCAGGCCCTGATCCAGCGCGTGCAGGAGGGGAAGCGGCACGACAAAGACCGCCGCGCAGACCACCATCGCCACCAAAAGGCCCAGCACGACCAGGATACGATTGATTGTGTTCATCTCTTCCTCCATGCCTTATGGCTCGGCTGGCTCTATCTTACGCCAACCCTCCGCCTTGTCAACTGCCTCGTCTTCGGCCAGGCCGGGCTGGGGAGAGCGACCCTGCAGGACCATCTGCGCCAGCTCTGCCTGGCCCTGCTCGATCAGCGCTGCCGTGGCGCGCTCGATGTCGTACTCGACGCGGAAAAAGTGCACCGCTATGCGCTGTGGGCCGATCCGCAGCAGCGCATACGAGGCGCGGGGGTCGCCGTCGGCGGGCAGGCCCACGCTGCCCGGGCTGACAAAGCGCACACCGTCGACGCGGCGCTTGAAGGGCTGGTGCGAATGGCCGCAGAGGACCAGATCGGCATGGGCGGCTTTGGCCAGCTTGCGCAGCCGCTTGAGCGGCATCCCGGCAGTGACCGCCTCCTCGTTAGAGAGAGGGCTGCCGTGGGTCAACAGGATGCGCCGCCCGGCGATCTTGAGCCGCGCCTCTTGCGAGAGGAGGCGCAGGGCCTTGCGGCTCTTTTTGGACAGGTTCTCATAGGCCCGCTCCAGAACGGCGTACCTTTCCGGCGCCATCTTGCGCCGCCATTTGTCCTTCTTCTGCTTGAAGGCCAGCACCGCCAGGTCGATCTCGCCGAGTATGCTCAATGCCTCTTGTTGCAGCAAGAGCTGCACGACCTGATCGGAAAAAGCGCCATAGCCCACCGTGTCGCCGACGTTCCAGATGGCGTCGGCCTTTTGGGCGCGCGCGTGGGCCAGCACGGCTTCCAGCGCCGGCAGGTTGGCATGGACGTCTCCGATCAGTGCGACTTTCATTCCTCTTCGTTCCACAGCCCGCGGTGTTCGATCATCCAGGCCTGCGAGTCGAGCTCCGGCTCGCCCTCGCCGGGCTGGATGCGCTCATACGTCCCGTCGGGCAGCAGCCGCCGCGCCTGCACGTTGTCCCGCAGATGGACCCGCAGGATGTACTGGACGATGGCTTCGCGCAGGCGAGGGTCTTCCACCGGAAAAAGCTGTTCCACCCGATGGTCGAGGTTGCGCGGCATCAGGTCGGCGCTGCCCAGAAAGAGCTCTTCGTCGCCGCCGTTGCGGAAGTAAAAGATGCGCGGGTGCTCCAGGAAACGGCCAACGATGGACGTGACCCGGATATTCTCGCTGACGCCGGGGATGCCGGGGCGCAGGCAGCAGATGCCGCGCACTTGCAGGTCGATCTGGACGCCGGCCTGCGAGGCGCGGTAGAGGGCCTGGATGCACGCCTTGTCGACCAGCGCGTTCATCTTGAAAGCCAGGTAGCCATCGCCGTGCTCGCGCTGCCGCTCGATCTCGCGCTCGATGCGCTCCAGCAGCCCCTGACGCATCAGGCCCGGAGCCACCAGCAGCTTGCGGTACTGCCGCTTGGTCGAATAACCGGTCAGAGCGTTGAACAGGTCGGAGACGTCCGCGCCAATGTCCGGGTCGCAGGTGAAAAAGCCAATGTCGGTATAGACCCGTGCGGTGACGTCGTTATAGTTGCCCGTGCTCATGTGGACATAGCGCCGGATGCCGTCCTGCTCGCGGCGGACCACCAGCAGGATTTTGGCGTGGGTCTTGAGGCCGACCAGGCCATAGACCACGTGCACGCCGGCGCGTTCCAGGGCGCGGGCCCAGACGATGTTGTTCTCTTCGTCGAAGCGGGCTTTGAGCTCGACCAGCACGGCAACCTGCTTGCCGTGCTCGCGGGCCTCCATCAGCGCGGCGACGACCGGCGAGTTGGGGCCGACACGGTAGAGCGTCTGCTTGATCGCCAGCACGTCCGGGTCGCGCGCGGCAGTGCGGACAAAATCGACCACCGGCGTAAAACTGTCGTATGGATGGTAGAGCAGGATATTCTGGCGTCTGATGACGGAAAAGATGTCTTCGCCCGTGGTCAGCGCAGGCGGCACCGAAGGCAGGAAGGGCGGGTCTTTGAGGTCGGGCCGGTTGATCTGCGTCAGTTCCATCAGCGCCGCCAGGCCGATGGGCGCCGGGAGGGTATAGACCTGGTAGGGGGCCAGTTGCAGGTTGGTCAGCAGGATATTGCGAATCCGCTCCGGCATGGCCGTTTCGACCTCCAGGCGGACGGCAGAGCCAAACTGGCGCATGCGCACGCTCTCTTCGATCGCCACCAGCAGGTCCGAGGCCTCGTCCTCCTCGATCTCGGGGTCGGCGTCGCGGGTGACGCGGAAGGGATAGGCGGCGACGATCTCCAGGCCCGGGAAGAGCAGGTCCAGGTTGGCGGCGATGACCTCTTCCAGCCAGACATAGTTGTTGGCCTTGACCTCGGCCAGCCCCAGGCCCTCGTACTCGTCCGCTTTTTCCTCGCTGGGGATGCGGATCAGCCGCGGGAAGACGGGCGGAACCTTGATGCGGGCAAAGCGCTCGCCGTACTGGGGGTCGCTCACCACCACGGCCAGGTTCATGCTGAGGTTGGAGATGTGCGGGAAGGGGTGGCCCGGGTCGAAGGCCAGCGGGGTGAGAGAGGGAAAGATCTGGCGCTCAAAGTGGTCACGCAGCAGCCGGCGCTGCTTGCGCTTGAGATCGTCATAGTGGAGGACGTTGATCCCGGCCTCGGCCAGTTTGGGGCGCAGTTCATTGTGCCAGCAGGCGGCGTGTTGTTCCCAGAGCGGCATCAACTCGCGGCGGATAGCGGCGAGCTGCTCGGCGGGGCTCATGCCGTCAGGCGGCGCCTCCAGCGCCCCGACAGCCAACTGCCGCCGCAGGCCAGAGACGCGGATCATAAAGAACTCGTCCAGGTTGCTGGCGAAAATCGCCAGGAACTTGACCCGCTCCAGCAGGGGGTGGCGCTCGCTGAACGCTTCCTCCAGCACCCGCTGGTTGAAGCGCAGCATGCTCAGCTCGCGGTTGATGTAGAGGCGCGGATCGTTCAGGTCGATCGGCGCGACGGGAATGTTTTTCTCCCTCTCGCGTTTTTCAGCCATTGCCGCCCTTGCCTTTTTTGCCCCTGCCACGGCCATTGCCCCGCTTTGCCGTCGGCTTTTCCGGCTTGTAGCCCAACTTGCGGCTCAGCACGTCGACGAGCGTGCTCAGGGTCTTGATCCGCGCATACCACTTGTTGTTCCCCTCCACGATCGTCCACGGCGCGGTGACCGTGCTGGTCTTGAGCAGCATGTCGTTCACCGCTGCCTCGTAGGCGTCCCATTTTTCGCGGTTGCGCCAGTCTTCGTCGGTAAGCTTCCAAGACTTGTACAGCAAACGCTGGCGCTCCTCGAAGCGGGCGAGCTGCTCTTCTTTGCTGATGTGAATCCAGAACTTGACCAGGATGATGCCAAAATCGACCAGTTGGCGCTCGAACTCGTTGATCTCGCGGTAGGCCCGCCTCCATTCCTCCTCGCAGCAGAACCCCTCCACCCGTTCGACCATGACGCGGCCATACCAGCTCCGGTCGAAGATGAGGATCTGCTTTTCTTCGGGCGGTTTGAGGCGGCGCCAGAAGCGCCACAGGTAATGATGGGTGGCGTCTTCACCCCTGGGCGCAGCGATGGGCAACACCTCGTAGCCGCGCGGATCGAGTTTCTCGGTCACCCGCTTGATGTTGCCTCCTTTGCCCGCCGCGTCCCAGCCCTCATAGACGACGACCAGCGTCCGCTTCTGCACATAGAGCTGATAGGCCAGTTCGCGCAGTTGCAACTGGTAGCGAATGAGCTTGCGCTCGTACTCTTCTCGCGTGATGCTCTTGGTCAGATCGATGGTGTCCAGCATCGCTATGCCTCCTCTCCTGGGAGGTCTAGTTCATCCTGCCCGATGGCTTCGACATAGGGTTCTGGCGGCAGAGGCAGGCCACGGCGGGTGAGCGCCTCGGCCATGCGCGCGGTGATGGTCTCGAACACCTTGACCCGCGCCCAGTAGCGGTCGGTGGCCTCGACAATGGTCCACGGCGCCCACTCTGCCTCGGTACGCTCGAACATCTCCTCATAGGCCAGCAGGTACTGCTTGTACTTGCGGTGGTGCTCCCAGTCTTCCGGCTGGACGTGCCAGCTCTTGAGGGGGTCGCGCTCCAGTTTGCGAAAGCGCCGCTTTTGTTCCTCTTTGCTGATGTGGAGAAAGAACTTGATGATGACATAGCCGTCATCGGCCAGGGTGCGTTCGAAATCGACAATGTCGCGGTAGCCCTTGCGCCAGTCGGCTTCTGGCGTCAGCCCCTCCACCCGCTCGACCAGCACGCGGCCATACCAGCTACGGTCGAAAATGGCCATCTCGCCATAGTTGGGCAGCTTGAGCCAGAAGCGCCACAGCCACGGCATGTGCGTCTCATAGGTGCGTGGAGCCTGGATGGCATACAGCTTGAAGCCGCGTGGGTCCAGCCGCTGCGTCAGCAGGTTGATCGACGTCCCTTTGCCCGCCGCGTCCCAGCCCTCGAACAGGATGATGGTGGGGATGGCGGCATCCCAGCATGCCTTTTGCAGGTCGGAAAGGCGGGCGCGCAGGTAGGGCAGCCGCTTTCTGTATTCCGCCTTGGACAGACGCTTGCTCAGATCGACTTTGTCCAGCATCCCTTTCCTCCTCATCCCCACCACCCTCCCGCAGGTTAGAGAGATTGCGCCCAAACCTGCGGAAGGGTAGGCAGTTGCCTCCTCGCTATGCGGCTGGCGGTTCCAAAACGGCCATCACCATGCGGTTGAACGCTGGCTGCCGAAAGCGCGCCCACAGCGGCGGGAAGGCGGTCAGCAGTTGCCTCAGCTCCTCCTGCCGCGCCGCCGTGTAGGCCGCCCCAAAGACGCTGGCCTCTGCCTGCGGCCCCGCCGGCAGTTCCAGGATCAGCTCCCCCACCAGCCGGCAGGCCACAACCGCGTCCTGGATGGCACCCAGGTGGTCCTGCAACTCGACGATCTCAGCGATCAGTTTGCCAGCCTGCGGCTGCAGCACCTCGCGAAAGTACTCCAGCGTGTAGCGCAGCTTTTTGGCCGCGATGCGCAGTTGGTGCAGCCGTTCGAACGGCACGTCCGGCTGGCTGACCCACTCGTCGTGGGCCTGCACCTCGGCCAGGCGCTGCTGCACCAGGAGCGGCATCACGTGGCGCAGGCGGTATGGCCCTTCTGTCGGCCCTTCCAGCCCTCCCAGCGCCCCTGGCGTCTGCAGGATGGCTCCCCACCGCGCTTTGAAGCGGGCGTACCGCTCGCTGTCGAGGTGGGCCAGCAACGCCAACCGCGCCGCCTGGCGCCGCGCCCGCCAGGCAGCCCGCAGCGGCTCTACGCCGGCCTGGTGCGCTGGCGGCAGTGTCTGGGCGTAGGCTTCTACGCGCTCCCAGAAAACGTCCAGGTCGCGCACCGCCCCCAGGGCGCGGCCGAGCCGCCGCAGCCCCCTGGCCAGCGGCCTGACCTGCGCCGCGTCCAGCCAGGCGTCCAGGACCTGCAGCGCGGTGCGCATGCGGCGCGTGGCGACGCGCATGTCGTGCAGCGCTTCGGGGTCCTCGCCCTGGCGCGTCCCCGGCTCGTGGTGCAGCATGGCGCGGAAGTGAAAGAGCAGCGTCTTGCGCGCCGCCTCGGCCATCGAGTCGTCCGGCCGCAGGCCCGGCCGCTCCTTCAGCGGCCTGCCCACGGCGGCCAGCGCCTGCTCGAACTTGGAGTGGAGCTGCGGCGTCAGCCCCCACTCGTCCCGCAGCGCCGCCGCCAGCGCCCTCAGGTCATCCGCGCTGCCGCCGGGCAGCAGCTCGACCTCTGCCTCCAGCGCCTGGAAAGCCCCTCCCTCCAGGCGGACGCGGTCCAGGCTCAGTTCTGCCACCTGGCGCTCGCCCTGGCAGACCGGGCGCACGACACGCTCCTGGTGAAGCACCAGGAGCGGCATCAGCGGCTTTTCGGCGGTCAACTGGAGCACCAGCGTCCGCAGGGGGCTGTCGGGCCAGGCGGTTGGCGGCCCGGATGCTGGCAGCAGCGTTTCCAGCTCTGTTCGCTGATGGATGCCGTCGCGGCTGCTGCCCATCCCCTTGAGCGTGATCAGCACGCCAGCTTCTCTCTCGCGCTGGCGCAAGGCGTAGCCGGCGGCCAGGATCACCTGATCGTCGGTGTCCAGGAAGGTATCCCGCACCCGCTCGACACGGCTCTCGTCCAATGCATAGCCACACAGCGCCCCGGCAGTCTGCAGGCGCTGCAGCGTTTCCTCGTCGGGCAGGATAAACTTGGCTTCGATCTCGTCCACAGCGTACCCCTGGACGACACATCCGTCGCCCCTGCCCCTTGTGCGCGATCTCTGACCGCGCACAAGGGGGAATCATCTGATGTGATTGTACCAAGTGATAACGACTTTTGTCAAGTTGGGCAAAAGGGTGTCCGTCATATTTTTGCGTCCACCCGGCCAGGGCCGCTCTCCAGACCGCGCCTGATGCGATCCCAACTGCTCCCCCATGTCATTCTGAGGAGCGAAGGCCGCGAAGCGGCCGAAGCGACCCTGCGCCAGATCGAAGGGAATCTGGTTTCCCGCTAACGAGATTCCCTTCGGCTTCGCTCAGGGCGGGCTTCGCTCGCCGCCTTCGGCGGCTCGCTCAGAATGACAGGTTGGGAAACGCGAGTGTAAACCGGATTCGACTGGAAAACGAGCCATCTCCCCTTCTCGCGCAAAAAAGTGACG
>DAOTYD010000095.1:0-9637 GCA_034435295.1 Anaerolineae bacterium | reverse complement strand
GAGGAGATGGTGCGCCGCGTCCGCGAGCACATCCAGAAGGAAGGGAGCATCACCCTGGCCCAGGCGCGCGACCTCTTGCAGACCAGCCGCAAGTATGCCCAGGGGCTGCTGGAGCACCTGGACGAGCGCGGAGTGACGCGCCGCGTGGGGGACGAGCGGGTGCTGGCCTAAAAGCGCCGGTAGACCCACTCGCCGCCGATCATCGTGCCCACTACCTGCGTCCCGGCGATGGCGGCCGGTTCGCAGGTGAAGGGGTCGCGGTCGACCACCACCAGGTCGGCCCATTTCCCCGGCGAGAGCGAACCCAGCCGTTTTTCCAGGCCCACCGCGTAGGCCGCGCCCCACGTGTAGGCGCGGATGGCCTCTGCGACGGTGAGGCGCTGCTGCGGCTGCCAGCCGTCGGGCCCGCCGTAGCCGTCGGCGCGCGTCCGTGTCACGGCGGCGTGGATGCCCAGGAAGGGATTGGGGCTTTCCACCGGACAGTCCGAGCCAAAGGCCAGCACCGCCCCGGCGTCGAGCAGGCTGCGCCAGGCGTAGGCCGTGGCAGCACGCGCGCCCCAGTAGCGATCGGCCATGACGGCGTCCTGCGTGGCGTGAAGCGGCTGCATGGAGGCAACCACACCCGGTTCGGCCAGACGGCTGATGTCGTCGGGGTGGAGCAGTTGGACATGCTCGATGCGCTGGCGCAGGGTGGGGTGCGTCGGCCTGACGGCAGCAAAGACGTCGAGAACCATGCGATTGGCGGCGTCGCCGATGGCGTGGATGGCCACGGGCAGCCCGCCGGCGGCGGCGCGGCGCACGGTCTCCTCCAGTGCCTCTCGTTCCACGGTCAGGATGCCCAGGTTGTCCGGCTCGCCCTCGTAGGGGGCCAGCATCGCCGCGGTGCGCGGGCCCAGCGCGCCGTCGGCAAAGAGCTTGATCCCGCCGATGCGCAGCCAGTCGTCCCCCAGGCCGGCGCGCAGGCGCAGGGCCAGGGCATGATCGAGCGCCTCGGCAGGGAGGTACTTGACCACGCGCAGTCCCAGTTTGTCCTCGGCGCGCAGCCGTTGGAAGGCGTCGAAGGCGGCCAGGTTATCGACGTCATGGGCGGCGGTGAGGCCGAACCGCCAGGCCTGGGCAAAGACGGGTTGCAGTGCAGCGGCGAGCGCGTCCGGTTCGGGTTGGGGGATGAGATCCAGAATCACGCTCATCGCCTCCTCGAAGAACAGGCCGTCCGGCTGCCCGCTGGCGTCCCGCCCAATGCGCCCGCCGGGCGGGTCGAGGGTCTCTGCGGTGATGCCTGCGGCGGCCATCGCTGCGCTGTTGGCTGCCAGCACGTGGCCGCTTTTGGCGGTCAGCGCCGTCGGGCAGTGTGGGGCGACGCGGTCGAGGTCGGCGGCGGTGGGGAAGCGGCGTTCGTGCCATTCCTCCTGGTTCCAACTGTGGCCGCTGAGCCACTCGCCGGGCGGGGTCTGGGCGGCGCGCGCGGCAACCCGCGCCAGCATTTCTTCCAGCGAACGACAGCCGCCCAGGTCGACCATTTGCAGGGTGATGGCCGCCCAGCGCAGGTGGATGTGGCTGTCGGTCAGGCCGGGGAGGACGCAGCGGCCGCCCAGGTCGATGCGGGTGGCGCCGGGCAGGTCGAGATCCTCTCCGACAGCCAGAATGCGTCCGTTGTCGATGGCCACGGCGGAGGCGCGGGGACAGGCCGGGTCCATCGTATGGATCGAGCCGCGGGTCAACAGGGTTGTTGTCATCTGTTCAAACCTTTGGTCTGGAATCCCCTCCCGTCAGCAGCGGGGTAGTGGCTGCCAGGAGGACGGCGGCCAGGAGGGCCATGACTGCGCCGAAGTAGAAGGGGGCGGAAGGGCCAAAGCCATGCCAGGCGCCCACGCCGCCCCAGAGCACGCCGGCGATGAGCGAGGCGGGCAGGTCGAGCAGGCCGAGCACGGCGTTGTAGACGCCATAGGCCGTGCCGCGCAGGTGATCGGGCACGATGTCGGCGACCATGGCCTTGGTTGCGCCAAAGGCCAGGCCGTAGTAGACGCCGTAGAGGGCATAGAGCAGCCAGATCTGCCAGCCGGCCTGGGCCAGGGCCATGCCCAGGTAGATGGCGGCGTAGACCAGCCAGCCGCCGATGATCACCGTGCGCCGTCCGGCGCGGTCGGAGAAGGAGCCGGCGGGAGCAGAGAGGAGCGTATAGACGAGGTTGAACGTGACCAGCATGGCCAGCACGCCGGTCACGCTCAGGCCGCGCTCCTGAGCGCGCAGGACGAGAAAGGCGTCGGACGAGTTGCCCAGGTCGAACAGGCCGACGATGAGCATAAAGAGGGCAAAGCGCGGCCCCAGTTGGCGGAAGGAGATCCGTTGGCCTTTGCTGCTTTCCTTGACCGGCACATCCCGCGCGCCGAGGGCCAGCGCAAGGACGCCGAGAAAGGCCGGGATCATGCTGATCAGGATGATGGTCTGGAAGGTAGAGCGGCTCAGCTCGGCGGCGCCGCGCTGGGCCAGCCAGACCACGGCCAGGGCGATGGACAGCCCGAGCATGGCGCCGGCGGTATCGGCGGCGCGGTGGAAGCCAAAGGCCAGCCCGCGCTGTTCTTCCGACGCGGCATCGGCGACGAGGGCGTCGCGGGGGGCGGTGCGGATGCCCTTGCCCACGCGGTCGGCCCAGCGCACGCCGGCCACGGCGCCCCACGAGTTGGCGACGTAGAAGAAGGGCTTGGAGAAAGCGGAGAGGGCATAGCCGGCAACGGCGAGCCATTTGCGGGCGCGCAGCCGGTCGGAGAGCCAGCCGGAAAAGACCTTGAGCAGGCTGGCAGTGGCCTCGGCAACGCCTTCGATCAGGCCGATGACGGAGGTGCGTACTCCCAGGACGTTGGCCAGGAAGAGGGGCAGGACATTGATGACCATCTCGGTCGAGATATCGGTGAAAAAACTGGTCAGGCTGACGGCCCAGATGTTGCGCGGCAGTGAGTGCAGGCCGGAGCGAACGGCGTGTTGATGGTCGGACATTGGATACCTCTGGATCGGATGCCATTATAGCGGATGTTGGCGGGAATGCCAAGAACGCGGCCGCCCCCCGCTCCCGCCGGGTCTGTGACCCGGCGGGTCTCACTGGCGGGGGTCACAGATCCCCGCCGGGCAACGGGGTGCCCCACGTCGGTGTTCTGCTATGACCACCCTTTAGTCATTCTTGACAAGATAGAACATTTGTGCTACCATAAGACCCAGAAATCGATTTGCCCTTTTTCTTATTTTGTAGTAAACTCGCTTTACTACATTGAGGAGGACATCGCAGCCATGGCAGACGAAGGACGCAGAAAGGCACTGGAAGCAGCCCTGGCGACGCTGACCAAGCGTTTCGGCGAGGGAACGGTGATGCGGTTGGGGGAGGCGACCCATCTGACGGTCGACGTGATCCCGACCGGTTCGCTGTCGCTGGATATTGCGCTCGGCGTCGGGGGCATCCCCCGCGGTCGCGTGACCGAAATCTATGGGCCGGATGGGGCCGGCAAGACCACGTTGGCTCAGCATATCGTTGCTTCGGCGCAACGGCTGGGCGGCATCGCAGCCTATATCGACATGGAGCACGCGCTCGATCCCGCCTATGCCGTGGCGTGCGGCGTCAACGTGGAGGACCTCTATATCTCCCAGCCAGATACAGGAGAGCAGGCGTTGGAGATCGCCGAGTCGCTGGTGCGCAGCGGCGCTGTGGACGTGGTGGTGGTGGATTCGGTGGCCGCGCTGGTGCCGCGCGCCGAGATCGAGGGCGAGATGGGCGATTCTCACCCAGGCCTGCAGGCCCGCCTGATGAGTCAGGCGTTGCGCAAGTTGTCGGGGGCAATCAAACAGTCAAACACAGCCATGGTCTTTACCAACCAGTTGCGGGAAAAGATCGGCGTCATGTTTGGCAATCCAGAGACGACCAGCGGTGGGCGCGCGCTCAAGTTCTACGCCAGCATCCGCCTCGACGTGCGGCGGGTGACCGGCATCAAGGAAAAGGGAGAGGTCATCGGCGTGCGCACGCGGGTCCGCGTGACCAAGAACAAAGTGGCCCCCCCCTTCCGCGTGGCGGAGTTCGACATCGTCTACGGTCGGGGGATCAGCCGTGAGGGGGACCTCCTCGACCTGGGTGTCGAGTATGGGATCATCGAGAAGCGAGGGTCGTACTACAGCTACCAGGGTGAAATGATGGCCCAGGGGCGCGAGAATGTCAAGCAGTACCTTGTCGAGCATCCCCGCACGGCCGATGCCATCGAGCAGGCCGTGCGAGAAAAAGCCTTCGAACAAGGGGTCCCTTTGCCGACCGATGATTCGGAGATCCCTGAGGTCACCGATCTGGAATAGCAGGTTCCTTTCTGCGTCGCGGCTGTAAGAGATCCGAACAGGCAGCCACGACGATCGTCACAAGGTTTCTCTGCCTTTTGCGGGGCAGCGGAAAGTGAGCAGGCCAGGACGGGCCCTGGCTGGATGAAAATGGGCCTGTCACCCCGCCCGCGCTGAAAGCGGCCGCGGGGGGTCGATGATTCCGGCAGGAGCCGGAAGTGATGGTTACGCCGTGGCGTGTCGAGCCACGGCGTGTTTTGTTATGGCGGGCATCATTACGGCGATCGAGCCGCAGAAGCGGAATAAGGAGCGGGTGAACGTCTACCTTGACGGGCAGTTTGCCTTTGGGCTGGCTGCCGTCGAGGCGGCGCGCCTCCGGCTCGGACAGCACCTCGCCGCTGAGGAGATCGCCCGCCTGCAGGAGCGGGATGCCGTCGAGCGGGCGCTGCAGGCAGCGATGAACCTGCTCTCTTACCGCCCGCGCAGCCGCGCCGAGCTCCAGCAGCGGCTGGCGCAAAAGGGCTATGCTGATCAGACGATCGAAGAGGCCCTGGCTCGGCTGGAGCGCAGCGGCCTGGTCGACGACTGCGCCTTTGCCCGCTACTGGGTCGAGAACCGCGCTCAGGGCAGCCCGCGCGGTCAGCCCGTCCTCCGGGGTGAACTGGCCCGCAAGGGGGTCGATGGGCAACTCATCGACCAGGCTCTGGCTGACTATGACGAAGAGGCCGCTGCCGAACAGGTGGCAGCCAGGATCGCCCGCCGCCTGCAGGGGCTCGACCGGGCAACCTTTCGTCGCCGCCTGGTCGATGCCCTCAGGCGGCGCGGCTTTGCCTATGACGTGATCGAACCGTTGGTCGTTCGTATGCTGGAAGAGTATGACGTTGGAAAGTGAGCGGAGGCAAGGAAATGAATCAGATTTTGATCGTTCTGGGGACAGGAGTTGGGTTGCTGCTCGGTGTAGCGGTTGGTTATTTTCTTGCGCTGTTGGGGGCGCGCTCCAGGCTGCGCCAGGCGGCCGAGGAAGCCCAGCGCATCCGCGACGAGGCTGAGGCTGAGGCCCGCGCCACGGTCCTGGCCGCGCGCGACGAAGCCGTCCAGATCCGTGACGAGGCTCAGGCAGAAGTCACCCGCTGGCGCGAGAATCTGCGCCGCGAAGAAGAGCACCTGCAGAGACGACGCGAGAAACAGGACGAGCGACAGGAGGCGCTGGACAAGCGGGAACAGAACCTGAACAAGCGTCAGAGCAGCCTCGACCGCCAGCGCAATGAGCTGCAAAAACTCCAGGAACAGCAGTTGGAGGTTCTGGAGAGAGTGGCTCAGATGAGCCAGGACGAGGCCAGGCAGCACTTGTTGGAGGAGGTGGCAACCAAGACCCGCCAGGAGATGGCCCGCGTGATCCGCGAGGTCGAACAGGAGACCCGCGAAGAGGGGGAGCGCCGCGCGCGCGAGATCCTCACCACGGTCATTCAGCGCATGGCCAGCGAGCAGGTCGCCGAGCTGACCGTCTCCTCGGTGCCCCTGCCCTCCGACGAGATGAAGGGTCGCATCATTGGCCGCGGCGGGCGCAATATTCGCGCTTTCGAGCAGGCCGCCGGCGTAGATGTGGTGGTCGACGACACCCCGGAGGCCATCACTATCTCCTGCTTCGACCCCGTGCGCCGCGAAGCCGCCCGCCGGGCGATGGAGCGGCTGGTGGTCGACGGGCGCATCCATCCGGCGCACATCGAAAAGATCGTCGCCGACGCGCGCAAAGAGGTCGAGCAGTTCATCCGCGAGGAGGGCGAGCGGGCGGTCTATGAGGCCGGCGTGCCAGCGTTGCACCCCGAGCTGGTCAAGCTGCTGGGCCGGCTGGTCTTTCGTACCAGCTACGGCCAGAACCAGCACGCCCACGCTATCGAAGTGGCCAGGCTCTCCGCCTTGCTGGCGGCCGAACTGGGGGCCGACGTCGAGGTGGCGCGGTTGGGTGGCCTGCTGCACGACATCGGCAAGGCGGTCGATTTCGAGGTGGAGGGCACGCACGCCGCCATTGGCGCGGAGCTGTGCCGCCGCTATGGCGTGCCAGAGGCGGTGATCAACTGCATCGCCTCGCACCACCACGAGACGGATCAGCTATCGCTGGAGGCGATCATCGTCGAGGCGGCTGACGCCATCTCCGGCGCGCGCCCCGGCGCCCGCCGCGAGAGCCTCGACCAGTACATCAAGCGCATCCGCACGCTGGAAGAGCTGGCCTCTTCCTTCGAAGGGGTCGCCGAATCCTACGCCATCCAGGCTGGCCGCGAGGTGCGCATCATTGTCAAACCCGACGAGATCGACGATCTGGCGGCGATCGAACTGTCGCGCAACATCGCTCGCAAGATCGAGGAGGGGATGCAGTATCCAGGCCAGATCAGGGTGACGGTGATCCGCGAGACGCGGGCTGTGGAGTACGCCAGGTAGGCGGCAGGGCGGCCTACACCTGCGGGCGGGTAGCAGAGGTGAGCATGGCCAAACGGCTCGCTGTGGTAGATGTGGATCGCTGCGTGGGATGTCAGCTTTGCATGTTCGCCTGTACGCGGCGGATGGGCGAAGGCGGCCTGGGCGCCTCCTGCATCGGCGTGCGCTCGGCGGGCGGCATCCGCAAGGGCTTTGTGGTCGTGGTGTGTCGGGCGTGCACAGATCCGCCCTGCGCCCGCGTGTGCCCCACAGACGCCCTCACCCCTCGCGAAGGCGGCGGCGTGCGCCTCAGTCCCGCGCTGTGCATCGGCTGCGCCAACTGCGTCGAGGCCTGTCCTTTTGGTGCCGTGTTCTGGAACGCCGCCGCCAACAAGCCGCTCATCTGCGTCTACTGCGGCTACTGCGCCTCCTGTTGCCCTTACAACGTCATCGCTCTGGAAGAGATCTGGCAGGAGGTGGCCCATGCTGCCGGATGATCCGCTGCGCCGTGTGCTGTACATCGACTTGAGCCGCTTGCGTTTCTGGGTCGAAGAGCGCCCGGAGCTATTCGAGGCGGCTTTGGGCGGGAGCGGTGTCGGCATCCGCCTGTTAGAGGAGGAATGCCCGCCGGGCGCTGATCCCCTGGGGCCGGACAATCCTATCATTTTCACCGTCGGGCCACTGGTGGGCCTCTTCCCGCTGGCCTCCAAGACCGTGGCGATGTTCAAATCCCCGCACACGGGGAATCTGGGTGAAAGTCACGCTGGCGGGCGAAGCGCGGTGGCCTTGCGCCTGGCCGGCTATGGCGCGGTGGTCATCCGCGGCGCGGCCTCGCGCCCTGTCTACCTGGTCGTGCAGGAGGATGATGTGTTCTTCCGCGACGCGGCAGCCTTGTGGGGGACGCGCAGCGCCTACACGGTGGGGTCGGTGTTGCGGCAGCGCGAAGGCGGCGCAGGGGTGCGTTCGATCATGCGCATCGGGCGCGCAGGCGAACGTGGCGTCACGTATGCCTGCGTCATCACCGAGACCTACCGCCACTTTGGACGGCTGGGGCTGGGCGCCGTTTTTGGCAGTAAACGGCTCAAGGCGCTGGTCGTCGGCGGACGTTCCGCCCTGCCGGTGGCTGACCGCAAGGTCTACCGCCAGGTGTACGATGCCATCTTCAGCGCCTCGACCCAGTCCTCCTTGATGCAGAAATACCACGAGCTGGGCACGTCGATGAACGTGCTGCCGCTGGACGCCATCGGCGCCCTGCCGACGCGCAATCTGCAGAGTGGACGCTTCGAGCAGGCAGAGCAGATTTCGGGCGAGCATCTGGCGGCGCATTACCTGGGGCGGCGTCTGGCCTGCGCTCACTGCCCGGTGGCCTGTATCCACCTCGCCGCGTTGCGCACGCCTTACCCCAACGATCCCTATTTCTACAAGACAACCTGGATCGGCTATGACCATGAACCCATCTACGCGGTGGGCAGCATGTTGGGCGTGGGCAGCACGGAGGAGTTGCTGGAGTTGCTCGACCAGGTAGAGGTGCAAGGCCTGGATGTGATGAGCACAGGCGTCTGTCTGGCCTGGGCGACGGAGGCCTTTGCGCGCGGGCTGGTCGGCCCGGCGGAAACGGACGGCCTGGAGCTCGAGTTCGGCAACGTCGCCGCCTACCGGCAGGCGATCGAACGGCTGGTCGCGCAGCCGACCGGGTTCTACCGCGTGCTGGCGCGCGGCGTGACGGCGGCGGCGCAGCGCTACGGCGGCGCGGAGTTTGCGCTGGCGTTCGGCGGCAATGAAATGCCGGGCTATCACACGGGGCCGGCGTGCCACGTGGGGTATTTGACAGGGGCGCGCCACAGCCACCTGGACAGCGCAGGCTATGCGCTCGATCAGCAGGCGGCGCGGAAGGGAGAGCGCCTGGCCCCGGAGGGCGTGGCGCACGCGCTTCTCGAGGAGGAGCGCTGGCGGCAGGTGCTGACAAGCCTGGTGATCTGTCTTTTTGCGCGCGGGGTGTACGACCTGGACACGGTGCGCCGCGCTTTAGCCGTGGCCGGTTTCGAGCGCACGGAGGAAGAGATCAGGCAACTGGGGGCCGAGGTTCTGCGCCAAAAGTACGCCTTCAAAGAGCGCGAGGGTTTCGACGTGACGCAGGAGCCGCTGCCCGCGCGCATCTGGGAGACGCCTTCCCCCGCCGGCCCGTTCGACGAGGAGTTTCTGCGCACCACAGTCAGGGCGTACCGCCAGGGGTTGTAGACGGTTGTCTCAGGCGGAAAGAGTCGACCAGGCGCTGGATGCGGATTTGCTGAGCGCGCAGCCAGCGGCGCGGGCCCAGGATCGCCCGGCCAAACTCGGGCGGGCGGTCCGGCAGCCGTTCGAGCCTGCCCTCCGCCACCAACTGCTCCCAGAAGGCGAAAAAGCGCGCTTCCAGTTCGTCGTCGCTGAACGGCTCCCCGCGCCGATAGACCTCCTGGGCCAGTTGCTCGATATAGGCCGCCGTCTCGTCGATCAGCGTCTCTACCGGCTCGAAAACCACCCCCCAGCCATAGACCGGGTCGAGCGGCATGGAGCCGAACTCGCTCGGTGAGGGGGGACGGCGCTCTGGCTCGTTCATTCTCCCTCCGGACGCAGCGCAAACAGCATGCCCAAAAAGTCGGCGCGCTCCTGGGCCGTCATCGGCCGGCGGCGGCCGTATTCCTCCATCATCGTCGGGCGCAGGTCGACGCTCAGCAGCCGCCCGTCGTAAAAGACCAGGCGATCGATAAAGCTGGGGCGCACCTCTTCCCAGTTCTGGTCGAAAAAGAGATTGCCCAGCCCATAGTGGATGAACGTTTCGCCGTAGAACTCGAGCGTCTGCGGCTGGTGGGCCTGGCTGCCCTGCACCACATCGGCGCCCAGCGCGGCAAAGGTGCGAAAGTCCTGCACCTGCTGGGGG
>DAOTYD010000094.1:0-5295 GCA_034435295.1 Anaerolineae bacterium | reverse complement strand
GCTCCGCCTGACAGGCCTGACAGCGCCCGGTGATGCGGTCGACCGGCCCTGAGGGCAGCGTGCGCAGTTCCTGCCTGACCGCCGCGAAATATCCCCCGCACTCGCAGCGCTGGTTGGCCACATAGACGTACTCGAAAGCTGGGCTGTTGGCCGGGATCAGTTCCGTTGACATTGACTGCTCCCCCTCTGTGCCCTACCGCTTCAGCATCGGAATCTTGAGCCCATGCCGCCGCGCTGCCTCGATGGCCTCCTCATAGCCAGCGTCGACGTGGCGGATGATCCCCGTCCACGGGTCGGCATCCAGCACGCGCTTCAGCCGCCGCGCCGCCGCCGGCGTCCCGTCGGCGACGATGACCTGCCCGGCGTGCTGCGAGTAGCCGATGCCCACCCCGCCGCCGTGGTGGAACGAGACCCACGTCGCCCCGCAGACGGCGTTGAGGGCAAAGTTCAACAGCGGCCAGTCCGAGATGGCGTCCGAGCCGTCCTTCATCCCCTCCGTCTCGCGGTTGGGCGAGGCCACCGAGCCAGCGTCCAGATGGTCGCGCCCGATCACGATCGGCGCGCTGACCTCGCCGCTGGCGACCATCTCGTTAAAGGCCAGGCCGGCTTTGGCCCGTTCGCCATAGCCCAGCCAGCAGATGCGCGAGGGCAACCCCTGGAACTTGACCCGCTTCTGGGCCATCTTGAGCCAGCGCACCAGATGCGCGTCCTCGGGGAAAAGCTCCATGATTTTGGCGTCGGTGGCGTAAATGTCCTCGGGGTCGCCAGAGAGCGCCACCCAGCGGAACGGCCCTTTGCCCTCGCAAAAGAGCGGACGGATGTAGGCTGGCACAAAGCCGGGGTAGGAAAAGGCATCCTTGACGCCGTAATCATAGGCTCGCTGGCGCAGGTTGTTGCCATAGTCAAAGACCACCGCGCCGCGCTTGTGCATTTCGACCATCGCCGCGCAGTGCTCGGCCATGGCGCGCATCGACTCCTGCTGATACGTCTTGGGGTCGACCTGGCGCAGCCGTTTCGCCTCTTCCAACGTCATGCCGTTGGGGACATACATCAGCGGGTCGTGGGCGCAGGTCTGGTCGGTGACGACGTCGGGGATGATGCCGCGCCGCACCAGCTCGGGAAAGACGTCGGCGGCGTTGGCCAGCAGCCCGATGGAGAGCGGCTTCCCCTGCCGCTTGTGCTCGTCGACCAGCGCCAGCGCCCTGTCCAGGTCGTCGACGACCACGTCCAGGTAGGCCGTGTCCAGCCGCCGCTGCGCCCGCCACGGATCGACCTCGACGCAGAGGCCCACGCCTTCGTTCATCGTGATCGCCAGCGGCTGCGCGCCGCCCATCTCGCCCAGGCCGGCGGTGAGGACAAACTTGCCCTTGAGGGAGGCCCCGGCGCCAAAGTGTTTCTCTGCCGCCGCTGCCAGCGTCTCGTAGGTGCCCTGCAGGATGCCTTGCGTGCCGATATAGATCCACGAGCCGGCGGTCATCTGGCCGTACATGATCAGCCCCTCGCGCTCCCACCTGTCAAAGTTCTCCTGCGTGGCCCAGGCCGGGACGATGTTCGAGTTGGCGATGATGACGCGCGGAGCGTCCTCGTGAGTGGGAAAGACGCCCACCGGCTTGCCCGACTGCACCAGCAGCGTCTCGTCCGGCTGCAGATTGCGCAGCGCTTCCAGGATAGCGTCAAAGCACTCCCAGTTGCGCGCCGCGCGCCCCCGCCCGCCGTAGACGATCAGATTCTGAGGGTCGCCAGCCACATCCGGATCCAGGTTGTGCTGGATCATGCGGTAGGGCGCTTCGATCAGCCAGTTCTTGCAGTGCAGTTCTGTCCCTGTCGGCGGATGAACAATGCGGCTCATGTTTACCTCCCTGTTTTCTGCTGCGAGTGTACCACAGCGCAACCCCTCTGTCAAAACTCGCGTCTCGCGTATCGCTTATCGCGTCTCGCGTATCGCTTATCGCGTATCGCTATCTGCGATAAGCGATTAGCGATAGGCGATACGCGAGACCGCCCGCCACACCCGCTCCGGTGTCAGCGGCAGTTCGCGCACCCAAACCCCCGTCGCATCGTGCAGCGCGTCGACCAGCGCCGGGGCGATGCCGTCCAGCGGGATCTCGCCGATCGACTTGGCCCCAAAAGGCCCTGTCGGCTCGTCCGTCTCGACGAAAATGACCTCGATCTGGGGCATCTCGTTGCTCTTGTAGATGTGGTAAGGGCCCAGGCGCGGGTTGAGCAGTTGCCCGGCCTGGTCATAGACCATCTCCTCGCAGTGGGCAAAGCCGAGCGCCTGAGCGATGCCACCCTCCACCTGACCGGCGGCGGTGAGCGGATTCACCACCCGCCCCGCGTCGACCGCCATGACCACGCGGTCGACTGTGATCTGCCCCGTCTCTACGTCCACAGTGGCCTCGACGAACTGGACGCCGAAGGGTGGGGGGCTGGCCTCGCTGCTGAAGGACGCAGCGGCCATGATCTGGTGCTGCCCCTCGATGTGCAGACTGTTCAGCGCTACCGTCTCCAGCGTCACCGAGCGCCCATCGGGGGCCAGGACGCGGCCCTGGCGCAGCGTCAGCCCCTCAGCGCCCGGCAGCCCCATCATCCGCGCGGCATGGGCCTTGATCTGTTCGGCGACCTGCTGCGCTGCGCGGCGCACCGCTTCGCCGCTGATGTACGTCGTGCTGGAGGCATAGGCGCCCTTGTCGAAGGGGGTAAAATCGGTGTCGCCGGAGTAGACGACAATGTCCTCGACCGCGCAGCCGAGCGCTTCGGCGGCGATCTGGGCCAGCACCGTGTCGGCTCCCGTGCCCAGGTCGCTGGCGCCGACGAGCAGATTGAACGAGCCGTCGTCGTTCATCTTGATGATGGCGCTGCCCATGTCCATCCCGGCGACGCCGCTGCCGTGGGCCATCACGGCCATTCCTATCCCCCTCCTTGTCCCCTTGTCCCCCTGTCTCCATGTCTCATTGCCGCGTTTCTCGTACCACCCACTCGCCTCCAGCCCCACCTCCATGCAGCGCTCCAGGCCGCTGGAGCGAATCACCTGGGGGATGCCCTCCCGCCCCTCGCCGAGCGCTTTGGCGATCAACAGCTCCTCGCCCTGGCGCACCCAGTTCTTGCGCTTGAACTCGACCACGTCCCAGCCCATCTCGTCGGCGATCTCGGCCATGGCCGTCTCCAGGCCAAAGAAGCACTGCACCGCGCCATAGCCGCGAAAAGCGCCGGGCGGCGGTTTGGTCGTATAGACCACGTCGCAGAGGAAGCGGGAGTAGGGCGCGTTGTAGAGGCTGAGCGCCTTCTGCCCGCCGACCATCTGGACGGTCAGCCCGTGCGTGCCATAGGCGCCGGTGTCGCCGATGAGGTCGAGTTGCATGGCGACCACCTCCATATCCTTCGTCACGCCGACTTTGTAGCGCATGATCTGGGGGTGACGGCTGCGGGTAGAGGTGAACTCCTGACGGCGGCTGTAGCGCATACGCACCGGCCGGCCCGTCGCCAGGGTCAGATGGGCGCAGAGGTCCTCCAGCACCAGCTCCTGCTTGCCGCCAAAGCCGCCGCCGATGCGCGGCTTGACCACGCGGATGCGCCGCACCGGCAGGCCGACCAGCGGCGCCAGGATGCGCCGGACGTGGAAGGGCACCTGCGTGCTCGTGCGCACCACCAGCCGGCCGTCGGCGTCCCACCAGGTGATGCAGACGTGCGGCTCGATCTGCGCCTGCTGCTGCTGCGCCGTTCGGTAGGTCCGCTCAAAGATATAGTCAGCCCGCTCCCACATCGCTGCGTCGCCTGCCGCAACGTCGATGTGATGGACGATGTTGTGCGCCGCGTCGTGGATGCCGTGGGTGTCCGCCTCGTCGTGGATGACCGGCGCGCCGTCGGCCATGGCGGCCTCCGCATCGAGCACCGGCTCCAGCACCTGGTACTCGACGTCGATCAGGGCCAGCGCCTGGCGGGCGATCTCTGGCGTCTCGGCTGCCACCACTGCCACCCGGTCGCCGACGTGGCGCACTTTGTCGTCCAGCACCACCTGGTCGAAGGGCGGCGGCTGGGGGTAGGACTGCCCGCCGGAGCAGTATTTGACGCGCGGGATGTCCTGCCAGGTGAGGACGGCGTGGACGCCGGGCAGGGCGCGGGCGCGGCTGGCGTCGATGCGCTTGATGCGCGCGTGGGCATGGGGGCTGGTCAGCAGCTCGCCGTAGAGCATGCCGTCCAGCCGAACGTCGTCGGTATAGGCCGGCCGCCCCGTCACCAGCTTGACCCCGTCGACTTTAGGCGCGGGCTGGCCGACCACGGCCAGCGGCGTCATCTCCGGCGGGGTGATGACCTGCGGCAGCGGCGGCGGGCCGCCGTCCTCGCCGCGCACAAGCGCCGCTGCCCGCTGCACCGCCCGCACGATCTTGACATAGCCGGTGCAGCGGCAGAGCACCCCGCTCATCGCCGCGCGGATCTCGGCCTCGCTGGGGTTGGGGTTGCGCTGCAACAGGGCATAGGCGACCAGGACCTGGGCCGGGGTGCAGTAGCCGCATTGCAGGCCGCCCGCCTCGAGAAAGGCCTGCTGGACAGGGTGGAGGCGGTCTCCCTGCGCCAGCCCCTCGATGGTCGTCACTGCCCGCCCGGCGGCATCGGCGGCGCGCACCTGACAACTGCGCACCGGCTGGCCATCCAGCAACACGGTGCATGCGCCGCAGTCGCCGCTGCCGCAGCCGAACTTGACCCCAAAGTAGCCGGCGCCGCGCAGTGTGTCCAGCAGGCTGCCGCTGCCCTCCAGCGCCCGCCGCACGCCGTTGACCGTCAGCTCGATGAGTTTGCCATTCACCCCTCGCCCTCCTTCAGACAGGCTTCCAGCGCCCGCCGCGCCAGCACGCCGGCCATCGCCCGGCGGTAGTCGGCGCTGCCCAGCCAGTCCCCCTCCGGCTCGACTTCCGCCTCGATGGCGGCTGCGGTTGCCGCGATGCTTGCGGCATCCAGCGGGCCGCCCACCAGTTGCGCGGCGGCCTGCGCCAGCCGCGCCGGTTCGGGCCAGGCGCCCAGCAGGGCCACGCGCGCCGACTGCACCAGCTCCTCCGCCAGCTCGACGACGGCGATGGCGGCGACGATGGGCTCGTCGGCAGGGGTGCGGGCTACACGGGCTGTGCCCCAGCGTTGTCCTTCGCGCAGCGGCACGCGCAGCGCGACGGCGGATTGCCTCTGGCGGGGTTCCGCCGACGCCAGGGAGACTGCCCCCTCGTTCTCCAACACGACCTCGACTTCCAGCGCCAGCAGCGCCGCCGTCCACAGCGGCGCCGTGCGCGGCGCGCGCAGCAGGGC
>DAOTYD010000093.1:0-4185 GCA_034435295.1 Anaerolineae bacterium | reverse complement strand
AGATTCTTTGCAACACGGATTATTTTCCCATTGCTCGGCGGGCCCCACTGGCGGGGGTCACAGACCCCCGCCGAGCAATGGGGTGCCCCACGTCGGCGTTTTGCTTCGAACACCCTGCAACTTGCGCGCCATGGGCCGGATGGTATAATGAACACGACCGATCGGAGTGGCCGTGACGGGTCCGCTGCAGGGCCGGGTTGCGGCTGTTTTTGTCGTGAAGGGAGCAAGACCCATGAGCCTGGGAGTGGTCATTCTGGCAGCAGGGCAGGGCGTGCGGATGCGCTCGGCTCTGCCCAAGGTGCTTCATCCGCTGGGGGGACGGCCCATGCTTTCCTACGCCGTGGAGGCCGCCCGCGCGTTGAGCGACCTGCCGCCGCTGCTTGTTGTCGGCTACGGCGCCGAGGCGGTGCGCCAGCAGGCCGGGGCTGACCTCCTCTATGCTGTGCAGGCCGAGCAACGGGGCACCGGCCACGCCGTGCTCCAGGCGCGCCCCTTGCTGGAAGCGCAGGCAACAGAGATCCTGGTCCTCTACGGCGATATGCCCCTCCTGACCGTCGAGACGCTGCGCCGGGTAGTCGAAGCGCGGCGCGAAGGGGAGGCGACGCTGGCGCTGCTGACGCTGGTCGCCGACGACCCGCGCGGCTTTGGCCGCGTCATCCGCGACCAGCAGGGGGCCGTGCTGCGCATCGTCGAAGAGGCAGACGCCAGCCAGGCCGAGCGCGCCGTCCGTGAGCTGAACGCCGGCGTCTATGCCTTCGACGCGTCCTGGCTGTGGGAACACCTGCCCCTCCTGCCGCTGCAACGGAAAGGGGAGTATTACCTGACCGACCTGGTGGAGATGGCGCTGGCCGAGGGCCGCCGCGTCGTCGCCGTCACCACCGACGATCCGCAGGAGGCGCTGGGCATCAACACGCGCGTCCATCTGGCGGAGGCGGAGGCAGCCTTGCGTCGCCGCATCAACCGGCGCTGGATGGAGGCCGGCGTGACATTGGTCGATCCGGAGCGCACCTATATCGAAGCCGACGTCTCTATCGGCGCCGACACGGTGATCTGGCCCAACACATACCTGCGCGGACGCACGACCATCGGCAGCGGCTGCCAGATCGGCCCCAACAGCCTGATCGAAGACAGCACCATCGGCGACGGCGTCCGTGTGCTGGCCTCGGTGGTGGAGCAGGCCGTGATGGAGGCTGGCAGCGACGTCGGCCCGTTCAGCCATCTGCGCCGTGGCGCGCACGTGGGGACCGGCGCCCACGTCGGCAACTTTGGCGAGGTCAAGAACTCGACGCTGGGGCCAGGGGCCAAAATGGGCCATTTCAGCTACCTGGGCGATGCCGAGGTGGGCGCGGGGGCCAACATCGGCGCCGGGACGATCACCTGCAACTATGACGGCCAGCAAAAGCACCGCACCGTCATCGGCGAGGGGGCCTTTATCGGCTCCGACACCATGCTCGTTGCGCCCGTGCAGGTGGGCGCCGGTGCGCGCACCGGCGCGGGGTCGGTGGTGACGCGGGACATACCCGACGGCGCGCTGGCCTATGGCGTGCCGGCCCGCGTCCGCCAGGACGAGTGAGGGCGAGATGGAAGCGGCGAACTGGGGTGGGCTGTTGGCCGTCATCGGGCTGATCGCCGCTCACGGCCTGCTGGCGGCGGCCCGCTCGGCCTTTGCCAGCGCCCGCCGGGCGCGGCTGCGTCAGATGGCCGAGGAAGGCCGGGCGTCCGCCGCCCTGACGGCGCGCATCGCCGAAGATTCGAGCCGCATGCTGGGCACGCTCTACCTGGGCAAGGCGCTGCTGGCCGTTCTGGCTGCTGCCCTGGCAGCCCTGGCGCTGACCGAACCGCTGGCCGCCCTGCTGGCGCAACGCCTGCCGCCCGCCTGGGCAACGGCCCTGGCCCTGGCCCTCATCGTCGGCTGCCTGGCATCGGCCATCGTCACGGTGGGGCGATTGCTGCCGGAAGCGCTGGCGGCGGCAGCGCCGGAAGGGTGGGCGCTGCGCCTGGCCTGGCTCGTCTATGCCCTCGAAATCGTCCTCTGGCCGCCGGTCCGCTTCCTGGTCTGGATCAGCAACCTCCTCTCGCGCTCCTTCGGCGGCGTCGCGATGAGCGGCACCTCCTTGATCACGGAAGAAGAGATCAAGACGCTGGTCGACGCGGGGGAAGAAGAGGGCGTCATCGAAGAAGACGAAAAAGAGATGATCTATTCCATCTTCCAGTTCGGCGATACCCGCGCCCGCGAGATCATGGTGCCGCGTATCGATATGGTCGCGCTGGATGTCGATACCCCCACCGACGAGGTGATCGACCTGATTGTCAGGGCTGGCCATTCGCGCATCCCGGTCTATGAGGAGACGGTAGATCACATCGTGGGGATGCTCTATGCCAAAGACCTGCTGGCCTGTCTGGGCAAGGGCGAGGGCGAGGTGCAATGGCGCAAGATTTTGCGCCCGGCCTATTTCGTGCCGGAGACGAAAAAAGTGGACGACCTGCTGCGCGAGATGCAACAGCGGCGCACGCACATCGCCGTCGTTGTCGACGAGTATGGCGGCACGGCGGGTCTGGTGACGGTGGAGGACATCCTGGAAGAGATCGTCGGCGAGATCCAGGACGAGTACGATGCCGAGGAGCCGATCTTTGAGCAGGTCGCCGAGGGCGAGTATGTGCTGGATGCGCGTATGGACCTGGACGACGTGAACCACATGCTGGGGACAGAACTGCCCACCGACTCAGCCGACACGTTGGGCGGGTTGATCTACAGCATACTGGGGCACATTCCCTCTTCCGGCGAGCAGTTGCGCATCGATGAGCTGTCGATCGAAGTGCTGTCCGTGACCGGGCGGCGCATCCGCAAGGTGCGGGTCCGGCAGGAGCCCCTGGAGGCAGAGGATGAAGCCGTTGGATCGTGAAGCGTTGATTGCCCAGGCACTGGCAGCACGCGAGCAGGCCTATGCTCCCTACTCGCGCTACCGCGTCGGAGCGGCGCTGTTGGGCCGTTCGGGCCGCGTCTATACGGGCTGCAATGTCGAGAACGTGGCCTATCCCCTGACGATCTGCGCCGAGCGCACGGCGCTGGTCAAGGCCGTCTCGGAGGGCGAACGCGAGTTCGTCGCCATCGCTGTTGTCACAGAGAACGGCGGCAGTCCTTGCGGCGCCTGCCGGCAGACATTGTGCGAGTTCGGCAGCGAGATCGTGGTGCTCATTGCCGACATCAGCGGGACATACCGCGAAACGACGGTGGCCGAGCTGCTGCCGGACAGTTTCGACGCGATCTACCTGTCTGAGGGGCGAGGAGGGGCGTGAGCAACGAGCGCATCTACCGCACCGAGGCCATCGTCCTGCGCCGACGCGACCAGGGGGAGGCTGACCGCGTGCTGACGCTGTGCACGCCGCTGGGCAAGCTGGCGCTCATCGCCAAAGGCGTGCGTAAGGTGCGCAGCCGCAAGGCCGGCCACCTGGAGCTGTTTGTCCATAGCCGTCTGATCGTGGCCCGCAGCCGCTCCTCGTGGGACATTATCAGCCAGGCCGAGACGGTAGAGCCGCATGCCGCGCTGCGCGACGACCTGTTGCGCGGCAGCTACGCCCGCTACGTGGCCGAGCTGTACGACCGCTTTGTGGCCGAAGGGGAGGGCGACGCCGGGCTTTTCGAGCTGCTCAGGCGGGTGATGGGCCATCTGTGCCAGACGGAGCAGCTCGACCTGCTGGTGCGAGGTTATGAACAGCGCCTGCTGGCGCTGGTGGGCTTTCGCCTGGAGTGGGAGCGCTGCGTGGGCGAGCCGGGTCACGCCTGCCAGCCGCTGCTTCAGCCGCAGGGGGATGCGCTCTACGGGCTGGACCCGGAGCGGGGCGGGGCGCTCTGCCCGACGGCGTTCCGCGCCAGCCAGGGTCAGCCGCAGGTGATGCCCCTTTCCGCAGCGGCGCTGCGGCTGCTGCAGGCCTGTCAGCAGATGCCTTTCAGCCGCCTGCAGGAGGTCCCGGCATCGCCCGCGCTGCTCGGAGAGGTCGAGCGGGCCGCCCGCCACGCCATCGCCTACTACCTGGAGCAAGAGGTGCGCAGCGAGGTGTTTCTGCGCCAGTTGAGACGCGGATGAGCGGGTTCGGCGCGGTCTTTGCGGGGCGGCGGAGTGCGCCTTCGCTCCTGGCGGGTCTGCGACCCGCCCACGGCGGGGTCACAGACGCCGCCGGAGCGGG
>DAOTYD010000092.1:0-13911 GCA_034435295.1 Anaerolineae bacterium | reverse complement strand
AGGGCGGGCGGGGCGCTCTATCCTTTTGCTTCGAATACCCCCTTTGTGCCTTTGTAGTTTTTTCAGCGGACTTGTGCTATACTACATGCGGAATCAGCCAACTGACGCAGGCCTGCGCGCGGCCTGGAGCGAGGTGGACTGGCTGCGGCTCACAGCGGCCACTGTGGCTGCGCTGTGTGACCTTCTGGCAGGCAACCACAACGCTGCTGCAACGGGTAGGGGAATACCTGAGGCTGCTACCTGAGCCAGAGGACAGGATCTTGTGATGGACGAACGCCAGCAACTGGAGCACGCCATCGCTGCCCTTGAGGCGCAGCGCGCTGTCCTCGGCGACGGGGTCGTCGAGACAGCGCTGGCCCCCCTGCGCCAGCGACTGGCCGAGCTGCAGCGTCAGGCTGCCCCTGTCCTCGAGGGCGAACGCCGCCAGGTGACGGTCATGTTCGCTGACCTCTCTGGCTTTACTGCCCTGGCCGAGCGGATGGACCCCGAACAGGTGCGCGACCTGGTCAATACCTGCTTTGAGCACCTGGAGCCGGTGATCGTCCGCTACGGCGGCATGGTCGAAGGCTATATTGGCGACGAGCTCCTGGCTATTTTTGGCGCGCCGGTTGCCCACGAGAACGACCCCGAAGCTGCCCTCCGCGCTGCCCTCGACATGATGACCGCCCTCCAAAGCTTCAACGCCGCCCGCGGCATCGACCTGGGTATCCATATCGGCATCAACAGCGGCCTGGTCATCGCCGGGCACATCGGCACGTCCAGCCGGAGCCAGTACGGCGTGATGGGCGACGCGGTCAACCTGGGCGCGCGGCTGGCCGATATGGCGCCGCGCGGCCAGATCTATGTCGGCAGCGATACCTACCGCCTGACCGCGCCATGGTTCGAGTTCGAACCGCTGGAACCCTTTCACGTCCAGGGCAAGAGCGAGGCGGTGATGGCCTACCGCCTCCTCCGCGCCCGGCCGATGCCCTCACCCACGATCGCGCTCTGCCCTCTGCTGGTGGGCCGCGATGCCGAGTGCGCTGCCTTGAGCCGCTGCCTGGAGCGATTGCTTGCCGGCCAGGGCCAGGTCGTCGCCGTGATCGGCGAAACCGGCATCGGCAAGTCGCGGCTGATGGCTGAAGTGCGCCGGGCGGCCCTCTCGGCTGACCTCACCTGGCTCGAAGGGCGCTCGCTCTCCTACGGCGGCTCGCTGGCCTACCTGCCCTTCCTGGAGGTGCTGCGCGCCGCTCTGGGGGTGGCGCAGGACGATGAGCCAGTGGCGCTGCGCGAACGGTTGCGCGAACGGGTGACAGCGCTTTTCCCTGAACGTTTCGACGCTGTCTATCCCTACCTGGGCCGCCTGCTGACCGTCCCCCTCGAGGCCGCGTTCGAAGCACAACTGCGCTACCTGGACGGCGAGAGCTTCAAGTGGCAGGCGATGCAGGCGATAAGTGCCCTGCTCGCCCGCATGGCCCAGGAGCGCCCGCTGGTGCTGGTGCTGGAGGACCTGCACTGGGCCGACCCCAGCTCGGTCGAGCTGCTGGATTACCTCCTGCCGCTGACCGAAAGTGTCCCGCTGATGCTTGTCGCCGTCTTCCGCCCGCAGGAGGATGCCGCCTGCTGGCGTGTCCAGCGCCGCGCGGCGGCAGAGTTTGCCCATCGCTATAGCGAGATTCGCCTGCGCCCCCTCTCGCCCGCGGAGAGCGAGCAGTTGATGGATCAACTCGTGCCGCTGCAGGACCTGCCACCCTCGCTGCGCAGCCAGGTCCTCGACCGGGCCGAGGGCAACCCCCTCTTTTTGGAAGAAATTGTTCGTTCGTTGATCGAGAGCGGCATCATCGTCCAGGAGGGCGGGCGCTGGCGCGTGACCGCAGCGGTGGATGAGGTCGCCGTCCCCACCACGCTGCAAGGGGTGCTGATGGCCCGTATCGACCGCCTGGAGGAGGATACGCGCCGCGTCCTGCAACTGGCCTCGGTGATCGGCCGCATCTTTATGGCCCGCCTCCTGGCGGCAATCTCGGATATGGACAAGGGCCTGGAGCAACACCTGAACGTGCTGCAGCAGCTCGAGCTCATCCGCGAGCGCAACCGCACGCCCGAAATCGAGTACATTTTCAAGCACGTTCTGATCCAGGAGACGGCCTACCACAGCCTGCTGCTCCAGCGGCGGCGGGAGATTCACCGCCGCATCGGCGAGTGTATCGAAGAGCTCTTTGCCGACCGGCTGGAAGAGTATTATGGCCTGCTGGCCCATCACTACTCCCAGGCTGAGATCCCCGAACGCGCTCTCCGTTACCTCCTGGCGGCTGGCGACCAGGCCCGGCTCGCCTATGCCCACGAGGAGGCGCTCGACCTGTACCAGCGCGCCCTGGCCCTGCAGCGCGCCGCAAGCGACGCCGAGGGCATGGCGCGGACGCTGCTGAAGCAGGGTCTGGTGTACCAGCTCTGCTTCGACTTTGAGCGGGCCTGCGCTTGCTTCGAAGAGTCGTTTGCGCTGTGGCAACAGGTCAGGGAGAGCCGGCCTGCCTGCGCCGTGCCGGCACCCCATCCCCTGCGCACTCTCATCGGTTCCGAGCCATCCACGCTCGACCCTGGCCTGGCCACCGACTCGGTCTCGCTCTACATTCTGCACCAGTTGTTCGAGGGCCTGGTGCAGTTCGACGCCGAGCTAAACGCGATGCCGGCCGTGGCCCGCCGCTGGGAGATTCTGGACGGCGGCTTGCGCTATCTCTTTCACCTGCGCGATGATGTCTGCTGGAGCGATGGCTCTCCCCTGACGGCGCACGATTTCGAAAACACCTGGCGGCGCAACCTCGACCCCGCCACCGGCGCGGATTACGCGGTCCTGCTCTATGATGTGGAGGGCGCGCGCGCCTGGCATCAGGGCCAGGAAAGCGACCCGCGGCGCCTCGGCATTCGTGCGCTGAGCGATGACACGCTGGAGGTTCGCCTGGAACGCCCCAGCAATTTCTTTCTGAGCGTCCTGGCTGCGCCGATCGCCTGTCCCATGCCGCCTGCGGCGCTCGCAGCCCACGGCAATGATTGGGCCACGGCTGGCCGTATGGTCTGCAATGGCCCCTACTGCCTGAGCGAATGGAACGCCGGTCGATCGCTGATCCTGACCCGCAATCCCCACTACAGGGGTTACTTCCCCGGCAACGTCGAGCAGATCGAGTTCACCGTCCTGCAAGGCCCTACGACGTACGGGCTGGAACTCTACCGCGAAAACCATCTGGACGTCGGCTGTGTTTCCAACACCATGGTGGACATCAAGCGCTCGTTCGAGATCGACCTGGAGCAGATGCGTGCGCTCTACCCGCGCGAGTTGCAGAGCTATGCGTTCCTGGTTACCTATTTCCTGGGCTTTATCAATGATCGTCCTCCTTTTGACGACGTGCGGGTGCGTCTGGCGCTGGCTCACGCCATTGACCGCGAACGGCTGGTCAAGCGCTACGGGGGCGGCGTGTTGCCAGCATGGGGAGGCTTTGTGCCGCCTGTCATGGCGGGCCACTCTCCCGCCATTGGCCTCCAGCACAATCCTGACCTGGCCCGTCGCCTGCTGGCCGAGGCGGGCTATCCCGATGGCCGTGGCTTCCCGCCGCTTGTCCTGACGGCGGCAACCATAGCTGTCGAGTCCCAGCGAGACCTGTGTGATCAGTGGCGCGAGGTATTGGGCATCGATATCCAGCCCGAGCTGGTAGATATAAACGCCTTTGTCGAACAGATGGCCCACGACCCGCCCGGTTTCTATGTCGTCGGCTGGGTGGCTGACTATCCCAGCGCCGACAGTTTTCTGCGCGTGGCGCCGGAGGTTGGGTTGATCGCCCGTGGCTGGTCCAATGCCCGCTATACCCAATTGGTCACCTCCGCGCCCCATCTCATCGACCGCCGCGAGTATATGGAGGCCTATCACCAGGCCGACCGCATTCTGATTGAAGAGGCGGTGGTCGTGCCGCTGTGGTACGACCAGTTGCATTTTCTGGTCAAGCCGTGGGTGCACGGCCTGCGTGTCTCACCGCTGGGATTGGTGCGCTACAAGGAGGTGCTGTTGGTCCCCCATTGAAGGGGTAAGGGTAACTGCCCTCCCCCTGCGGTGTTATGAATAGGGGAGAGAAATATGGTGGGTGAGCAGGCGGCGCCCCCTCTGGTGGTCGAAAACCTGTCGTTCCGCTATCGCCAGCGCCCGGAGCTGGCGCTGCGCGACGTTTCCCTTACCCTCGAGCGCGGCGAGTTGCTGCTGGTGGCCGGCGGCAGCGGCTGCGGCAAGACCACCCTCATCCGCTGCATCAACGGCCTGATCCCGCGCAGCTACAAGGGCGAGCTGAACGGGCGCATCCTCTTGCAGGGCAACGAGACGGCTGGCATGTCCCTGGCGCGCATTTCCCAGATTGTCGGCACGGTGCTGCAGGACCCCGAACGGCAGATTCTGGGCACCCGCGTCTTTACCGAGGCGGCCTTTGGTCTGGAGAACCTGGGCCTGCCGCGCCAGGAGATCCGCCGCCGCGTCGAGGAGACGCTGGACTACCTGGGCATCGCCCACCTGCGCGAGCGGGAGACCTTTAACCTCTCCGGCGGCGAGAAGCAGAAGGTGGCCCTGGCCGGCGTGCTGGCGATGCGCCCTGCGATCCTCCTGCTCGACGAGCCGCTGGCCAGCCTCGACCCGGCCAGCGCGCAGGAGGCGCTGGCCATGTTCCGCCGCCTGGCCGACGAGGGCGTGGGCATCGTCATGGTCGAGCACCGCGTCGAGGATGCCCTGGCTATCCACCCCGACCGCGTGCTCTTTATGCAGGACGGCCAGGTGACCTACGACGGCCCGGTCAGCGGGCTGATGGAGGTGGTGGACTATCGCCAGGTGAAACTGCCGGCGCCGGTGGTCATCCAGCGCGCCCGGACTGCGCCGCCGCGGGCGTTCGAACCGGCGATCCAGCCCGACGGCCGCGCCCCCCTGGTGACGTTCGAGGATGTCTCCTTCGCCTACACGGAGGACGGCCCACGGGTGCTGGAGAACATCAACCTGACCATCCGCCGTGGGGACGTTATCGCCCTGCTGGGCCCCAACGGCGCGGGCAAGACCACGCTGGTCAAACATGCCATCGGCCTGCTCAAACCGCGCTCCGGCTGCGTGCGCGTCGGCGGGCAGGACACGCGGGAGATGAGCGTGGCCCAGGTGGCCCAGACGCTGGGCTATGTCTTCCAGAGCCCCAGCCACATGCTCTTTGCGCCGACGGTGCGCCAGGAACTGGCCTTTGGCCCGCAAAACCTGGGCGTCAAAGGCGAATCGCTCGACCAGGCGGTCCGACGGGCGGTTGAGATCGTCCATCTGGAAGGGCTGGAGGACTATTCGCCGCTGGCTCTCTCCTTCGGCCAGCAGAAGCGGGTCAGCATTGCCGCCATCCTGGCCATGCGCTCCAAAATCCTGGTCATGGACGAACCGACCGCCGGGCAGGACTATTGGAACTATATGGCCTTTATGGACGCCATCCTCCAGATGCCGGGCTTTGAGGCGGTTTTCTTCATCACCCACGACCTTGACCTGGCGATCTGCTACGCCAACCGCGTGATCCTGATGCACGAGGGGCGGGTCGCCGGCGATGGCCCGCCGGAGGGGGTGCTGGCCGACGCAGAACTGTTGCGCCGTTGCCGCCTGCTGCCGACCTCGCTGCTGGCGGCAAACCTGGAGGCGTTGCCGCGCACCGGACGGTTCATGTCCGCCGAGGCTCTGGCGCATTTTTAGAGGTAGATACCCAATTTACACGAATAACAGGAGGAAACAGAAATGAACCGTAGATTGCTGTCCGTGATCGTCGCTCTCGTCGCCGTGCTCGTCTTTTTCTTGTTGATCATCTGGATCGGCGGGATGATCAACGAGAGCCTGCGTCTCGACCAGACGGCCCTGCTGCGCTTTTTCTTCGTTGGCCTGGGGTTGCTGATCGTCTTCCTCGTCTACTACTTTACTCGCTCCAGCGGGGCGTGGGACGTGGGGACGCGACAGGTGGTGTACATGGCCATCGGCGCTGCGCTGTATGCCGTCTTTTCCTACCTCTTCAACGGCACCGTCTTTGTCGTCCCCTCGGTCAGCCAGGTGGCGCTGCGCCCGGCCATCGCCATCCCCATGTTCTTTGGCTACGCTTTCGGGCCGACGGTGGGCTTTTTCAGCGGCGCTGTGGGCAACATGTTTGGCGACGCGCTGACCGGCTTTGGCCTCTCGCCGCAGTGGTCGATCGGCAACGGCCTGATCGGCATGATCGCCGGCATGCCCATGCTCTTTGCTGACAAGAAGAAGAGCATCAACACCGTGCTGATCGTCAGCATTGTGCTGGCCGTCCTGGCCACGCTGATCTATATCTTGAACCCCCGCCTGCCGAACATGCTCTTTTTCGCCCCGGAGGAGGGCATCTTTGGCGATGCGCCGATCACGCTCTTTGCCGGCATCTCGGCGATCATTGGCCTGGTGCTGGTGGTGATCGTCCGCTTTGTCTTTGCCGACAACGTCGACGTCGCCGCCGCAGTGACCTGGAGCATGCTGGGCAACTTTATCGGCCTGGGCTTTGCGGCAATCTCCGACATCTGGATCAACGGCTACTCGCCCGCCGTGGCCATCGTCGGCGAGTTCCTGCCGTCAGCCGGCCCCAACCTGATCTTTGCCGCCATCCTGGTGCCGATCCTGGTCGTGGCCTACGCGGCGGTGCAACGCCGCGCGGGACGGTAGGCCCTCACCTCACCCCCCTTGCCCCCCTCTCCTCCCCCGCTCTGCGGGGGAGGAAAGGGGGGATGGGGGGAGAGGAGAGGGCAGCACAAGGAACGTGCCATGCTGGTCACCTGGCGCTACCGGAAACGCGACTCGCTCGTCCAGAGCTTTGACCCACGGGCGTGGCTCATCTTTTACGCCTGCTTCATCGCTTCGACGCTCTTTTTCTGGGACCTGCGTTTCCTGCTGGTGCTGCTGGCCATCGCCCTGGGCGCGGTTTTTGCCGCGCGCCTGGGCTGGCGGGAGACGCGCCGCACCTGGCTGTTCATCGGCGGCTTTATTGTCTTTTTCTCCTTCCTGACTTTCCTGACTGGCCGGGGCGGCATGGAGCTGTACGCTGAGGAGCACACCGTCGCCCGCCTGAGCGCGCCGTTTGCGATCCTGGGCTGGCGGCCGACGCTGACCCTCACCGTTGAGCGCGCCTTCTATGCTCTCAGTCAACTGGCGCGCGTTTTTAGCCTGGCCAGCATGACCGTGCTGATTCCCTACTGCCTCAACCCGATCCACTATGGCATCGCCTTCCGCGGGCTGGGGCTGCCCGACAAGATTGCCTATGCCATGGATCTGACCATGCGCTTCATTCCTACCTTCGGGCGCGACTTTCAGCTCACGATGGACGCGCAGCGCGCCCGCGGCTATGAGCTCGAAAAGCTGCGCGGCGGGCTGTTTGCCCAGGTGCGCAAACTGGCCCCCCTCATCGTGCCGGTGACGATCCACGCTATCGTCGGCAGCGAGGACATTATCGACGCCATGGACCTGCGGGCCTTTGGCATCGGCCCGCGGACGTGGCTGGAGGAGCTGCACTACCGGCGGCGCGACCGCGCGCTGATCGCCTTTGGCGTGGCGCTGCTGGCGGCCTCCATCGCGCTCTCGCTGCTGGGCTTGGGGCGCTTCTGGGTGCCGTCATGGGCGCTGGCGTGGGCCGGCGGAGCATGACGGGGGCAAAGATGACGCTGAAAGCCGGACAGGAGTAGATCGACTCGATCCGTGTTCCCAGCACGGACGAGACGTCCGCGCTCCCAGGGCGGACGGGACATGGGTGTTTCCTGGGATCGCGGGCGTCCCCGCCCGCGGCGGACAGGATGTCCGCGCTCCCAGGATTGTGCCATAACTCTCACGGCATGTCCCCAATCTGATAATTCCCCCCCATCCTTGTGTCACTCTCTCCTTACTATGGTATAATGTTCAGCACAGGAAGGAGGTGCAAAATGTCAAGGGAGCAACATTTGCGGTGGATTGCAGCAGCGGTGCTTTTCCTGACGCTGGCCGTCCTGGCCTGTGGCCCCCAGCAGCCTGTTGGCGAAGTCAGCATCACGATCACCAGCCCGGCCAGTGGCGTCGTTGTCCACGTTGGCGAGCAAGTCCAGGTTATCTCAATGGCCTCTGCTGAGGCGGGGGTGGCGCGCGTTGAACTGCTGGTCAACGGGCAGCTCGTGCGCACCGATGCCCCGCCCAGCGGCAACCCCACCAGCTTTGCGGTGGCCCAGCAGTGGAGTCCTGTCGCCCCTGGCGAAGTGACGATCTCGGTGGTGGCTTATGATGTCAACGGGGCGGCCTCGGAGCCGGCAGCCATCGCCGTGCGCGTCGAGGCCGGTACGGCGGGGGTGACAGTCACACCGTCGGCCACCCAGACGCCGATGCCGGACGTGTTGGGGGAGGGGGGCTGCACTCTGAACGCTTCCTACGTTGCCGATGTGACCATCCCTGACGACACGCAACTGCTGCCTGGCACGACCTTTGCCAAGACCTGGCGCATCCGCAACAGCGGGACGTGCAACTGGGGCAGTGGCTTCAAGCTGGTCTTTGTCAGCGGCGACCAGATGGGCGCGCCGGGAATGGTCGACGTGCCGCCGACGGCGGCCGGCAGCACGGCTGATGTCACGGTGAACATGACGGCGCCCGCCACGCCAGGGACGTACCGCAGCAACTGGCGTATGCAGTCGGATACCGGCCTGATGTTCGGCTCCTCGGTCTATGTGCGCATCGTCGTCCCCGCGCCGGTGACGGTGACGCCGACCACCGGCCCGACGCTCACTCCCACCGCCGGGCCAACCAGCGAGACGCCTGCCCCGCCGTCGAACTTGCAGGCGACGCTCCTCCCCGATGGCACGGTGCGCTTTACCTGGACCGATGCCGTGGGCGAGGCTCAGTATCGCTACGAGTTCTCCTTTGTCGCTGGGGGGCTGGGTGCGGCGACGGCCAGCACGCTCCCGGCCAACACGACGTCGTGGAATGGCGGCCACGTCGATTGCGGCGGGACGGGTGGCTTTACGATCATCGCCCTGGCAGGGGACGGCAGCGAGATCGGCCGCCAGTCGGTCAGCTTTTCGACGCCGGCCTGTGAGGGGGTGACGGTGATCCTGACGCCGATAGCCTCTTTGAGCGGCAGCCTGAGCGAGGGTGGTTGTGATGGCTCCATCCGCGCCGGCATCGCTCCGGCGGGGAACGGCATCCGTGGCCTGGTCTCCTTCGACATCGCCAGTTTGAATAGCGCTTCTGACATCGTCGCTGCCACTCTTGATCTCAGCAGCTTCACGCTGACGGGCAATCCCTTCGAGTTCTTGCGTCCCCTGCACGTCCGCCACGTCCAGTACGTCGATCGTTGTGATTACCCGGCTGCCTACAGCGGTGGCGGCGGCACTGAACTGGCGGCAATCAACGCGGCTGCGCCTGGTCTGACCACGCCAATCGATGTGCGGACGGTGCTAAAGAACTATCTGGACAGCGGCGATCCGACGCGTTTTCAGATTCGTCTCTACTTCGAGGGTGACAATGCAGGCAGCGCATATGCCAGCATGGCCAACTGGTCGACGGTGCGCCTGATCGTCACCTACCGGCCTTGATAGAATCCTCCCGCAGGTTTCAGGACCTGCGGGAGGATTTTCAGAGTCCCACGTCGATATAGACCTTCCACTCCTCCGGCACCTCGCCATTGATGACCAGGTAGTTGGTGCGGGGGCGCTTGGGTTCCCAGAGCAGCTTCATGCCCGCCTCGTGCGGCGTGCGGTCGGCCTTGCGATGGTTGCAACTGTAGCAGGCGCAGGCGGTATTGCTCCAGGTGTTGTAGCCGCCGCGGCTGCGCGGGATCAGGTGGTCGACGGTGAAATCGGCGCGCGTCAGCAGCACGCCGCGCTGACGGTCGCCGGGGTGAGCGCCGCAGTAGATGCAGGTGTAGCGGTCGCGCGTCAGCACCCCGCGCCGGCTCCAGACGGCACCGCGCTGGGGCACGTTGACATAGTAGCGCAGCCGCAGCACGCGCGGCACCTCCAGGATGGTGGTGGAGGTACGCAGGCGCGCGGCAACGCCGTCCACTGCGTCCACCACGCCGCGCATCATCAGGTCGACGGCGTCGCGGATACTGATGGGCCGCAGCGGGACGTAGGACGCGTTGAGCAGCAGCACGGCTCGGGCATCTACATCAACCATCGCTCTTCCTCACAACAAAAAGCGCGAGGGTAACGCTTCACCCTCGCGCTTTGCGGCCGATCTCCAGGTACGGCAAATCACGAGGGCCTGTATCCCTCCAGGATCATCTGCGCGCAGGGCGCGCCGGGTCCAAACTTGCGCCATTCCATCCTCGTCATACTGCACAGTATACCGCAGGACAGGGTTTTGTCAAACGTCCGACGACGGGCGCCGCCGCTGCAACGCCTCTTTCACCAGCCCCCGCTGGGGGGAAAAGAGGAGCGCCAGCAGGAAAAAGCCGCTGCAGACCAGCACGATCGCCGCGCCGGAGGCGATGCTGATGTGGTACGAGAGGTAGAGGCCGATCACGCTGGACAGGGTGCCGATGAAAGCGGCAACCGCCATCATCGACGGCAGGCGGCGGGTCAGCAGATAGGCCGTCGCCGCTGGCGTGACCAGCATGGCCACCATCAGCGACACGCCGACGGTCTGCATCGATACGACGATGGCGACGGCGATGAGCACCAGCAGCAAATAGTTGAGCAGCGTCGCCGGCAGGCGCAGCGTCGCCGCCAGGGTCGGGTCGAAGGAAAGGACCAGGAACTCTTTGAACAGCAGGGCGATGGTCAGCAGGATCAGCCCGCCAAAGATCGCGGTCAACCAGAGGCTGCTCGCCGAAACGCCCAGCACGTCGCCGAACAAAAAGTTGGCCAGGTCGACGGCATAGCTGCGCACCGAGGAGATGAGGGCGATGCCCAGCGCAAACATGGCGGCAAAGAGGATGCCGATGGCCGTGTCTTCTTTGACCCGCGCCCGTTTGCTCACCGCGCCGATGGCGACGGCGGTCACGACCGCTGTGCCCAGCCCCCACCAGAAGATGACGCTGCGCTCCCCCCCGCCGAGCAGGTAGCCGATGACGATGCCGGGCAGGATGGAGTGGGCCAGGGCGCTGCCGAAAAAGGCCATGCCGCGCAGGACGATGTAGCTGCCCACCGCCGCGCAGACGACCCCCACCATCACCGCCGCAAGCAGGCCGCGCACCATGAAGGAGTAGCGAAGCGGTTCGATCAGCCAGGAGATGAGGGTTTCCATCTCAGTGCTCTCCGTCGCAGCAGGTGTCGCCCAGGGCCAGCAGCCCCTCGTCGGTCTGCACCAGGTGCAGGTGCGTGCCGTAGGCGCTGCGCAGCCGCCCGGCGGTAAAGACGTCCTCCGGCCGGCCGATGCCCAGCAGGCGGCGGTTGAGCAGCATGACGCGGTCGAAACGCTCCGCCGCCAGGCTCAGATCGTGGGTGGCGACCATCACCGTCACCCGCTGCTGGCGCAGCGTGTCCAGGATGGCAAAGATGTCTTCCTGCGAGGGGATGTCCAGGCCGGTGAGCGGCTCGTCCATCAGCACCAGCTCGGCTTCCTGGGCCAGGGCGCGGGCGATGAACATGCGCTGCTGCTGCCCGCCCGACAGCTCGGCGATCTGCCGACCGGCCAGCGCGTTCAGGCCCACCATCTCCAGGCATTGATGGACGCCCGCCCAGTCCTTGCGCCCCGGATGGCGCAGCAAGCCCAGCCGGCCGATGCGGCCCATCATCACCACGTCGGCGACGGTCACCGGAAAGGCCCAGTCGACTTCGCTGCGCTGGGGGACATAGGCGATGCAGATGTGTCCACCCGGCTGGTCGCCGGCGAGGTGCACGGTGCCGGACGTCGGCGTCAGCACGCCGGCGATGACTTTGAAGAGCGTGCTCTTGCCCGCGCCGTTCGGCCCGACCACGGCGACGCGCTCGCCGGCGGCGAGTTGGAAAGAGACCGCCTCCAGCGCCGGGCGGCCGTTGTAGCGCAGCGTCAGATCGGCGACGTCCAGAAAGGGGACGTCCGCCTGGTGGCGGGCGTGGCGGGAAGGCGGCAGGATGGGCATGGGAGGCTATCCTTTCAGCGCAGCGCCTCGACGATGGCCGTTGTGTCGTAGCGCATCAGCGCCAGAAAGCTGTCAGCCGGGCCGCCCGGCGCGCTGAGGGAACCGGTGTAGAGCAGCACCAGTCGAGTGCCTGTGTCGCGGGCGATGCGCTCTCCCAGCGTCGGGTTGACCGTCGTGCTGACAAAGATGGCGGGGACGCCCAGCGCGGCGATGGTCTCTTCCAGCGCGGCGATCTCCTGCGCCGAGGGCGCGGCCATGGTGCTAAAGCCGGCAACGACCGTTCCGCCCTGTCGCAGCCCGTAGCGGCGGATGTAGTAGCCAAACGCGGCGTGGTCGGTGACCAGGACGCGCCGTTCGGCGGGAATCAGGGCGACCTGGTCGGCGATCCAGGCGTCGAGCGCGCGCAGTTCCGCCTGGTAGGAGACAGCGTTGGCCCGGTAGTCGGCAGCGTGGGCCGGGTCGAGCGTGCTCAAGGCCCAGGCGATGTTTTCTGTCCACACGATCACGTTGAGCGGGTCGAACCACACGTGGGGGTCGTACTGGCCATGCTCGTGCTCGTGCTCATGCTCATGCTCGTGCTCGTGCTCGTGCTCGTGCTCGTGCTCGTCTGCTTCCATTTGGAGCAGGTCGATGCCGTAGGAAACGGGGACGAGCCTGCCTGTTGCGCCGCTGCTTTCCAGGAGGGGAGCGAGGAACGCCTCCAGCCCGGCGCCGTTGGCAAGGACGACGTGGGCATTGGCGATGGCGGCGGCGTCCTGTGGGGTGGGCTGGTAGGTGTGTGGGTCAGCGCCCAGGGGCAGCAGCGTGGTCAGTTCGATCCATTCCCCGCCGACGTTCTGCGCCACGTCGGCGACGATGGAAGTGGTGGCGACGACGCGCAGCCGCTCCCCTGTCGCCAGGGGGACGGGGGAGAGGGTGGGGAGCTCGTCGGCGCGCCCGTCTGTCTGGGCGCGGCAGGCGGAGAGGACCATCAGCGCCAGGAGCGCCAGGGTGAACAGGCTGTTCTTTCTCATGGGCGGCACACCTCGCAAAAACCGTACAGTTCGAGCAGATGGCTGCTGACGGAAAAGCCGAACCGTTCGCCGATCTGTTCCTCCAGATCGCCGACGGGACAGTCATCAAAGTGGAACGTCTCGCCGCACCCCAGGCAGACCAGGTGGTGGTGGCTCTTGGCGATGCAGGCGACGCGCGGCGCGCCGCTGGCGTCATAGATCAGCCGCAGCGCCCCCAGCGCGGCGAGAATCTCCAGCGTGCGGTAGACGGTGGCGCGGCTGAGGGCGGGATAGATGGCTCGCCCGCGCTCCAGCAGCTCGGCGGCGGTGAGGTGCCGTTCGCTCGTCTCCAGCACCTGGAGCAGAGCGCGGCGAGGGGCGGTCAACTGATAGTGGGCTGCTTGCAGACGTTCGGCCAGCGTCATCTGCTCTCCTGGATTGAGAATTTGTCTCAATTATAGCGCGAAGGGAGAAATTGTCAACCTGGGGTAGGACAACTCCGAGCAGTTGTCCTACAAACCGGGCGGGTCACAGACCCGGCGGGAGCAGGGCGGGCGGGGCGCTCCGTTTCTGGGTCGGAAACGCGATTCGCGATCAGCGATTCGCGATCAGCGATCAGCGATTTGCGATCCGCGATTGGCGATAGGCGATTTGCGATCCCGCCCGTTGCACAAGTCCCGAAAACGGCTATAATAAGGTGCAATGGGGGAAAGTTCTCTGCTCAAACGCATCAGCAGCGCCGCGCCTGCGGTAGATGACCCGGTCAGGCAGGCGGCAGACGAGCTGGCCACGCGCCATATCGGAGAGGAAGCTGCCCCGCCGCCCAGCCTGGAGACGCGCCGTATGGCCGGCGTGCCCCATGCGCGCGTCGACGG
>DAOTYD010000091.1:0-2873 GCA_034435295.1 Anaerolineae bacterium | reverse complement strand
ACCGGCGCCGTCGGCCTGAGCACGTCGTCTCAGGCGGCCAGACGGGGGTCGCAGACCCCCTGCGAGCAAAGAAATGGGCCCGTCTGGCGACGCTCACATCCATTGGCGCACCGAGCATCGATTAGCTTGATGCGTATGGTCACAGACCCCCGCCGTGGGGCCGCCGTTTTCTGGCCACAGATTACACAGATTTCACGGATTTCACGGCCTATGCCCCCCGCCAGTGGGGCCCGCCGGGTCTGTGACCCGGCGGGAGCAGGGGGGGCGGGGCGCTTTATCTTTTTGCTTCGAACACCCGCAGGGCAGTATGATTGTCACCCGCCTGCGCCGTGGTATAATTGCGGCGGGCGCTTGAGGTGCTCGGGCGGCCAATTTTCCGTCGTAAGGAAAGTGCGGTGTCCCTGGTCGTTGGCAACGAGCTGGCCAAATCATACGGCGCGCAGGATGTTTTCGCGGGCGTCTCGTTCGAGATCCCCCGCGCGGCGCGCATTGCCCTGGTCGGACCCAACGGCTCCGGCAAGACGACGCTGCTGCGCCTCATCGCCGGCCTCGATCAGCCGAACGCCGGCCGCATCCAGCGGGCGAAGGGGCTGCGCATCGGTTACCTGCCCCAGCAGGCCCAGTTGCAGGGCGAAGGGACGCTGTGGGAGGCGATGGAGGCGGTTTTCGAGGGCCTGCAGGCTCAGGCCCGCCGCCTGCGTCGCCTGGAAGCGGACATGGCCGACCCGGCGCGCCGTGACCAGGCGCTGGCGCTCTATGGGCCGCTGCTCGAAGCGTTCGAACTGGCCGGCGGCTACACCTACCCGCAGCGCATCGAGCAGGTGCTGACCGGCCTGGGGTTCGACCCCGCCGACTTTCACAGCCCGCTGGCCCATCTCAGCGGCGGCCAGCGCACCCGCGCCCTCCTGGCCCGCCTGCTGCTCGAAGAAGCGGACCTCCTCCTGCTGGACGAGCCGACCAACCACCTCGACCTGGAAGGCGTCGAGTGGCTGGAAGAATACCTCCAGTCCTGGAAAGGGGCCATGCTCCTGGTCGCCCACGACCGCACTTTCCTCGACCGGCTGGTCGAACAGGTCTGGGAGATGTCGTTTGGCCGCCTGGCTGCCTACCGTGGCAATTACAGTGACTATGTCCGCCAGCGCCAGGAGCGACGGGAACAGCAGCGGGAGGAGTACGAGCGCCAGCAGGCGCACATTGCCCGCACCGAGGATTACATCCGCCGCTACATGGCCGGCCAGCGCACGCGCCAGGCCCAGGGGCGCCAGAAGCGGCTGGAACGGCTGGAGCGGGTCGAAGCGCCGCAGGAAATGGGCACCATGCACCTGGACCTGGGCCGCCCCCTGCGCAGCGGCGACCTGGTGCTTGGCCTCTACGGCCTGGTCGTCGGCTATGATCCTGCTGCCCCGCTCTTTGCGGTGGACCAGGTCGAACTGCGGCGCGGCCAGCGGGTGGCCCTGCTGGGCCCCAACGGCTCCGGCAAGACCTCGCTCCTGCGCACGATCATCGGCGAGATCGAACCGCTGGGCGGGCGCATCCGCCTGGGGGCCGGCGTCCACATCGGCTACTTTGCCCAGGCCCACGCCGGGCTCGACCCCAGCCGCTCGATCCTGGACACGATCCTGGAGGCGGGGCTGCCCAGCGTCAGCCGGGCGCGCAACCTGCTGGGACGCTACCGCTTTTCGGGCGACATGGTTTTCAAGCGCGTCGGCGACCTCTCCGGCGGCGAACAGGCGCGCGTGGCGCTGGCGGTGCTGGCGCTGCAGGGAGCAAACCTGCTGCTGCTGGACGAGCCGACCAACCACCTGGACATTCCCTCCCAGGAGGTGCTGCAGGAAGTGCTGAGCGCGTTCGAGGGCTCGGTGCTGCTGGTGGCGCACGACCGCTATCTGGTACGGGCGCTGGCGACGCACACGTGGGCCATCGTCGACCGCCGCCTCTGGACGCTGGAAGGCGGCTATGACGCCTATTGTGAATGGATCAAGACGCGGCGGGCGGCAGAGGACATCGAGGCGAAAGAGGTCAGCCGGCAGGAACGGGACGCGGAACGGGCGGCGAAGCGGGCTGCCGAGCGGGCGCTGGAGCAGCAGCGGCGTCGGCGCGAAGAGGCTGAGGCGCGCATTCAGCAGTTGGAAGCGCGCCTGGCGCTGGTGGAGACGGCGCTGGAAGCTGCCAGCGCGGCCCGCGACGTGGGGCGGGTGACCGGGTTGGGGCTGGAGCACGCCCGTCTGCAGGCGGAACTGGAGGCGGCCTGGGAGGAGCTGGCATGAGCCGCAAGCTGCGGATCGGACTGACCGGCAACATTGCCACCGGCAAATCGACCGTGGCGCAGATGCTGGCGGAGATGGGCGCGACGGTGATCGACGCCGACCGCGTGGCGCACCAGGTCATGCGCGCCGGCGGCCCCGTCCACGCAGCGATCACGGCGGCCTTTGGCCGCGAGGTCGTCGGCGCGGATGGGGAGATCGACCGCCGCCGCCTGGGCGAGCGGGTCTTTGCCGACCCCGCCGCGCTGGCGACGCTGGAGGCGATTGTCCATCCGGCGGTGATCGAGGAAGTGGACCGCCGCATCGCTGCCGCCCCGACCGGAGTGGTTGTCGTCGAGGCAATCAAGCTGATCGAGGCGGGGATGGCCGGGCGCTATGACAGCCTGTGGGTGACGACCTGTCCGGTCGAGACGCAGGTGCAGCGGCTGATGGCCGGGCGCGGCTTGAGCCGCCAGGAGGCGCTCCGGCGCATCCAGGCGCAGCCGCCGCAGGAGGACAAGATCGCCCGCGCCGACGTGGTCATCGACACGGACTGCAGCCTGGAGGAAACGCGCGCCCAGGTGGAAGCAGCGCTGGTCGCGTCTCGCCAATCGCTAATCGCTTATCGCT
>DAOTYD010000090.1:0-13941 GCA_034435295.1 Anaerolineae bacterium | reverse complement strand
GGGCGGCGGCGCGGGCGCGTCTGCGCGGGATGGCGGCGGGGATATGGGGAATACCCAGGATGCTGCGCAAGCGCCGCGTCGTGCAGGGGAGGAGGAAAGCGGAGTGGGCTGAGTTGGAGCGAGTGTTGTCGAGATTTGACGAAAAGGCCTAAATGAGTATGATAAGGATGAACGTCAGGGCCGCGTCGGTATCAGGGAAAGAGGGGCAGCGCAGATGAACGATCCAGACGTCGAACGGCTGATCAAAAAAGAATCCCCGAAGGAAAAAGACAACCTGTTCTTGTCCTATGCCATCTACATTTTTCCCTTTCTGGTGATTGTTCTTGCCCTTTCACTGGTCGCATACCTCGCATTGGCAGGGATCCCGAGGGCGCCTTTTTCCGCCTATGGCTTTTTTGGCTGGGCAAGTGCCTTTCTGATCGCCTTATTGCTGTCCGTGCTGTTCCTCATGGGGTTGCTCCGTGCTACGGTCAAAAAAGAGAAAACAGGTGACTTGTTCACCATTGTCGCTTCGGTGATCTGGGCAATCTGGGCGTTGCCGCTATCTCTATTGGTTGCCAAAATCCTCCCTCTCCGGCTGGGAATTCTTCTTCCACCAGCATTAGAGTGGGTTGCTGCCGGGTTCATCTTTGCTGGGCTGTTTAGTTTCTTCTTTCTGGCCTCTTCTGCGCTTCTCTATTCTGGCCTTCGCCGCATTGCCGGCCTGCTGGTGCCCGGCATCAGCAGCAAAGAGGAGGGCGACAAAATCTACAGCCTGATTTTTGATATTTTCATTCGACGCAATTACCCCTGCTATGTTGTGACAGACGAAGAGCGCGAAGAGGACAAGATCGTTCAGCGCATCAAGGGCAATGCCTACTGCGAGTTTGCCACAGGGTGCGGGCTGATCATCTCGGACTGCGACCACGCCGTGGCGGTCACTGACGGTTTCGAGTTCAAGGGGGTCAAGAAACCGGGCACGACGCTGACCGGTTTTGCCGACGAGCCGCTGCGCACGCTCGACCTGCGCCCCCAACTGCGCACCTTTACCCCACGCGCTTTTACCAAAGATGGCATCCTGGTCGAGGCGCTGGTCTTTGCCCCCTTCCAGATCGACCGCGGCGGGCAGCAGATCGAGATCGGCAAGCCTTTTCCCTTCCGCACCCCCAGCGCCATCCAGGCTGTCCAGGCCCAGCGGATGGAGCATCCAGGCACAGCAGAGCCGACAACACAGCGCAGTTGGGACGAGCTGCCGGAGCTCATTGGCACGCCGATCCTGCAGAGCATCCTTTCACGGTACACCTTCGACGAGCTTTACGATCCCTTCAAGGAACAGGACGAGCTGCCGCGCATCCACATCGCCAAGGAACTCCTGGCCGAGTTGAAGAAGAAGCTGGCGGAGGTGGGCATCGAACTGATCGGCGGCGGCATCAGCAACATCAAGCCGGTCGACGAGCGGGTCATCGAAGAGCGCATCCGTAGCTGGCAGGCCGAGTGGCAGCGCCGCACGCTGGTCATGCAGGCCAAAAGCCACCGCGAGTGGCTGCAACAGGTCGAAAAGGCGCGGGCGGAGGCGCAGGCAGAGCTGATCCTCTCCCTGGGCAGGAGGCTGGCCGAGCTGGAACCCGGCAGCGGCCTGACGCCGGACCAGCTCGTGAGCCAGTTCCTGAGCACGTTGGAGCAGATGATGATGCAGCCAGGCCTGCGGGGACGCTTCTCCCCCTACATCCGGGGCGAGTTGCAACAGCTCCGCGAAGGGCTGTAACGGCAGCGCCAGCGGTTTCTGGTGAAAGGCAGCCAGCGATGAGAAACGTACTGCACAGGTTGCTCGAAATACTGGTCGAGATCGTCATCGCCCCCGGACATTGGTGGGTCCAGTCGTTCAAGGACGAGCGGGTGCCCATCAAAAAGTGGATCAAGGGCCATCTGGGCCGTGTGCTGCCCTCGCTGGGGCTGGTGATAGCGCTCCTCGTTGTTTTCGGGCTGATCGCGACCCGCTGGATCCTGGCGCTGGGGCTGAGGGACGGCCCCTTCACCCCCTTTGCCCATGCCGTTCTGGCGACGCTGACCATCCTGCCGCTGCTGGTCGCGCTGGCCCAGATCCGCATCTTTGCTGCCGATTTTGTGCGCAAGCTCTACGACCTGCGCAGCGCTGCCGAAGCGCACAACTTTGTGACCCGCCTGGTCTTTGGCCCCTGGCAATTCGACCCCTGGCTCAAGATCACCAAGGGCAAGATCGCCATGGGCGAGGGCAACATTGTCCACCGCGTCGGCGGCCCTGGCCATCTGGTCGTCTACTACGACTCGGTCGTGATCACCGAGCGAAACGGCCAGCTCGAGCGCAAGCTGAAAGGCGGCGGCCTGCCCCAACTGGCCCCCTTCGAGAAGATATGGGAGATCATCGACCTGCGCCCCCAGTTTTGGGCTTTCGAGGTGAGGGGGATGACGCGCGATGGCATTCCCGTCTCCTGCGTCGCCAACGTCACCTTCCGTATCGACAACCGCATCCTCGACCCCAACGGCAACCTCACCTACACCCGCGACGGCAAAGTGCGCGAGCTGCCGTCGACCGCCAAAGACCCCTACCCCTGCACCGACGACGCCATTCTCCGCGCCATTCGCAGCCACTGGTGGCGAGTGCCCGGCTGGAAGGGCGCGCCGATGAACTGGGCCGGCCGGGTGGTGATCAGCTTTGTGGAGGGCATCCTGCGCAACATCCTGGCCGACTATCACCTGAACTGGCTCATCTCGCCGCCGCAGCCGGGAGCGATGCACCCGCGCGAAGAGATCCGCCAGCGGCTCGAAAAGGAACTGGAGGAAGCCGCCCGCAAGAACGTCGGCGTGCGCATTCTCAGCGTCGATCTGGGCGAAATCAAAGTGGATGAAAAGATCCCTCAACAGTGGATCGACACCTGGAAGGCAGAGTGGGAAAGCCAGGCTCTGGCGGTCCGCACCGAGGGCGAGGCCGAACTCTTGCGCATGGACATCGCCCGCGCCGAAGCGCAGGCCGACATGATCATCCACCTGATCCAGTCCCTGCGCGCCGTCGCCGCCAGCGAAGCCGACGCCCGTCCCTATCTGCTCGCCGCCCGCTTCGTCGACACGCTGCGCTGGATGTCCTACGATCCTTTTACCCGCGCCTGCATGCCTCCCGAGGCGCTGCAGACCCTCAAGCGCATCGAGGAGGCAGTAGCCGGCGGCCGCAGCCTGCCGCCTCAGAGCTGAAGAGGTAAGCGCCATGGTCGTAGACCCTGTGACAGTGAGGAGCGCCCTTCTCGCTTGCCTGCGCGATCGCTTCTCACTGGAAGAGCTGCAAGACATTGCCTTTGTCCTGGGCGTTGACTTTGAGCTGTTCCATCATCAGGACAAAGCCAGCTTCAGCCGCGAGCTTGTTTCCTATTTTGAGCGGCGGGACAAACTGGCCTGCCTGGCAGGCGAAGCGCTCAGACGGCGGCGGGATGAGCAACTGGCCGCGCTGCTGGCCGACCTGCCCCCGTGCCAGCCACCTGTCAGGGTCCAGGTGGTGATCGATCCCGCGCTGGTCGGCGACAGCGAGAGCCTGAAGAGGGCGCTGGCTGGCCTGTTTGGCGTGCCACCTGCCGAAGTGAGCCTCATCGCTGCCGCCTGGGACAGCATGCGCCTGCTGATCGGCCTCCCCGCGGCAGTGGGCAACGTGCACGCCCTCTCTCGACTGGTCACCTTGCAGCACCCAACCGCCGGCGCTGTCTCTGCCATCGCCTTCGCGGCACTGGACCTGATCAGCCAAAAGACCTGGCAGTTGATCGCCTGCGCATATCCTCCCTCTGTCCGTGGCGGGAAGCTGCAGGCAGCCATTTCCTGGGCGGACGCCCTCCGCCAGATCAGCCGGCAGGGCTGCGCGCTCTATCTGGCCCATTCCTACACGCCCTCCGCGCTGCTCTACACCGCCAACCTGCCCGCTTTTGCCCAGGAACTGCTGCAACGGGCAGGGGAGCACCGTCAGGCGGGCGATTGGGAGAGGGCAGAGCGCTGCGCCCGCGATGCCCGGCAGTACTTTGAGCAGGCGCACGATCAGGCCGGCGTTGCGGTTGCCCTGATCCACCTGGCCGATATCCACCGCGAGCGCGGGCAGACGGGGCTGCTGCTGGCCGAGGCGCAAGAAGCCTACCACCTCCTCCAGGCACACCCTGCCCTCGAGCAACGGCACAACGAGGCCGTCGCAGCGTACAACCTGGGCCTGGTTCATTACCTCTTGGGCAACAACAGCCAGGCCAGGGCCTGGCACCGCACCGCGCAAGAGGCGTTCGAAACGGCGCGCAAAACGCTCTGGCTGCCGCGCCGCGAGTTGGATTGGGCCGGGCGCTGCGTCGAGATGAGGGAACGGCTGGAGGCGATGAACAAAGCTCTCGTCTACCCCGCCGCCCTGCCACGGAGGACGGTGGTCAGCAAAAATTCCACCTTTTCAACCGCCCAGTTGAGCGCGAGCGACTATGTGCTGGGCCAGCAGTTGACCATCGGCGGCGCCACGTTCCAGGTCTATTCTCTCACCGGCAGCGACGTCGCCATCGTCCCTGACGGCGAGTATCACGTCATCAAGGCTCCTCCCCAGGCCTGTCTGCTGATCGGCGCGCGGGCGGGCGACTATATGCTGGCGAGAGAGACAAAGAAAAAGGATCCTTTCGTCCCTTACTCCATTGCCAGGATAGAGGGCGAATTTGCCCTCGGCCATTTCGAGCGAGACCCGGCAGACCCCGCCAGATGGTTTTTCCTCAGCGTCGACGCGCGGACCATCGGCGGCAGCGGGGAGGCGCCCCTGTATCATCCCATCGCCCTGCTCAGGCCAACCCGCCTCCCACCGGTTTGACTTTTTTCCGCTGCCATGCTATACACAATTCTATACTTCCCTTCCAGCCAGGGAAAGGAGGTGAAGCAGCCAGGGAAAAAAACCAATCAATCACCCAATTTCAACTAATCGAGGAGGAGAGAAATGAACCGAACGCTTGCTGCATCTATGGTTGTTTTGCTCATCCTGGGGGTGGCGCTCTCTGCCTGTGCTCCCGCCCAGCCAACCGAATGCCCCGAGTGCACCCCTTGCCCGGCAGCCACCGCCTGTCCAGAAGCGACTCCCTGCCCCGCAGCCGAGTGCCCGGCGTGCCCGGTCATCCCGGCGCGCGGCGAGCGCCTGCAGACCGTCATCAGTCGCGGGCGCGTCGTCTGCGGCGTCCACACCGAGCTGCTCGGCTTTGGCTACATCGACGCCACTGGCCGCAACGTCGGCTTTGACGTCGACCTCTGCCGCGCCGTCGCCGCCGCCATCTTCAACGACCCCGAAGCGGTCGAGTTCGTGCCCATCACCGCCGCCGAGCGCGGGCCGGCCCTGCAAACCGGCGAGGTCGATATGGTCGCCCGCAACATGACCTGGACCTCCAGCCGCGAGGCGCAGTGGGGCAACTTTACGACGGTCATGTTCTACGACGGCCAGGGCATCATGGTGCGCGCCGACCTGGGCGTCACCACCATCGAGGAGCTGGACGGCGCGACGGTCTGCGTCACCACCGGCACCACCACCGAGCTCAACCTGGCCGACGCCTTCCGCTCGCGCGGGCTGAGCTTTACGCCGGTCACCTTCGAGCAGACCTCGGCTGTCTACAGCGCCTATGAAGAAGGCCGCTGCGACGCCGCCACCAGCGACAAGTCGCAACTGGCCGCCGTCCGCGCCGGCTTTGCCAACCCCGCCGATCACGTCATCCTCGACATCACCCTGTCCAAAGAGCCGCTCACTCCTGCCGTCCCGGCGGGCGATGACCAGTGGATGGACGTGGTCAGGACGGTGATGTGGGTGCTGATCAACGCCGAGGAGCTGGGCGTCAACTCGCAGAACGTGGACGCGATGATGAGCAGCGAGAACCCAGAGGTACGTCGTCTGCTGGGCGTCGAGGGCAGCTTTGGCCAGAGCGACCTGGGGCTGAGCAATGACTTTGCCGCCAATGTCATCCGCGCCGTGGGCAACTATGGCGAGATCTATGACCGCTACATGGGCCCCAACGGCCTGGCCTTTACCCTCGACCGTGGGATGAACCGCCTCTGGAGGGACGGCGGCCTGATCTATGCGCCGCCGCTGCGCTAAGAGCCTGTCCGAAAATCCTCCCGCAGGTTCTGAAACCTGCGGGAGGATGACCCTTGTTGAGTGCTGATGAGCCGGAGAGCACAGAGCGCGGGAACGACCATCCCCTTCTGGCGCGACGAGCGGGTCATCAAAGGCGTCGCCCAGGTCATCTCGGCCGTCGTGGTGATCGGCGCCCTGGCCTTTTTCGTCGGCAACGTGCTCAGGGCCGCCAATGCGCGCGGCCTGGGGCTCGGCTATGGCTTTCTGCGCGATGCCTCCGGCATGCCCCTCGGCGAATCCGTCATCCCCTACGACCCCTCGAAATCCTATGCTTACGCTTTCCTGGTCGGCATTCTCAACACGCTCAAAGCGGCCCTGCTGGGCATCGTCCTGGCGACGATCCTGGGCACGGTGACCGCCGTCGCCCGCCTCTCGTCCAACTGGCTGGTCAGCAAGATCGCCAGCGTCTATATCGAGATCATCCGCAATGTGCCGCTGCTGGTGCAGCTCTTTGTCTGGTATTTTGCCGTTTTTCAGAAATTGCCGCCCGTGCGCGAGAGCATCCAATTGCCCGGCTCTATCTACCTCAGCCAGCGCGGACTCTACACCCCCAGGCCCGTCCCAACGTCAACTTTTTGGACGTGGCTGCTGCTGACAGCCATCGCCATAGTTCTGGCGATTGTCCTGTACACCACGCTGACCCGTTACCGGATCAAGACCGGGCGCACAACATATGCGGAGCTGGTTGCGGCAGCGGTGCTGGCGCTCATCCCGCTGGCCGGCTGGTTCCTGCTCGGCGAGCGGCCGCTGACGTTGGAACTGCCAGAGATGGGCCGCTTCAACTTTAGCGGCGGGCTGCGCCTGACGCCGGAATATGCCGCCATGGTCACCGGCCTGGTCGTCTACACCGGCGCGTTCATCGCCGAGGTCGTGCGCGCCGGCATCCTGGCCGTCGACCGCGGCCAGTTCGAGGCCGCGCGGGCGATGGGCCTCACGAATATCCAGGTCCTGCGCCTGGTCGTCTTTCCCCAGGCCATGCGCGTGATCATCCCGCCATTGATCAGCCAGTATCTGAACCTGACCAAGAACTCGAGCCTGGCCGTTGGCATCGGTTATGTGGACCTGTTCTATGTGGGCCGGACGATCATCAACCAGGCCGGGCGGGCCGTGCCGGTCTTTGTCATAGTGATGGCCACCTATCTGCTGATGAGCCTGATCACGTCGCTCATCCTCAACATCTACAACCGCCGCATTCAACTGGTGGAGCGTTAGCATGAGCGCGCCGACGACGACGATTGTGCGACCCCCATCCGCCCCCGGCCCCCTGCGCTGGCTGCGCAAGAACCTCTTCAGCACCTGGTACAACGCCCTGCTTACGGTTCTGGCGTTGGCTCTGATCTATTTTGTGGGCAAAGGGGTGATCCATTGGGCCTTTTTCGAGGCCAACTGGGACCCGGTGCGCTACAGTCTCAAGCTGTTTGCGGTGGGTCAGTACCCGCCCGAGCAGATCTGGCGGATCGGCCTGATCTTGGCGCTGGCGTCGTTTCTCTTTGGCCTGAGCGCGCGGGTGTGGGGAGGCACCATCCGCAACTTTGCCCTGGCCCTGGCCGTGGCCCTGGGCGCGCTGGCGCTGCTGCCGGCCGATCTGAGCCCGCTGGGCCCCACCGGTCGGCTGTGGCTGGCGGTAGCCCCGCTCCTGGCGGTCGGCGGCTACCTGCTTGGATTTACGCCCGTGGGCAAGGGGCGCTGGGCGCTGCTGGGCTGGCTGCTCTCGTTTGTGCTCATGATCGTGCTGTTGAACGGCGTCGGCGGCATTTCCTGGCTGCCGCGCATCGACAGCGGCCTGTGGGGTGGCCTGCTGCTGACCTTTTTGCTGGCGCTGGTCGGCATCGTCGGCTGCTTCCCCTTTGGCGTCCTGCTGGCGCTGGGCCGCCGCAGTTCGCTGCCGGTCGTCAAGCTCTTTTGTATCGCGTTCATCGAAACCGTCCGCGGCGTGCCGCTGGTGACGATCCTGTTCATGTTCTCGATCATCCTGCCCCTCTTCCTGCCCGAAGGGATCCGCGTCGACCGCGTGGTGCGGGCGATGCTGGGGATGACCTTTTTCGCCTCGGCGTACATGGCCGAGAACGTGCGCGGCGGCCTGCAGGCCATCCCGCGCGGCCAGTTCGAGGCAGCCAAAGCGCTGGGACTCAATGGCTTCCAGACCACCGCGCTGATCGTGCTGCCGCAGGCGCTGCGCCTGGTCATCCCGGCCATCGTCGGCCAGTTCATCGCCCTCTTTATGGACACCACGCTGGCCTACATCGTCGGCCTGACCGAACTGCTGACAGTCGGCAAGATCGTCCTGCAGAGCAACACGGAATGGCTCTTTCTGGATATGGAAGTGTTCCTCTTCGTCGCCGCGGTGTTTTGGCTCTTTACCTATTCGATGTCCTACGCCAGCCGCCGCCTGGAAAAGGCGCTGGGCGTGGGCAGCCGTTAGCGACGCAGTTGTGAAGGAGGTCCCGTGAGCGAGAACTCCCAGCCATCGAGCGACGAGATCATCATCTGCCGTGACGTGCACAAGTGGTTCGACGACTATCACGTCCTGCGCGGCGTCACGTTGACCATTCGCCGCCAGGAAGTCGTCGTCATCTGCGGCCCGTCCGGTTCGGGCAAGTCGACCTTTATCCGCACCATCAACCGCCTGGAGGAGCACCAGCGCGGCCAGATCATTGTCGACGGCATCGAGCTGACCCACGACATCCGCAACATCGAGGCCATCCGCAGCGAGGTCGGCATGGTCTTTCAGCAGTTCAACCTCTTTCCGCACCTCACCGTCCTGCAGAACATCACCCTGGCCCCGATCTGGGTGCGCAGGTGGCCCAAGAGCAAGGCTGAGGAGATCGCGCTCCAGTTGCTGGAGCGGGTAGGCATCCCTGAACAGGCCCACAAATACCCTGCCCAGCTCTCCGGCGGGCAGCAGCAGCGGGTGGCGATCGCCCGCGCCCTGGCCATGCAGCCCAAGATCATGCTGTTCGACGAGCCGACCTCGGCGCTCGACCCGGAGATGATCAAGGAAGTGCTGGACGTGATGCGCGAGCTGGCCCATTCGGGCATGACCATGATCGTGGTGACACACGAGATGGGCTTTGCCCGCGAGGTCGCCAACCGCATCGCCTTTTTCGACGAGGGCAACATCGTCGAGATCAACACCCCGCAAGAGTTCTTCGCCCACCCCAAGGAAGAGCGCACGCGGCTGTTCCTGAGCCAGATTCTGACCCATTGAACCGCATCATAGGGGGACACCCCGCCTGCCGCCCTGGGAGCGCGGACGTCTCGTCCGCGCTGCTGGCGGGCGGGGACGCCCGCGATCCCAGCGAAGACGAAGGCCCCGTCCGCTGGGATGAAAATAGACAACGGCCTATTTTCATGCTTTACGGTGCCCCCAAGGGGCATGCCCACTGCTTCGAACACCCACGCCCCTGCTGATTTGCCCCTTCCCCAACGTGGAGTACAATGGGGGGCATGAAAAATGGCTCGCGGCTGCTGCTGGCGCTGATCCTGCTGGCTCACACGATCCTGGGGGGACTGTACGCCATCTACACCCCACCCTGGCAGGTGCCCGACGAGCCAGCGCACTACAACTATATCCGCGCCCTGGCCTCGGGGCGGCTGCCGGTGATGGAGCCGGGCGACTATGACCAGGCTTATCTGGAACGGCTCACCGGCGAGCGCTTCCCGCCGGAGCTGTCCATCGACCCCCTGACCTACGAAGATCACCAGCCGCCGCTCTACTATCTCCTGGCCGCACTGCTCTATGTGCTCTTCGATGGCGCACTGCTGCCCCTGCGGCTGCTCTCGGTGGCGCTGGGAGGCGTCCTGCTGGTGCTGATCTATGGGCTGGCGAGCTCGCTCTTTGCGGAACAGGGCCTGGTGGCCCCGCTGGCGACGGCGCTGGTGGCCTTTCTGCCGCAGCACCTGGCCATGACGGCGGGGGTGGAGAACGACATCCTGGCTGAAATGCTGGTGGCAGCGGTGTTGTGGATGTCTATCCGTTATGTCAAGCAGGAGGCGCAGGGGCGGCAGTACCTCATCGGCCTGGGCCTCACCGTCGGCCTGGGCATGCTGGCGAAGGTTTCGACCTATGTGACGTTGCCGGTGGCGTTGCTGGCGGTAGCGCTGCGGGCGCGGCGAGAGAGGCAGCCGCTGCGCACGGCGGCAATGCAGGCCGGCTGGCTGCTGCTGGCAACGGCGCTGCTGGTCGGGCCGTGGCTGGCGCGCAACGTCGCCCTCTACGGTTGGAGCGACCCGCTGGGGCAGGCCCGCCACAACGCCGTCGTCGAAGGGCAACTGCGCACCGCCGAGGCGCTGCGCCTCTATGGCTGGGGCTGGCTACTGGAGCGCTTTGCCCGCTTTACGTTCCAGAGCTTTTGGGGCCAGTTCGGCTGGATGGGCGTGCCGCTCCATCCGCCTGTCTACCTGGCGCTGCTGATCCTGAACGGCCTGCTCGTTGCCGCTTTCCTCGGCTGGCTGCTCGACCGGCAGCGCCCGCGCCTGACACCGCACCAGGTCGACGGGCTGGCGTTGCTGGGCGTTTCGGCGCTGGGCACGGTTGCCCTTTACCTGCTCTATAACGTGACCTTTGTCCAGCACCAGGGGCGTTACCTCTTCCCGGCGCTGGCGCCGCTGGCGTTGGGCGCGGCGCTGGGGCTGGACTGGCTGCTGGGTCCGCGCACAGCGCGCTGGGCGGCGGCGGCAATGGCCGCGTTGGGGGCGGTACTGCTGGCCTGGGGCCTGCTGCGCGGCGACCTGCCGCTCGTTCCGCTGGGGGCGGCGCTGGGGCTGGCGGCGCTCATGGCGCTGGCCTGGCTGCTGGGGCGCTGGGGGCGGGTCGCTGCCGCGACGCTCATGGCGCTGGCGCTGGTCGCGCTGGACCTCTACGCCCTCTTCGGGGCGATTGTCCCCACGCTGGCGCGCTGACGGGCTGCTCAGTCGGCGGCTGGCCTGGCCGTTGGCAGGCGGGGGCCGAAGACGACGCGGCCCGTCTGACCGTTCACCAGCGCCAGGCTGAGGTTGTCTCCTTGCCTGAGCAGTACCACCCAGACCGGCAGCAGCAGCAGTTGGTAGGTCATGCCGCTGACCTGGAAGGCGCGCTTTGCGCGGACGGGATGGGAGGAATCGGTCGCTGGGGCGGCAGGCGGATGGGCGCGGCGACGGGCCAGGGCGATCATCTTTTTTCTGGCGGTGTCGGCGGCGGCCTCGACATCGAGCGTGTAGAGCGCGGCGGGCCAGTCGGCCAGCAGGCGCGGTTCGTAGGGGACCAGGGCATCCAGATCGAACGGCTCCAGGCGGGCCATCATCTCGCCGAGCGTTTTGGCCATCGCGGGCAGGAGCAGGTTATCCAGCACCATCTGATCCGAGCGTGGCGGGGGCATGGTTTGGGGAGGGATGCTGACCGTCTGCTCGAACCAGGTGCGCACTTCGACAAAGCCGTCGAACACCCAGAAGGGCATGTAGATGCCCTCCAGCCCCTCTACCTGCTGTTCTGCGCCGCTGATCCAGGTCTTGATGGCGCGCAGGCCGCTGCGCTGGGCCTTTCGGACTGCTGCGGCGGCCTGGTCCTGGTCGAGGGCAAAGGGCAGCAGGCCGCTGGGCCGCTCGAACGTCCCCAGATTGTCGCGGACGAGGATGTTGGCAGAGCCGCAGAAGGGGCACGTCTGGGCCAGGCGATGGGTCATGCTCATCTTGGCGCCGCAGTTCTGGCAGCCGATGACGCGCTGCACTTCGAGCCAGCGAAAGCCCTGGTAGCGGCGCTTGAGCTGCAGGTCGCTCAGGGCGGCTGCTTCGCCCTCGATCACCCTGGCCTGTTGGAGCTGGAGCTGATAACCGCAGTGGGGGCAGGTCACCGAGGTTGCGCCGGGGCGGTAACGCAGGGCGCTGCCGCACTGAGGGCACTGGGAGGTTTTGACCTTGTGTTGGAGGCGGCGGATGGGGGAGCGCTTCCCGACCGGCCTGACCCGTCCGCGCAGGATGGCGAGGGCGTCCTGGGCCAGGGGGTGAGCCGGTTCGAGGGCCAGGGCCTGCTGGAGGCATTCTTCGCGGCGGGCGGGGTCATCGACGGCGGCGGCCAGCCAGATCCAGTGGTCGACGAACGGGGGGCGGGAGAGGGTCAGGGCGCCCAGTTCAGCGGCGGCGGCAGCGCGGTCGCCGCGCATCAGGCGGGCGTAGGCGCCGACGAAAATGCGCATCTCGTATTCGGTGGGTTCATCGCTGCGCGTGTAGGGCGTTGGGCTGGCGGCGGCGTCCGGCTGTTCCCCCAGGGCCTGGCGGTAGGTGCGGAAAAAAGCCAGGGCCATATCTGGCGTGTCGAAGGCAAACGAGGGGTCGGGTTGGTGCGTGCCGTTCCAGAGGGCGACGATCTGGTTCAGGTAGCGCTGGTGCGCGCCGGTCGGCTGGCGGGCGAAGCGGCTGCTGACGGCGGCGCGAGGGGGCGGCGTATAGCCGCAGAAAGGGCACTGCGCCGGCCCGCTCCAGGGGTCGTAGCGGCTGATGCGGCCGCATTGGGGGCAGACGAATTCCTGCATGGGGTTCTCTCAATAGGCGTTCAGCTCGTGCAATCGCTCGTCGCTGATGCCAAAGTAGTGGGCGACCTCGTGGCGAAGCACCCTATGGACCATTGCCCGCACCTGCTCCCAGTCGCGGCAGCGCATCATGATCGGCCGGCGGTAGATGCTGATCTTGTCCGGCAGGACGAGCGTGTAATAGTGCGTCCGCTGGGGCAACGGCACGCCGTGATAGAGGCCAAGGAGCTGGGAGCGGTGTCTGACCCCGGCGCGACGCATGGCGTCCTGGTCGGGCCAGTCCTCGACAACGACCTCGACGTTGTCCAGCGCCCGCTGGAACTGCTCCGGCAGGGCATCCAATGCCTCGGCGACGTAACGCTCGAAGAGGTCGGGCTCCATAGGGGGTATTATAGCAGCAATTGGGGATTGGGGGTAACTGCCGCGGCGAGGCCAGCAGGTACGCAGACCATATGGTCGAGGCAGACAGTTGCCGACGCCCACCTGGGCGGCCCTGTCCGCTATGGTGCGTTTCTGAGTGTACAATTTGTGCTACCGCTGCAGGATCAGCGGCAGGTACAGCTCATATTCCTCCTCCAGTCCCAGCGTGTAGGTGACCGCGTTCCCCGCAATGCGGCCGTTGTAGTGTCGCACCCGCGCGTAGAGCCAGCCGTCCTGCCGCGCCATCCACGCTACCTGTGAGGCCAGGTTGTCCGGATAGGCAATGTCGTCGTTCTCCGCCAGCACTGTTGTCCCATCGGCGTCGTAGAGAGTCAGGACCGTGTCGCTGGTCCAACCCAGGTCGCCGGTCTGCACGACGTAGCGTTTGCCCGCCTGGGCCCAGAAGCTGACCCAGTCCTGGTCATCTGTCCCGCAAAAGTTGTGAGCCTGGGACTGACCAACAGCAATCTGATGGGCCTGAACAGGCCCGTTGTCGCTCTCATAGGCGTCGCCGGAACAGGGGTTGATGGTCGTCTCCGCCTCGGCGCTGCCGGGGTACGTCTCGGCATTGCCCGCCCGGTCCACCCCCCGCATCCGAAAGCCGTAGCGGTGGCCCATCTCCCCGATGAACCAGGCGCCCACGTATTGGCTCCCCACGCCCTGATGCCAGTTCTCCCACGCGCCGCCGTCCTGCCGCTTCTGCAGGTCGTAGTGGTCCACCCCGGAGACGTTGTCGCTCCCGTCCCACCAGACGATGAAGGCGGTGCTCTCCTGCGCGGCGGCCAGCGGCCGGATGGCCGTCGTGGGCGGCGTGCGGTCCAGGGTCACGTTCCAGACCGCCGTCCCGGCGCCGTTCCCCGCCCGGTCCCAGGCGTAGGCGTAGAAGGCCACCCC
>DAOTYD010000089.1:0-3298 GCA_034435295.1 Anaerolineae bacterium | reverse complement strand
AATCATGGGTGTGCCTGTGAGGGGCGGGGGCGGCGGCGGGTCGCAGATCATCGGCGTGGTCGAGGGCGGTGGAGCGGGGTCACAGATGACCGGGCCGGTCAGCCGGCAACTGATGCCTGTGCCGCCCATCACGACCAGCGTGACCAGCAAGGCTTTTTGCACGTCAGGGGGGAGTTGATCCCACCATTTCCATAGTTTCATGATTCCCTCCTTGGCTCGATCCGTTGAGCTACCTGCCCTCGCCATTGGAACAGTTCCGCTTCCACCTGGAGATCGAACGCACCGATCCTGGCGGCCCAGGCGGCAGCGGCGTCATTGACCAGCGCGGGGTCGCGGATGTTTTCGTGCAGGGTAAAGTCGAACATCTCCTCGAAGAGGGCCAGGGAGTGGTTGTTGAGGCGGGCGACGATCTGGCGCAGCGCTTCGCCCAGCGCGGGGTCGTAGCGGTCGCTGTGCATGTGCCTGTAGATCATCAGCTCGTAATAAGCGACCGAACACTGTTTGCCCAGGCCGTCGTTATCGTAATGACGGTGGCGCATGGTGGCCATGGTCAGCCGCCACAGCATCTCCACGCGCGGGTCGCTGATGGCATAGTTCCAGGCCATGTAATTGCCGCTCAGGCGGCCTTCCTCTTGCAGGCGGGTCAGGATCGGCGTGCCGGCATAGACCTCCATGCGTCCAAAGCTCAGGGGGGCCTGGCCAGCGCTGCCCATATCGCGCAGGAAATCGAGATTGGCGCGGATGTCCTCGACCGTGCTGTAGGGATCGAAGATGATCAGCCCGAAATCGGCCAGCATGCCGACGCGGTGCAGCACGTCCAGGGCGTGGCGGTTCTGGGCGGCGGTGGTGCGCTTGTTCAGGTTTTGCAGGCTGTGGTCGGAGCCGGACTCGACGCCGACGTAGGCGCGGACGACGCCCAGGTCGAGGAGCTGGCGGAAGAGCGGTTCTTCGACGTCGTCGGCGCGGCACTTGATGCTCATGATCACGTCCAGATGACGGCGGCGGAGTTCGGCTTCCAGCGCGGCGACGCGCCCGGCGCGGGCCTGGCGGCCGGCGGGGAACCACTCGTCGTCGTTAAAGACCAGGAAACGCACGCCGAACTGGTGGTAGAGCTGCTCGATCTCGTCGACCAGATTGGGGATGCTGCGGAAGCGCTGGCGTTTGCCGCTGCTGGCGCCGTAGAACGATTGGATGCTGCAAAAGGCGCAGTTCTGATGGCAGCCACGGCTGCCCAGGATGGGCGAATAGCCGATGCCAAAGTGACGCTGCGGGGGTGTGTCGCGGACGGGGAAGGGCAGCGCGTCGAGGTCGGCTATGAGCGGGCGCGGTGGGTTCTCGACAATCTGGCCGTCACGGCGGAAGGAGAGGCCGCGGATGGCGTCCCATTCCTCTGGCGTGTCCAGCTTCTGCACCAGTTCGAGGAGGGTGAACTCGCCCTCGCCGCGCACGACCGAGTCGAGGGCAGGGTTATCGCGCAGCAGTTCCTGGGCGGTAAAGGTGGGCATGTGTCCGCCGGTGGTGATGTGCGTCTGCGGCAGAGCCTGGCGCAGCGCCGCGGCCAGGGCCATGAACTCGGGGGCGCGGTACTGGAAGATGAGCGACAGGCCGATCAGGCGGGGGCGGGTGAGCACGGCCCAGTCGACCACGTTTTGCAGGTCGTCGGCGGTGCTGAAGGCAGTCAGCTCGACCGAATAGCCGTGCTGACGCAGCACAGCCGCCAGGTAGCGGGTGCCCAGGTTTTCGAGCTCTTCAGCGCCGACGAGCAGGACATCCAGCATGTTCTCCATGATACCACAAGGGGGGCGGGAGGCATAGCGGGGTGGTGGGATCCTTGGAGCCGGTCAAGAGACCGTCGCCCTGTTGTTGTAGGGGCGAGGCGTTGCCTCGCCCACACCCTGCGGGGATGTTGACTTGCCGTTGGATGGCGCTATAATCCAGGCTATCCCCGTCAGGAGGTTGCCATGAGCGAGTCGAAGCGGCCTGTTTTCGAGATCGCGCTGTATGGCGTGCTCTTTCTCTTCTTTTTCCAACTGGTGACCGATTTTGTGGCGGCGATCTATGCCTTTGGCCTGCTGGCGACGAGCCTGACTGCTGAAATCGTCAGCGTGGTGCTTTTCTTTACCCCTCTCCTGCTGTTGTTGGTGCGCAAACGCCTGCCCGATTGGGTCGCGACGGTGCTGATGATGGCCGTGCTGCTCAGCCGCGCGGTCGAGGCCATGCTCGACGTGCGCGGGCAGATGCTTGTCAGCGGCGTGGGTGTGGGCTGTTTCCTGTTGGCGCTGCCGGCCCTGCTGTGGAAGCATGGGCAGGAGGAGGGCGGAGATGGCATGTCCCTGGGGCTGGGCCTGCTGATGGGGCTGGCGCTGTCGATCCTGTTCAGGGCGCTCGATTCGGGCGTCGATCTGACCAACTATGGCTGGGGCCGCGCGGTCAACTGGGCGCTGGCGGCGGTGGCAGCAGCGGCCTTGCGGCGGCGGGAAGCGACAGAGGAGACGCAATCAGCGACCGGCAATACGCGAGGGGCAACGGCCAAGACACTGGGGCTATGTCTGGGCATGACCGCCGTGCTGGTGCTGCTCTATTTCGCCTTTGCCAGTCCGAACGTCATCGCTCGCTGGACGGGGGCGGATTACCGGCTCGTGGTGGCGCTGGTTGTGCTGGCCCTGGGCGCGTTTGCCTGGCTGCTGACGTCGCCACGGCAACCGCTGGCGAGGCTGACGCCGGCGCTGCTCGTGGCCTGGAACGCGCTCTTTGTCCTGGCCATGACGCTGACCATCCTGGCTCATCAGATTCGCTTCCCTGCAGACGCCAGCGCCTATCCGCTGGCCGAGCCGCCGGTCACCTCCCTGCACCGCATACCGCTTGTTCTGATGCTGCTCTTGTTCCCCGTGCTGCTGGTCGATTTCCTCTTCATCACGCGGATGCTGGTGGCGATGCGGCCCTCGTTGCGCCTCCTGGGCGGCGGTTTCGCGCTGGGGGCGCTTTTCTTCCTTCTGTCGGTGTTTGCCCAGGTCTTTACCACGGTCTATGACTATATCCCTGTCGTCGGGCCGTTCTTCCGTGACAGGTTCTGGCTCGTCTTTCTCGTGCCGGGGGTTGTCGTGACCCTGTCGATGTTGTTGGTGCGGCGCCAGGCGCTGGCTTTGCCCAAAGCGGGGCGTGCTCTGGTGGATGTGGTGTCGCTTCTCGGCGTGGTGACGGTGGCGGGCGTGCTGCTGACGGCGGCCCGTCCGCCTGCGCCGCCCGCGCAGACCTCCCTGCGCGTGCTGACCTACAACATCCAGCAGGGCTACAGCGA
>DAOTYD010000088.1:0-4766 GCA_034435295.1 Anaerolineae bacterium | reverse complement strand
ACCCCCGGCCCTGGTCCCCACCCCAACGCGGACGACTGCGAGGACAATCTCGATTTCGACCACGCCTGCATCATCCCACCCAACACGACGCTGACCTTCAACTTTTTCCCTCCCTACGGCGGGGTGGACAATGACTTTTTCAAGCTGTGGGTCAAACCGGGCTTTGTCTACGAGTGCGCAACGTCCAACCTGGGTCCTGGCGTAGACCCCAACATGATCGTCTTTAGCGGCCCGTCGTGGGAGCAGGCCGTCGGCGGCAACGACGACCGCGACCCGGCAAACGGCGACATCAACAGCGCCTTCACCTACTATGCCACCTACGAGGGCTGGTTCTACGTTCTGGTGGGGACGGGCAACCGCACGCCGAGCGACCTGGCCAACAGCGTCTATAACCTGCGCTGCGACCGGACCGTGCCGGGCATTCCCACAGCCGTGCCCACCTCCACGCCACGGCCAACGTCCGAACCGCAGCCAACGAGCACGCCCAGCCCCACGCCTCGCCCCGAGAACGGAGCCACGCCGACGACGCCTCCTGGCGGCGCCCTCTCTGTGCGGCTTATGGCCACGCCGCCGCCGCACACCTCCCCGCCGACGCCTGCCCCGCACTTTGTGCCGGTCGATCTGCTGGTCTATTACGACGCCAACAACGACGGCAGCCCCGGCGCTGGCGAAGGGGTAGCAGGCATCCAGGTGCTGGCATACGACACAGCGACAGGGGCCAAGATCGCCGAGGGATTCACCGACGAGCTGGGCAGCCTGCAGTTCACCGCCGCCGCCCAGGGCGCGCTGCGCCTGAACATCCCCTACCTGGGGATCAGCCGCCTGGCCAGCAGCGAGGGGGGAACGATCTACGTCCGCATCGCACCCAGACCGCTCCCCGGCAACATCCCCTGACGGTGGAGAATTGTCCATGACCGAAACAACCACAACTCCCCCTCCTTCTGGGCGGGGCGGCAGGCGTTCTCTCCTCATCCCCCTGGTTGTGGCGCTGGCCGTGCTGTTGTGCCTGGTGGTCGTTGTGCTCGTCTTTGTGCTGGGCCTGCGCCCTCTGCTCTTTCCGACCCGCGTCGAGGGCATCCCGCTGGAAATCGTCCGCGTCACGCCGGGCGCCACGCCCCAGCCGGGCGCTGTGCCTCTCCCCATCGCCGAGGTCGGCGGCGAGGCGGTGACCCTGCCCGTCCCCATCGCCCTCGAAATCGGCGGGCGCACTTTTCCGGTGCAGGCCTCGGCTGCCGACGGCGGCGCCTGGCTTGCTCCCGCCTCCGCCCCCGGCGCGGCGATCTGGGTCGAGGGCACCGTGGTCAACTATGTGCTGGGCCTGGAAGCGACCGTTGAGCAGTCGGCGCTGGTGGAACAGCTCGCCGCCGGCGATCCGATCTACCTGCGCCTCTCGAACGGCGCGCGGGTCACCTTCCGCGTCGCGCGTACAGAGCGCGTCCGCGCCGATGACACGAGCATCTTTTCCCAGCACAGTTCCAGCCTGACCCTCGTCCTGCTGGGCGGGGACACGGAGGAGCGGACGACCGTCTTTGCCGATGTCGAACGGGTCGAGGAGCCAACTCCCGATCCGGCGGCAGTGACGATTGCAGCGGGGCAGCCAACCCAGGTGGGCGCCGTGCTCATCACCGTCGAGCGCGGCCATGCCGAACCGGCCAGCGCTGGCGCGCCGCCCGGCACGATGGTCTATCTGGTCGAGTTCGCACTCCAGAACACGGGCGCAGCGCCGCTGGATGCGCGCGCTTTTGTGATGGAGCTGGTGGACGGTTTGGGGAACCGCTACCTGCCATCCTCGTCGGCGGCGATGCAGGGCGACTATGGGCCGCTGCTGCGCGCGCTGAATCCGGGCGAATCGGTGAGCGGAACGGCCGGCTATGTCGTGCCCGAACTGTTGAGCGGTCCCTCTCTGACCTGGATCTTTAGCCCCGACGCGCAGGTGCGGGCCTATTTCGCCCTGCCCTACGAGCAGCCCGCCGTGACGCTGGCCCAAGCCGATGTGGACGTCTATGACGCTTTTCTCGACGAAGACGAGGGCACTCTGCACATTCTGGCCGACATCTACAACGATGGAGACGCGCCGCTGGAAGTGACGGCAGCCGATATCTTGCTCAGTTCGAGAGCAGGCGCGGGGACGCTGCGCTCGACAGCCCCGCCGCTGCCGTGGACAATCCCGGCGCGCGGCAGCCAGGAGGTGGAGCTGGTCTTTGGGCAGCCCGATGCTTCCTCCGCCGTTGTCACCATTCTGGGATTTGCTTTCGAGATCACGGGGCTGCCGTAGAAACGGCAGTGTGAAGGGGAGCGGTCAGACCCTCGCGCGGCCTTGCGCCTGCGGGAGGACAAGTCTTGACGGCTTTGCCTGTCTGTGTTATCTTCCGTCCTGAAAAGTATCCCCATTCCGATGGATTGCCGTGCTCCTTTTGACGAGAGGGAGGTGTGTATCGAGGGCAAACTTGACATTGACACAACCCCCATCGGTTACTGTGCCGTGTCCGGTATATGACCCGGTTCCATATTTCGACGCAAGGAGAAAAAATATGTCACATATCAAACGTCTCATCAACCACAGCCTGCCTGTCGTGTTGGCTCTTTCGTTGCTCTTTACCCCCCTCATGACAGTAACCACCGCAGGGCAGGCCGTTCGGAGTCCCTCAGCGCTGCTACTGAACGACGACTTTAACTATGGCAGCACGCCCGGCAATCTGACAACAGTGAGCGGCGGCATCTGGGTGGCGCACTCGGGGGCAGGCAGCGGCCCGGTGCAATACATCACCAGCGGCCTCTCTATGCCTGGCTATGGCTCATCGGGGGTCGGCGGCGCCGCCACCATTTCCACAACAGGTTCCGAAGATGTCAACCGCAGCTTTGCCAACCAGACATCCGGCACGGTCTACTTCGCCGCGCTGGTGAATGTGTCGCAGGCCCAAAGTGGCGACTACTTCCTGCACCTGAAAGACGCTGGTACGAACTTTCGCGCTCGGGTCTTTGTCAGAGACGACGGCGGAATCCTGCGCTTTGGACTAGGCACAACCGGCGCAGCCACCTACTCCACCGCTGATTTCGCCTACAACAAAACCTATCTGGTTGTAGCCAGATATGAAGTGACCAGCGGTAACACTGCCCTCTACGTCCTGGATGTGCCAACTCCGACCGAGCCAGGCACCCCACTGGTCTACCTGGCCGGCAGTGGATCCCTGGCCGTCCAGGGCCTGGCCATCCGGCAAGGAAGCTCAGGGCAGCGCCCCGCCGCCACCATCGACGGCGTCCGCGTGGGCAACACCTGGGAAGAGGCCATCGGTTTCACCGGCTACCTGTCGCTGACCAAAGAGGTTACACCCACCACTGACGTCACCTACCACGGCACGGTAACCTACACTGTCACGCTGGAAAACAGTATGGCGGTCAGCGACACCGTCTTCTTCACCGACACCCTCCCCGCCGAGGTGGATTTCGGCGCCTGGATCGAGCAGCCTGCCGGGGCCACTGTCACCGGTGACGAGATCACCTGGTCCGGCACGCTCACCGCCTCCACCGTCCTCACCTTCTCCTTCACCGCCGTCCACGTCGGCGATTACGGCGACGTGGTCACCAACACCGCCACCTTCAGCGGCACGGCCCAGAGCGGCAGCGCCAGCGCCGTCTTTACTGTCGAAGAACTGACCACCGACGTGACGTTCTTCTACCACGACCTGGAAGGCGTCGTCCACCCCGGCGAAAGCGTCTACCTGGCCGGCACGTTCAACGGCTGGACCCCCGCCCTGATGAACGCCGCAGGCGGTGTCTATTCGCTCACCGTGCCCGGCCTGACCGTCGGCAACGCTTATAACTACAAGTACATCGTCCATGACACGGCCACCTATCAGTGGGAATGGCTCAACACCGCCAACCGCACCATCACCATAACCAGCGGCCTGGACACGGTGGACGACTATCGCAACGTGATCGTCGGCTGGGCCAACCTGCAATGGCCGTACACGCTGCAGGCAGACGCGGGCCAGGCCACCGATCCGGTGTACGGGCGGGTCTATATCTTCAACGTGACCAACCCTGCAGGCGAGGGGCGCGGCATCCGCGCCCAGGTGGGGTACGGCGACAGCACAAACCCGGCCACGTGGACCTGGTTCCCGATGACCTACAATCTGGACAACGGGAGCAATGACGAGTTCATGGGCGTCATGACCCCCACCGTCGGCGGCGTCTACTCCTACACCACCCGCTTCGACGGGAACTGGGGCGCTGGCAACCCCAACGCCGGCTGGACCTATGGCGACATTACCGGCGTCGGTCCCTATCCGGGCGGCGACTTTAGCCTGTCCGATACCGGCATCCTCACCTCGACCATCTATGACATCGCCGTGACCAAGACCGCGCTGACCGGTGAGGCCGTTGTCCACGACGGCGAGGGCGCGCTGGTGACCTATACGATCCAGATCGACAACCTCTCCACCATCACTCCCACCAACGCGATCACCGTAGCCGATGTCCTGCCGGCAGGCTTTGTCTACGTCGGCGACGACAGCGGCCAGACGCCCAGCGGCACAGGCGCGCCGGGCGACCCGCTGACCTGGGTGTTCACCTCGCCGCTGGCAGCCGGCCAAAGCATCAGCTTCACCCTCCTCCTCTCCGCCACCGACGTCATCACCCAGAACGGCACCTACATCAACGCGGTTGCGATGACGGTGGACCCGCCGGATAGCCTGACGGGCAACAACTCGGACGACGCGGCGGTGACCGTCTACCGCGTCATCCCCATTGGCCAGGCGCGGGCGCTG